>JAZSNY010000012.1:0-20256 GCA_045536625.1 Candidatus Enterousia sp.
TGGTGTAAAATGACACACCCCGCGTCTTCCCGTTTGGTGTTCCGGAATTCGCGCTCCGTTTCGGACTGTACGTCCCACTGTGCGAGCGACTGCGGTAGCGACGCCCGGCTCAGCGCCGCTTTGCGGTCTGGGTTGTTCGGGTCGGTCGGCAAATGATGTGCCCGGGTCCCATGGCAAAAATTTATTTTTGGCATGGGTTGCCCGACATTGTCGGGCCGGAAAAACCGCGCCATCGTCACACATGGTATGTGGGGCGATGGCGCGGGAAAAGCACCGCACGGGGTGACAATTTGGTAAATCCCACATCCAGATTGTCACCCCGTGCGGTTGGGACCATGTGAACGATGCAACAAGCAGTGGATGTTGGTTGCATCGGTTAAATGGACGATGTTGGCGGATCGCCGTAATGTTGTACGTGGTATGATGTGCGCGTCTTCCCGTTGGGTGTTCCAGAATTCGAACTCCGTTTCGGACTGTACGTCTAACTGTGCGAACAACTGCGGTAACAACGCCCAGAACAACGCCGCTTTGCGGTCTGGGTTGTTCGGGTCGGTCGGCTCCTGGGTGAAGGGGGTGTGTGATTTTATCACACATCGGGGTATCAGTTTCGCTAGCCTGCAAGGACAAAGTGGATTCCACTTTTCAGATATGTTGGATGTCATATCTGTTTCTGTGCCTGACACATCAAGGCGGGGCGATTTGCCAGCGACATTGGTTTAATCCTTTGTCCAAACTAAGAACGCAGGGGATATCTGGACTGGTAACCGGTTCAGTATCGTGGTGACGGTCCCGGATATCCAATTTATGAATCTATATACGCCCAAGGAGGGGGGGAAAATACAATGATTCTGGCCGATATTTCGAAAATAAATTCGGAACAATGTCATGCTTTTTCGGAATTCGCGCATGACAAGTTGCCAATGCCCGGGGATAAAAAAAGACTGGATGAAATTTTAAATCGGGAAATATTGGTCGTCGATTTCAGAATCACTAATTCAAAAAAAAGACCTGATGGCAAATGTCTGCAAATTCAATTCGTAATGCAGGACAAGGTTTATGTCGTCTTTACCGGGTCCGGTGTTTTAATTGACCAAATGCAAAGTTCGCGCGATAAATTACCCTTTCGCGGAACCGTCGTGAAAATAGATCGTTATTATTCTTTGTCATAATAAAAAAAAGGGGGGGGAAAAAAATGAAAACTTATAAAAATTTATGGGAACAATTTATTTCCCCGGAAAACCTGGAAATGGCCGTGAAAAAGGCCGTCAAAAGTAAAAAAAATAAACCACAAACCAAGCTGTTCTTGCAAAATAAAGATGCGCTGATGAAAAAGTTGCGCGATGATTTAATTCATAACAGGTTTCGTGTGTCGCGATATCGTACCTATTTCGTGTTTGAGCCAAAAAAACGCGAAATCTATGAATTGCCACTGTATCCCGACCATATCGTGCATCACGCATTGATAAATGTTTTGGCGCCATTATGGCAAACACGATTTATCCGCGATTCATATGCCTGTATCCCCGGGCGCGGAATTCACAGTGCAGTGCAACGGGCAATGCTGTTTGTGAAAAAAAATAAATATGTCTTGCAATGTGATGTGCGGAAATTTTATCCCAGTATTGACCACAATATTATGATGAATGTTATTTCAAAAAAAATCCATGACAGAAAAATCCTGGGGTTATTGCGCAGGATTATTTTTTCAATAGATGGGGGAAAAAATTTGCCAATCGGTAATTTGACCAGTCAGTGGATGGGGAATTTGTATCTGACCGAATTGGATTTATTTGTTAAACATGTGTTGGGGGCGAAAAATTATCTGCGGTACAGCGATGATTTCTGTGTGTTTCATGATGACAAGCGGTTTTTAACCATGGCCAAGGTACAAATTGCCGAATTTTTGGATGCGAAATTGAATCTGCGGTTGTCGCGTGCAAATGTTCGATTGGCAAATGGTATGGCGTTTGTTGGGTTCAGGTTGTTTCGTGATTTTATTGTGCTGCGCCGTAAAACGGTGAAAAAGGTCAGGAATCGAATGCGGGATTTTGGGATTAATAAAAAATATTTATCTTGTGTGTCACGGCGGTCCTGTTTGGCCGCCGTTAATGGATTGTTAAAGTGGGCCAAAACGTATAATCTAAAAAGGGAAATTTCCCGGCATGTCGTGGCATGGAACTGGGGCGTGGGATGATAAAGTGGATGTATAACCTGGGTCCCGGTGTCAAGCACCGGGATGACAAAAAGGATAAAATATAACCTGGGTCCCGTGGGATTTACCCACAAAAATGTTCTTACATTTTTGCGGGGCCCAAACAAGCCACGGGATGACAAAGTGGGGAAATTGCAATACAGTAAATTAGAACAGAATTTTTGCAAAAAAAAATTCTGTCATTCCGGGGCTTGACCCCGGAACCCAGGTAATACGCGTGAAACGCGTGCGAATGTTTGATAATTTTTATGGTCCCTGTCCCCGCCGTCGCGGGGATGACAAAACTTTTTATGTAAAAAACAAACCTGGGTCCCGTGGTCAAGCCACGGGATGACAATAAGAAGATAAACAAGCCGCGGGATGACAAAAAGGATAAAATATGACCTGGGTCCCGCGGTCAAGCCGCGGGATGACAATAAGAAGATAAACAAGCACCGGGATGATATTTCTTAGTATGGATGGGGGAATATTGTTGAAATGTTTTATTCGCATGGATACCATGTATTGTATGAAGTTGGAATCATGTGGAATCTTAATTGGGATGCGGCCATTAAACGAAAGGGATGCGATTGCGCGAATCTTTTCCCGTGATTTTGGTTTGCTGTCCGGGGTGTTGCGGGCGGGGGTTATTGCAAAAAAAAATCGTCCATTGGTCGGTCAGGTTGGAATTTTTTCGTGGAACGCACGTTTGGATTCCCAGTTGGGTACTTTTCACTGGGAGGCAGAAAAAAACATGGCCGCACCAATTTTTTTGAATCAAGGCGCAATAGCATGTATGAATGCTGCTTTTGACATATTGGCGGGACTGTTGCCGGAACGCGAAGCGTACGGTGATTTATATGATGAAACGCTGAAACTGATGTGTGCGTTGGGGGGTGGTGATGTGGCCGCATACCTGGGGTGGGAGGTGGCCCTGTTGCGTGAATTGGGATATGCGCTGGATTTGTCGCGGTGTTCGGGCTGTGGCGTGACGCAGGGGTTGCAATACCTGTCGCCCAAGACGGGGCGGGCGGTATGTGTGAAATGTGCCGCCCCGTACATAGATAAATTGTATAAATTGCCATTGACACCGGCGGTGACATTGCGATTTTTGGACCGGGTGTGCGACCAACAGGGAACACAAATGCCGGTGATGCGAAAAATGCTAAATTTTGATTGATTTTTGCACATTTATTCCTTGCGATTTTTTTTTATTTTGCTATGGTAGTCTCAGTTCAACAGAAGAAGGAGAAAATCATGACTTGGACAATCTTGGTACTGGTACTGGGTATCGCATTGTACATGTTCGGTGGCATGATGTTGAAACATGATGCAAAAAAACCGGCCATGGGTGCAGTGTTGGTGAAAAAAGCAATCAAAGTTATTGCAATTATTATGGTCGCAGGCAGTGTTTGCCGTCTGTATATGCCATATTATTTGACAAGTGTAAATCCTGCGATAATTCAGGAAATGGTTGAATCAATGCAGGAACAACTGAACGCCGAAAAGAACAAGGCCGTTCGTGACTATGTGCGTAAACATGCGGATGAAATGATTGCAGATGCACCGGTTTTGGGTAACCCAGAAGCGGAAAAGACAATCTATGTTTGGACCGCGGCTTCGTGTGGTTATTGCCGTCGTGTACACGGTGAATTGGATTCCGTTTTGGCGGAACGTGATGACGTGCGTGTTGTTATGAAAAACTTTTCAATTCATGGTGTGATGTCTGATGGCCCGGCACGTGCAATGATTGCTGCGAAAATCCAGGATCCGGCCAAGGCTGCGAAATTTGCAGATATGGTTATGACACGTGAATATCGCCCAGAAGGTAAAATTGATGACCAGGATAAAATGGCCGCGGCGATTGAAAAGAACCTGATGAAATTTGCAGAAGAAGCAGGTTTGGATACCGCAAAATTGAAAGAAGATATGAAGGGCGATGTTGTGGCGCGTGAATTGACAAATGTTCGTGACCTGGCGAATCGTTTTGAAATCACAGGTACCCCGTTCTTGATTATCGGTGAAGAAGCATTCCCGGGTGCAATTCCGGCCGAACAAATCAAAGCCGCTTTGGATAAATAATTATCCCGATACCAAAAATCAAAACGCCCAATCGGGCGTTTTTTTATCGAAAGAATTGCAACAGTCTTTGAAATGGGGTGGGGCGTTTTTGTTTTGCGTTCCTGTATGCTTGTTTATAAATATATTGAACGTTATCTGATGCGCGTGTGTTTGTGTTCTGGGTGGCCAAAATATAGTCTTGAAATGTATTTATATAATGTGTTTCGGTCTCGATAGAGTGTTGCCGATGGTTTTGTTGTTCAAAGATCAGACGACTGTGCGCCATTTCGTATGCAAGTTTGGCACGATATAATTCCAAATCATAAAATGCGGGTGTGTGTTCTTGCATGGTGTTGGTTAGGATAATAAAAAAAATTTGTTTGTCAAGGTTTCTTGGGGTTGCTTTTTTCGAATTTTTTTCTATATATATCATAAATTCGCGAATCGGGTTTTATTGTGGTATAATTTCACAGATAGTAAAAGGATTTGTATTATGGCATTAATTCCAATGGTTATAGAAGAATCACCACGTGGTGAACGTTCGTTTGATATTTATTCGCGCCTGTTGCGCGATCGTATTATTATGGTTAATGGACAGATTGAACCAACAATGGCAAACAGTATTGTGGCACAGTTGCTGTTCCTGGAATCCGAAAATCCAAATGCAGATATTTCTATGTATATCAACAGTCCGGGGGGCGATGTATCCGCCGGTTGGGCAATTATGGACACTATGCAATATATCAAGGCACCGGTATCAACAATCGGTATGGGATTGGTTGCGTCGATGGGGTCGGTGTTGCTGGCAGCAGGTGAAAAGGGAAAACGATTCGTTTTACCGAATACCCAAATTATGATTCATCAGCCTTTGGCCGGCGCCCAGGGACAGATTACCGATATGGAAATCCAAATGACCCAATATCAAAAAAATAAAAAAACATTAATTAAACAAATGTCCGAATTTACAGGGCGCAAGGAAAAAGAACTGTTTGAGGCAATGGAACGTGATAACTGGATGTGCCCGGCCGAGGCCAAAGATTTCGGACTGATTGACGGTATCTTGGAACGTAAATAATTACAGCACAGGGATTTTGGGTATGAGTGAAGATAAATCAACACCACAAACAGAAAATAATCAGCAATTTTGCAGTTTCTGTGGCAAGGCGGTTTATGAAGTAAAAAAATTGGTCAGTGGTCGTAATGTTTGCATTTGTGACGAGTGTATCAATCTGTGTAATGACATTATGGCCGATGATAATCGTCGCGAGGTTAGTAAAGATGCATCTAAACTGCCAACGCCATCACAGATTTATAATTTCTTGAATGAATATATTATTGGCCAGGATACGGCAAAGCGTACCTTGTCGGTGGCGGTTTATAACCATTACAAACGTCATAATGTCGCGGTAACGTCGAATGTCGAAATCCAAAAGTCTAATGTGTTGTTGATTGGTTCAACGGGAACCGGTAAGACTTTGTTCGCACAGACATTGGCGCGGATTTTGGATGTGCCTTTTGCTATTGCAGATGCAACAACCCTGACCGAGGCCGGATATGTCGGTGATGATGTGGAAAGTGTTTTGACGCGTTTGTTACAAAATGCGAACTTTGATGTAGAACGTGCCGGGCGTGGTATTATCTATATTGATGAAATTGATAAGATTTCCAGAAAGTCTGAAAATCCATCTTTGACACGTGACGTATCGGGTGAAGGTGTGCAACAGGCTTTGTTAAAATTAATCGAAGGTACGGTTGCAAATGTACCCGCCGGTGGCGCCGGACGCAAGCACCCGGGCGAGGCCACAGTTCAATTAGATACCAGCAAAATCTTATTTATCTGTGGTGGGGCCTTTGATGGTTTAAACAAGATTATTGGTAATCGTACATGTGAAAGGCGCGGAATTGGGTTTGGTGCGCATGTCGAATCGGCCGAAGAACGCAAAAACAAGAATTTCTTGAAAGATGTTGAACCCGAAGATTTGGTAAAGTTTGGTATCATCCCGGAATTAATCGGTCGTTTACCGGTTATTACAACATTACAAGAATTGGATGAAGATGCGTTGGTAAAAATTTTGACCGAACCGAAAAATGCGGTTGTAAAGCAGTTTGCCGCAATGCTGGAAATGGATAATGTCAAATTGAACATTACCGAAGACGGGTTGCGTGAAATTGCAAAGATGGCGGTTGCCCGTAAAACGGGGGCGCGTGGTCTGCGCAGTATCCTGGAACGTGTGTTAATGCAACCAATGTTTGATGCGCCCGACAAAGACGATTTGGCGGAAATTGTCATAGATGCGGATGTGGTGTTGGGCAAAAAGTCCCCGGTCGAGGTTATGAAGGAGGCCAAAGAGGCCAAGAAAGCCGCGTAAAAATTAACCGCCCAATGGGCGGTTTTCTTATTTTCCCCACACGGGTGAAATGGTATATTCCGCAACCAGCGGGATGGACAGTTGTGTAACGTGTTCCATCGCGTGTTTTATTTTGTTTGCAAATTCTGTGGCAAATTCGGTTTTGCATTCAAATACCATTTCGTCGTGTACCTGCATAATCATGCGAATCGTTTGTGCGTTTGGTTGCATGATTGTTTTGTCTATGTTTACCATGGCACGACGCATCAGGTCCGCTTCGAATCCCTGGATTGGGGCGTTAATTGCCGCACGCAATGCGTATGCACGCAGTCGTGGGTTTCGTATTTCGGGTAATTCTATGCGACGGCCCCACGGGGTGAATACACATGCGTGTTCGATCGCAAATTTTTTAGTTCGTTCAATGTATTCGCCAATTTCAGGTAATCCCGCCATATATGAATCTATGATATTTTTGGCCTCAACACGTGATACCCCCAGTTGGGCGGCCAGCCCAAATGAAGATATTCCATATATTATTGAAAAATTTACCGTTTTGGCCGCACGGCGCAGTTCGCGTGGGACGGGTTGATCGGCTGGTATGTTAAATATCCGGCGGGCGGTTTGTTCGTGGATGTCGGCGCCACTGATAAATGTATCACGAAATGTTTTTACATTGGCGATATCCGCCAACAGTCGCAGTTGAATTTGCGAATAATCAACGGATATAAGTGTGTATCCAGATGGTGCAACAAAGCATTTTCTGATTTCTTCGCCCAGTGTGGTTTTTACGGGTATGTTTTGCAGGTTTGGATCGCGACTGGACAGGCGACCGGTATTGGTACTGGTCTGTAAATAGGTGGTGTGAATGCGACCATCTGGGGCAATTTGGTGCGGCAATGCGTCCGCGTATGTTCCCGCAAGTTTTGCAATAGAACGCCAATTTAGTATTTTTTCAATAATTGGATGCGCGTCCATTAATTCGTTCAAAGAATCCGCGTCGGTCGAACGCTTTTTATTTGCCGGCAGGTTTAATTCGTCGAACAAAATGGTCCCCAGTTGCTTGGGACTGGCGATATTAAATTCGTGCCCGGCCAGTTGCCAAATTTCATCCGACAGGGTTTGTAGTTGGGAATGAAACACCGATGATAATTGGTTTAATTTGTTCTTGTCCGCCATTACGCCGTGGCGTTCGATTTTCATCAATATTGGCATCAGTGGCAAATCACATGTTTCATACAGTTCGCGTAATTCGGGTTTTGCGTTTAATTCTGGGCGCATTAAATCATATAGTGCGCGACATATGCATGCGTCTTCGGCGGCGTATGGTGTGGCATCAGATATGTTCAGTTCATCAAAATGCATGTCTGTGTCGCGGGTTTTGGGCGGGAACAGGGATGAAAATTTTATGTTTTCGTGCCCCAAATATTTTAATGCCAATTCGTCCAGTCCATGACCGTGTGTGGTTCCATGTAACGCATAAGACAACAGCATAGTGTCATCAATTGGTGATATTTTTGATACATCCCACCCTTCGTTTGCCATGATGTGCAGGTCGTATTTCAGATTGTGACCAATTTTTATAATGTTTGGGTTTGTTAATACTGGCCACAGTCTTTCATACACAGATTCAATCGTCGGTTGATTTGGGGCCTGTGTATCCCCAACAAATAAATCGCCGGATGTTGTGCGGTGGCGAAGGGGGATGTATGCGCCATGTGTGTCATCAATGGCGATTGATATCCCAACAATTTTATCAGAAATTGGATTCAGGCCCGTTGTTTCGGTATCTATTGCCAAAACTTTATCAATTTTTCCCAGAAATCTGTCCAGGGATTCTGTGTCCGATATCGTTTCGTATTTGAATTCGCGTTTTTTTTGTGGCGCCGGGGATTCCGGGGTGATATCTGGTATGGGGCATGCGTTGCCGGGAAATATAAATTCAGGTGCGGGGGTGGAAAACTTTTCGATTGGAAATAGTTTTTCTATTTTTGCCGCCAGGGACGCGCTTTCCAGTTGATTTTTTACAAAATCCAATGCGGATGGTGTGTTAAACACAAAGGGGACCAGTTTTAATTCTGATAAATCAACATCCGTTTTTAATGTTACCAGGCGTTTGGATATATAGGCCATTTCGCGATTGTCGCGCAACAGGTTACGTATGCGTTCGTTTTTGACATCGTCTAAATTTGCGTACAGGTTATCCAATGTGCCGAATTGGCCAATCAGTTCGGCCGCCTTTTTCGGGCCAATGCCGGGGACCCCCGGTACATTGTCGGACGAATCGCCCATCAGGGATTGTACGTCAATGACACGATTTGGGGGAACGCCGAACTTTTCAATAACGTCCGGTTCGTGAATTTCACGATTTTTCATGCCGTCGTATAAATATATACAGTCCGATACCAGTTGCATTAAATCCTTGTCCCCGGTGATAATGCGGGTGGCGGATGCGTGTGTGCAATTTTTTGTGGCCAGGGTTGCAATTACATCGTCTGCTTCGACCCCGGGAACACACAGTACCGGCATGCCAATCGCCCCCAGGCCGGTTTGTATCATTTGGCCCTGGGAAATCAGATCGGCGGGTGTTTCGGAACGGTTCATTTTGTATTGGGGATAGATATCCTGGCGAAAGGTGATGCGTGATGCATCGAATACACAAACGAATTCATCGTCGGGTTTGGCGGCGGATAATATTGGCAATATCATGTTGAAAAATCCGTAAACCGCGCCCGTTGGGGTGCCATCCGAACGGGTCAGGCGACTGTGCACGCCGTAATAGGCACGAAATAGTAACGAATTTCCATCAATTAATGTCAACATATGAATATCTTCCCGGGTTAAATTTGGGGGCGTGTGCCCCCGATGTTATGCCTTTTAAAATACATAGCGTAATTTTACGCGGCCTTCGTATTGTAATAAATCAACGTTTTCGTTTGTGATTTCAAACATGTCCGGCGCATATAAAACGCGACCTTCGACGTCAATGTTAAATGGTAATACCGGTATATCCAATGTTATGCCCAACATTCCCTGGTATGCCATGGTGTCGTCCATATCGATATGTGGCATATTTGTTGGTTTGTATTTACCGGAAAAGGTTGTCCCAATGCCCGCGCCAATGTATGGTTTGAAAACCGGGGTTGGTAATTTAAAGTACGCGTTAACCAGCCCCAGGTTGGTTGTAATTTTGTCTGCGTCCAAATAATTGTATTCCAATTCAATACGAAACATTGGAATATCCATACCCAAAATTGCGCCATATGTTTGGGAAGATTTGGATATGTGTTCATCGTCAACAAATAACGTGTGGCCACCAATTCCATATGTGCCACCCGCATAAATATCGAACAAGAGATTTGCGTTCGCCGCGCCGGCCGTTAACATGATTGCGGTTGCGGTTAAAATACCAAATGATTTTGTTTTCATGTTTTCTCCTTTGTGTGATATTATAATAAAAAAAGGGTATTTAATATGCAAGAAAATAAACCATTTTTGGTTGTTGGGTTGGGCAATCCCGGTGCGCAATATACGACCACACGTCATAATGTCGGCTTTATGGCGGTGGATGCGTTGGCGGGCGATGGCGTTACATGGAAAAAAGAAAAAGATGCATTGACGGCGCGCGCAGATATTGATGGGCGACGTGTAATTTTTGTTAAACCGCAAACCTTTATGAATAACAGTGGTGTTGCGGTTGGGGCATTGATGACTTTTTATCGTGTGCCGTTGGAAAATATAATTGTAATCCATGATGATATGGATATTCCGGTTGGAAATTGCCGCGAAAAAATCGGTGGGGGCAGTGCCGGTCACAACGGAATTCGATCGATTGATGCACATGTGGGGCGTGAATATCGCCGGATAAGAATTGGAATTGGACATCCGCGTGACTTTGAATTACCCATGTCGCCCGCTGATTGGGTTTTGGGAAAATTTGGCCCGGTTCAGTTGGATTTAATTAAGCGCGTAATTGGTGAGATTAAATTGTTTTAAAAAACGCCCAACCGGGCGTTTTTTTAATTGGATGGTTATTTATGGAATACATTTGTTTGTATGTTAAAGCAATTATTATTCACGCAGAAATTTGTGCCACCTTCGCCACCCTTGATATAGCAGTCGGTTATTGCAGATTTACCCGCTTCGGATGTTGAACCCGCGGGGCATGTGTAACGGTTGCCATTGGTGCAATAATAACCGGCCTCGCAGTCTTTGCACGTGGTGGCACCCGATGCATTGGAATATGTGCCGTCCGAACATGTAGAACAACTGTCCGCGCCGGCGTTGGATTGTGCGCCCGCCGGACATTGTCCACATTGGTGCCCGGACAGACACCCGTCACCGGGGGCGGTTGGGGTTGCAGAGTATGCGCCACCGTTGGAATAATATCCCGCGGCAACATCGCCGGTTGGGGGAAATATGGTTGGATTTGTTCCGTCGTCGGGACAATTTGGTGCGCCATTGGGGAACCCTGTGCAATATTTTCCCCCGGGGCACGGCCACGCGGTTCGGTAGAATTGTTTTTTGTCGGTGCCGGATGTACAGTAGTTATCCGATAATAAATCTTCGGCATACAGGCCCTGTTCTAGGGTCAGGTAAAAATGTCCATTTACTTCTGCGCCACCCTTGTATGTTAAATATTTTTTATTGCTGTCGTCCAAGGGGACCGCTTCTTTGCGGATTTTGCCACATGCGGTTGTTATGGTTACTTCGGCGTGGCATATTGTGCCAATTCTATAAGATGGGTCGTTTTGTATATCTGTTACCGAGTTGGTTTGGGTGGCCAGTGGACATGCCTCTTTCAACCATATTTTTATATTCTGTGCTGTGTCTTCATTTGCGGCCTCGTATTGGCATTCTTCTTTTCCGGTATTTGGGTAATAGGTTGGGCCACCGGGATATTTATGTCCACGAAGGTTCTTTGCCTCCGTAGTGTTCGGTATTGCATCGGTGACATTTATAGTTTTTATTTTGTTGTTGTCTATGTATCGCAGTGCACCTTCCCGGCCGTCAGAAGAAACAGAAGACACCAGGGTAACGTAACAGTCGTTTATGTCATCGGAACCCGCGGCGCTGAGAGACCATGGTTCGGGGCATTTGGTTTGTGTGCCGTCGGGGCAATAGTACCCCGTGGGACACGGGCTGCATATTGTGGCGCCTGTTTTTTGGTTTGTGGTTTCATAATATCCCGCGTTGCACTGTATTGTTGGGGCGTTGTCCCCGTTATCGGTGCATGTTGCATTATCAGGACAGCAGTAGTTGTCCGCCATCATGAATGCGTTTTCGTCGTCGCAATAGCAGACATCAGCAAATGTTGTAACATCTATATCTTCAATGGTAGATACTTGGTTTGGTTGTTCTTCGTCACAATATGCGTAATTTTCGAAATTATTGGGACAGGTTACCGCGGATGTTTCTTCATAACTTGTGATTAAACAGTTGCCGGTTATTTTGTTATTGCTGTTTATGGATAATTTGCATGAATAGCAGTGATTGCTTGCATACCTGCATTCTTTTGGGGTTGCTTCTTCTGCGTCTTCTTGGCTTGTTATGGTGGAATCATAAATTGCCTCAATATAAATTTTTTTTGCGTTTTCAGATGTTTTTAAATTGTCGTCAAGAAATTGGCAACATGGGTTTTTCTCATATTGGGAATCAGAACAGTCTATATTGTATATGCTATAATAACCATCGTCGTACCAAACGTTCCATTCATCGTCAGTAGCGGCCCAATACTCTTTCAAGGTCATCGCCTGGGTGGGGGCAATGTTTCCAAATAATATGGCGAAAACAAAAAGGGTTTTAAAAATTTTATATTTCATTATTGTGCCTGTGGTGTTATTTAAATTCTACCTGCCATGATTGTGGGGTGATGCATTTTTGCTCTTGGTCACCGTTTATATACCATTCATTCGTTTCGTGGTGATATTCGCATTTTGTATTTCCGTCCTGTATATAGTAGTTGGTTACGGTATGCGTGTTCACAGAATTGCCCCTAATGTCCGATGGATTCAGGTAATGCCCCGCTTCATCAATCAGGAAATATTCGCCACTGCAATCCAGATTCTGGCCCGCTGGGAAAGTATCCGTCGGGTTGTTGATATCAGACACATGGATTGTACCGTTGACACATATCAGGGTGTATTTATAGTTTGTATAGTTTTCTGTGTCGCTAGGGGCGTATTTGGCAGTATATGTTGTTGCAATTTGCGAATCGGCGGCATTCGGGGCACAAATCGTTCCCGAAACTAACGAGCTGTCATTCGTTGGGAAAAATGGGTCGGATATAAGCGTGCTCGTCGCATTTCGACAGCATATGGCCGTGTGGGGTATTTTTGTCGCATTGTTATTGCAACAGTTGGTTATGCCGGTTTCTGTAACAGTGATCCGGTAGCCACTTTCAGTGGGGCAAAGTTCTCCATCGCTGCTATACTGGGATTCGTCTGCACAAAGGTGGGTGTTTTTATCTTCGCGCTTTCCCGGGGGGCATTTTGTACTGCGACAGTTACCGGCGATGTTGGTGGTGCCGGTGTTTTTTGCAAACCATGTTAACAGTGTGTCGGTATCGGTGATATGTGTTCCCAAGATTATACTGGTGTTATCTGTGGGGGCTTTGTCACAGTTGCCCCAAATCTGTTCCGCAATACGACAAATTTGACATTCCGGTGTTTCGGTGGCCACGCATATATCATTATCTGCGGTACAGATGTCGTAAATAGTTTGTTCGGTTGTTTCCTTGGGTCTGCTGATATTATATAGGTTGGTATATAAGTCGCCACTGGTTGCGGTTGCGATGCGACCCTGTTGTGCCATGATTTGTTTGATGTTTTCTGTGCCAGCACTGGCCACGCATTCCACAACTTCGTCCCAACATGCGGTACGGTTTACAATGGCTTTACGGTTAATAGATGTGTCAATGTTTTCGCACAGACCAAAATTGCCCGTGATGGATGTGCATGCCTGGATGATGCAGTTGCGGCCAACTTCGCGACAGGTGGACAAAATTGTTTCGTATGTTTTTTGATTGGTTATTTCGTTTATGCCGCTTTCCCATTCCGGTGTGTCTGATTTGGTGTCAGTTGCACGGAACAGGGCCGTACACGTGCTTTTTATATCGGCGCACATGGCGTTTGCCGTTTTGTCGGCGTTGATTCCAAAAATAGATATTGCGCGTGCATCAAAATCTTCGATTGATTTCAGGGCGTCGTTTGTACACTGGGCAACCAGGGTCGTGCACGATTGGCGTACAGATTCCAGTTTTGCGTCCTGGGCAATTTTGATTTGTGAAAGTGCGTCTTCGATAAATGATGTCCATACGGTGTCGGCGATATCCTGGCACTTTTCCATGGCGGGTTCCAGGAATTTCTTTTTGCTGTTTAAAAAGCTGACATAGCGTGTGTTTTTTTCCGACCATGTTTCGTTACGGGTTGGACGTGTTATCAATGTCGCCAGGTTCGACAGGTTTGTTGTCAAGAATGCCTCGCCCGTGGTTGGATCAATGTATTGACCAGATGTATCCAAACATTTTTCCATGTTGGTGCCGCATACGGTCGAATCGGTCAGCATTGTTAACATCTTGTTTTTACATGTTAAAATATCGTCGGAATTGCGTTCCTGGTGCACGTTAAGGCGGGACATATCCAACAGGGCGCCACTTTCAAATACTTTGGTGCGGGCCTGGTCCGCCTGGGTTTGATATGATTTTTTTACGGTGTTGCAATCCTGTTCAATCATCATTTGATATCCGCCTTCGGCGATTGCCAATTCTTCGGTGGAACAAAATTCCATTGCCATTTCACGACATATGGGCAGGGACGCAGAATACAATGCCGTGCCAGACTTGGTCGTGGTTGATGCCCCCGCAGTGGGGTCAAGCGAGTCAAAGGCCGCATCTGGGTTCAGTGACAGGGATATCGCATTTAATCCCTGGTCGAAATTACTGTCGTCAAAACTGGTATTCAATTTTTTTGCAATTTCGTCCAACATCTTTTTTGATTGCGACGTATCTTTTTGATTAAAGGCCAATTCTCCTTCGGTGGCAACGTTCAGTGCGGCGGCATCTTCTTTGTCCATGCTGACCGTTAATAATCGTTGCCCAAAATCCAACAGTTTTTCTTCAACCATGGCAAGGTTTTCTTTGTTGCCGCGAAATTCATTGATTCGTGTTGAACATGCGCAACGTTTTAGGTCGCTGTCCTTGTTTGCACAAAATTCATCCATACAGTCGTAAAATACCGTGCGGCATTTCTTGTAATCGCGGGATATTATTTCGTCGCGTGTAACAACATTCGCGTCAGCCGCCCGTGTACGCATTGCAGGTGACAAAGACCGGGTGGTAACAGATGTGCGGGCAACCGCGGGGCGGGGCGTCGTGCCACCGGTGCGCGTATTGGTTGATGTCGGGTGTGATATTGTTGGTGTTGTGGTCGTGCGGGCCGATACGTTTTTCGCAGATGTGTTGCGCGTGCGTGTTGTGGCCGTGCGGGAACGGGCGGTGGTGCCACGTTGGGTAACCGTATCGCGTGTTGTAACGGCGGTGCCACGTCTTGGGTTTGTGGTGGTTACGGCCGTGGTACGCCGATTGGCCGTGCGTGTCGTGTTTGGGGTAACGTCCGCCGTCGCCGTTTGAAATACAAGCGGCGCAAGGCATACAGCAAAAAGCAGTTTAATTCCCTTCATCCTTGATACAGGGATGTTAGCAAATTTTTGAAAACACGGGCAAGTGGAAAATAAATAAAGTTTTGGTGCGACCAGGGGGAATCGAACCCCCACGGGTTGCCCCACAGCATCCTTAGTGCTGTGCGTCTACCAGTTCCGCCATGGTCGCATCAAAGTGCCATATATTTTTATCAAGTTGGGATTTGTTTTTCAACACTTTTTATGATAAAATCATTTTAAAGATTTTTACAGGAAGGATTTACCAATGAAAATGTTGTCGAAGATTTTATTGAATTGTTCTTTGTTCGCGTTCGTGCCGGTGTTGGCAAATGCGGCCGGAACATATTTTAACGGCACTACGTATCAGTCACCACAGACCGCACGTTATTCGCAACAATCATACAGTCAACGTGCCCGCACCACGACCGGGTATACCCAGGGGGGCGCATATAATCGTGGGGCGGCATCCACATCGGGTGTCTATTCCAATTCAAATGTGCGGTATTCGACCGCACGCTATGGGCAAAGTGCGCGTCAGACCGCGCAACCGGCCCAACAAGTCGCGGCAACAGGTTCCAGCAAGAACGGATTCAGCCTGGGGGCGGGGCTGTCACGTCAGACATCTATGTGGCAATTCGAAATGAAGGAATCGCAGTCTATATTGCATTATGATAATATTGATTGGAACGTATTTGATGTTAATGCCGGCTATGTATTTAATGCGGGAAATACCGCGATGCAGATTGTTGGTGGATTCAAGTACGGCATGCAGGCCGGCGAGTCAACCATGATTGACGATGATATTACCAATGGTGGATATTTTGTGACCGAATGGGGTGAAGATAATACCGGTGATGGCGTTGTGGATAAGGTTTTGGGAAATCAGATTGGTAACGCTTTGTCGATTGGTACGTCCAAGGATGGCAGCATGATGGAATTTAATGCCGCGTTTGGGTTAAAAGATTTCTTTAAGTGGGGGAATTTAAAGGTTACACCGTCGATTGGGTGGCGATATTTAAAATATGAATTGGAAACGCATAACAATCATGGATTGTCGGTTGATGTCTATGATGGCGCGGGTGGGTGTATAACCGTGCCCGGCAGTGATGAAGTGCAGTGTGATCCGGTTCTGATATTTTATGATAATGCGGGGAACCAGTTCCTGGCAACGCGTGGGGATACAAATGGTGATGGTTCGATTGATTTAAACGATGAAATTCAGGTGCCCAGTGGCTATGAATTTGTAAATACGGGTGGTACATATTATTATGGTCAGCCGGGAATCAGTCATAAATACGAAGTAACTTGGTCGGGGCCATATTTGGCGTTGGATATGTTGTATGATATTAATCAGAATAATGCGGTTAATGCCTTTGTGGAATTGGGATTGCCGTCATACACCGCAACCGGGGATCAGCCGTACCGTTTTGACTGGCAACATCCAAAGTCGGTGGAAGATACCGCGGGTGTTGGTGGTGCGTTCCATTTGGGTATGGGGGCGAATTGGTCGACCGCGATTACAGATACGGTTGCATTGTCGATTGGTCTGACCTATGATTACTATACGGTGTCCGATGCAGATGCGGAAACGTATTTAAGCGAAGAATACTATATGGGTATATATAATGACAGATTAAATAACCTGTATGGTGGCGACGAAGATGCTATGTTACAGGAAGATACGATTGCCAAAAATATTGTTGCCCTGGAACAGGAATGTCCGGGTTGGGTCTGCAAGGCAGGTGGTGAAATAGAATCTTTCTATAAATCAATGGGGATTCGTGTTGGGATAAATGCAAAGTTCTGATGATTGGGTTATGAGTGTGTTGAAATCTTTTATTTTTGGATTGGTTTGTTTGTTCCTTGTGGGGGGCGGGTATGCCGCCACCCTGCATGGGCGGGCGTCCGTTAATGTTACCAGTGATACCGCCACGACGGCCAAAAATATGGCCTTTGACGAGGCACGACGTCAAATCGTGTTTGATGCATTGCGGCAATATGTGGATGTAAATGCATTGCGTGATTTGATGAAAAATTCAAAAAGTTCGGATTTGGCAAATTTGGTTTCCGCATCGTCGATTGATGGGGAACAAACATCGGATACAACGTATTCTGCGAATATAACCATGGTGTTGGATGATGCGGCGGTGCGTTCTTGGTTGACGGGGGCGGGGGTACAGCATTGGGTGCCCGATGGCGTGGTGCGTGATGTATTTATTGTATCGGTTAATATGTCCGATGCGGTGAAAAATTGGGCGGATTTAAATCGAATTGCGCGAAATGAAAATTTTGATTTGGGGACCAAGTCTATGACGGGAAATACGGCGCTGTTGGAATTGCCGTCGTCGGTTCGTGGTGCCTTTACCATCGCCATACGTGAATCGGGGTGGCGATATGCAAATCAGGATGGCGTATTAAAAATTTGGAAATAGTATAGTATCAGGGGTGTGAAATGAAAAAAGTATCTATGTTTTTAATTGCGGCAATTCTGCCGGGTTTGGCGGTCGCAGATGATGCAAAAACGGATTTGGTGTTAAATGTGCGCAGAATTGGGTTAGAGTGGTCCAAGACCCAGGTGCGTAATTCCGCGGATTACCAGGATTCGCCCGTATCCGCATTAAAGGCAGATTCCCAAGATTTTATCAAGGGGATTTTTGATACCGCCCTGGAATATAACAAGGACAGATTGCAATGGGATAATTCGCTGTTTATGGAATATGGTGAAACCAAGTTAAAGCCATACAATGCGCCCGAAACGGTCAGTGAAAACGCCGATGATATTTTGTTAAGCTCTAATTTGTCATATGCGTGTTGGGAGGCATCAGGCTTTAAATTTGGGCCAACTGTACGTGCAGCATATGATACCGAATTTAAAACCGCCGGTGATACCCCGCGCCAAAATATTATTCGTGCAAATGCCGGTTTATCTTTGTTTGACAATGAAATAATCAAGAGTTTGTATTTGACCGGTGTGTATGAATATGATTTTACCTATGCCGGCGAACAGACCAGTAAATTGGCCGCCGAGGTTGGTTGGCGTTTGGAATATCAGGTGCGCGAAGGGGTAAAGTTATCCACCAATGGATATTATCGTGAATATTTGTCTTATTCTGAATTCGTGCCGACCGATTTGGAACGCGATCTTAGCGCGGTTGTGCGCATGGATACAAATTTGTGGGGTGATTTGACGATGGGGCCGTATGTGCAGTATCGTCGTGCCCGCGCCCGTGGTGTTGATGTCTATGGCAGTAATTTAATCATGGGTATTTCGTTTAACTATATTACTTCATTTGGGTTAAAGTGATATAGAATTTCAGTTCCTTCCTTAGATACCATCCCCGTTTGGGGATGGTATTGTTTTATTGGCCAAACCTGGGTCCCGGTGTCAAGCACCGGGATGACAGAGGAGGAAAATTGGAATACAGTAAAATAAAACAGAATTTTTGCAAAAAAATTAAGCACTTTTGTCATCCCGCGGCTTGACCGCGGGACCCAGGTAATGCGCGTGAAATGCGTGCGAAAATTTGATAATTTTTATAGACCCTGTTCCCGCCTGCGCAGGAATGACAAATGGGGGCGCGGGAAGACAAAAGTGGTGGTATGACCTGGGGCCGGGTTCAAATCCTGGGATGCACAACACAAATTAAAACACCGCCCAGTGGCGGTGTTTGAATTCGTGGCGCGCCCTGGTGGACGATTTCCGAACCGTGTATCGCGAAAAATTGCAGAATTCTGCGGCAAATTGGAATTGGGCATTGCTCACATGGTGGCATAATTATAATTCTGTTACCGGTTTACTATAAATATCCAATGCCCAATCATTGATACTGTTCATTATCTTTTCAATATGACGTGATGGTATATCTATTTTCTTATCCAACTTTTCATCCGGGCTTAACATTCGTATGGCCTCTAACGCCAAATATATCCGTTTTATATCCTGTGGTTTTAAGCGTTTGTCTATATCAAACCTGATTTCAAAGGCAGTATAGTTCATAACCACACAACAATCAACATATCTATCTTGATCCAACCAAGGATAGTCTGTTACTTTCAACCAGGGTAAAAACTGTTTTAAATTGTTATAATATTGCTGTGATTTGCCTAAAACAAAAACTAACTCATCGGCAACAACCACGCAATGATGTTGTTCCAATTTTTCCGAATCACGCTGTGGTGCTTGAACTAAAGTATCCTTTATAACTACATCACCCACACAAAAAGCATTTCTACAAACCATGACTTTTAATACACTATCGCCGGACCAAAATTAACCAAAAAATCATAGAATTTACTATCCGTCCCATCTTTTAACATCATCTCGACAGGAACTTCTGTCAATTCTGTATCTTTTACATTCTTCCAGAAAAACTCATTATGGTTAATTTCTTCTGCTTCTTTGACAGATTTATCTCTGAATATATTAATGGCTTCATTCAATGCGGCCATATCCCCACCAGACAAGTAGTCCAACAATGGCAATGTATCTATATTCAATTGACCTTCAAATGAATAAAAATCGTCACCGACCCCCCAATTCGCCATAATAATATCTTTGGCGTTTTTTGGGGTTGTTCCGTGCTGTTCTACTAATAGTACATCACCTGCAATAGACCTGCCATACTCATTTAAATGTATAACATCTGCTTTTGATAAAACTTTAGAGATAATATATGGATGACGAATCCCCTTGTCCATAATATACAATATGGCGTTATACACCTTTGTTTTATCAACAGTGAACGTTATTTTCGTCGTCATAATAACCACCTTTGCTATTGGAGTGTTGCACAGCCAACAGGGGTTGTCAAGCAATGATAAAAAATAAACTCCCCCATCCTTGCTCACAATTATACCACAAATTGACGCAATAATCAATAGGTTTTATTTGTATAATAAATAATGTTGTATATACAATGGAAAACTTCCGAACTTAAAAAGCCCCAGATTTACGGGGCTTTTACATGTTCTAAAAATAGATGGCGCATCCAGAAGGATTCG
>JAZSNY010000040.1:0-25249 GCA_045536625.1 Candidatus Enterousia sp.
ATCGCATAAATTCGGGCAAATAACACGAAATAAAAAATCCCGGAACACCGGGAAATTCTGGTAGCAGCGGAGGGATTCGGACCCCCGACCAAAGGATTATGATTCCTCTGCTCTACCACTGAGCTACGCTGCCAAGCGACACGAATTATAACAATATTTTTTTGAAATGCAAGCAAAACCAATCACACGATTTTATTCTTATTTACAATCATTATTAATTTTAACAAAATTTATTGAACCAACCCCAAAAATATGATATCATACGCACCACTATGAAAAAATTTTTTTACACCCTGATTTTGGCATCAACACTAACCACCGCGCATGCGGAATCAAACCCTTTTTTTGGCGACTATGAAAATCAAATCGCCTTTAATCTGGGCTATGGTGTAAACAGTGGTTTTTTACTGCCCCCACCGACTCAATGGGTACCATTTTTAATGATCCAGGCCCAATATTCACAACCGACCGAATTTTTCGGTCTGCCGGCACGCAAATCATTAAACATTATTCAAACATTGGGACATGGCAAAAAGTACGGATGGCATTGGGACAAATACACAATTCCAATTGCAATGTTATCCGAAGACGTCATACCATTTCATGGTGACGACTGGTACACATTTATCGGCATGGGCGTCGGCTTCCAGGCCCAACAAAACGAACGCATCGGTTCAAAATTATTATTTGGATTTAAAATGGGCGCGGGATATAAACTGTCCCCCTGCACCGCGGTGGAATTATTCGTCCAACATTTTTCCAATGGCAACACCGCACCCGAAAACAATTCATACGGATTTTACGGATTGGGTTTGGTTTATAACTTTTAATTATATCGCACCATATTTGTATGTGCCAATGCGATTGCGATTGCATCGGCTTCGTCCGCGGTCCTGGGCTTCGCAACCGGCAGCAAAATTTTCACCATTTTATCAATCGCCGTCTTGTCGGCATGCCCCGCCCCGGTCAATGCCTTTTTTATAACATTTGGTTCATATTCAAAAACCGGAACATTACTATTTGCCACGGCAACAATGGCGCACGCACGCGCCTGGCCCAACAACAATGTCGTTTTTGGATTTTTATTTACAAAAATTATTTCAATGGCACACTCGTCCGGATTAAATTTCTCACAAATCTGTGACAATTCACGAAAGATTGTAACCAAGCGCTGTGACATTTCCATTTTTGCATTTGGCAAAATCACACCACTGGCGATATATTTACGCGCCTGCCCACACGATTCCACCACCGCCCAACCTGTATGCAATAAACCGGGGTCAATCCCCAAAACACGTGTTGTCATTTTCTGAAACTTATCTTTCCAACGGCATCATAGCCAAAGTAGCTGTTTATTCGTTTTATGATTTCGTCTTTTTGATATGATAATTGCAGCGTATACGCCGGATTTGTTGGTCGAATCACAATATTAAAAGTATTATCACGATTTTTTCTGATTGCCGCCAAATGTGCAATTAACGCAATATCGGGCCCCATAATTGTCGCCCATCGCTGGGCCAGGTCTGCATCCGACACACGCACACCAAAGATTTTTATCAACCCGCCCAACGCCCCTGCGATTGTTTGGGGGCGCTTGCTGCGTTCATCAAATTTTTTATCGTGGTTTGACATATGTATATTCTTTGGGCATTAGTATAAACATCTGACCCTGGGCATGCTGACCCTGGGCAAACTTATATGCCTCGTCCCCTTTGCCAAAGAATATATCTGCACGAATCCATCCACGAATTGCGCTGCCTGTATCCTGGGCAATCATCAGACGACGGAACGGGCGTCCATCGGACAGATTTGTATTAACATACACCGGCAATCCCAACGTGTACAAATCATCGTCCATTGCGACACTGCGAATCTTGGACAAAGGCGTCCCTAATTTTCCAATCACATCCGGCGGCGTTGATTCATAGAAATAAACATAACGCGGATTTTTATAAATCACGTCTTTGGCCAATGCCGGATTTGCCTTTAAATGTTGCCATACGGCCTCGGATGAATATCCACCCTTGGGTCTGATACCACGATTGCGCAGTTCTTCACCAATGGACTTGAACGGCATATCATTTACGGCCGCAAAGTTCAACTTAACATCCGTTCCATCCTCTAATCTTAAATTTCCCGAACCCTGAATTTGAATATTTTGCACATCAACAATATTTGCCCAGTACAATACCCGTCCTATTCTGCGTTCAACAATATCTTTTTTCGCCACACCCTTGTACGTACGACCATCGGTCGGCACCCCCATCAAAGGTTCGTTACACACATCTGTCTTGGTCCGACATGCGGGAATTATTGGCGAATAATATCCGGTATAGGTTCCCCTGTCCCCACCATTATCATTGAAAATCTGATACGGTTGGAAATTAGATTCAAACCACGCCCGCACCGTTGCCACATCCGCGGATGCCGACGGCAACATACGGCATTTTTCCGCAAACAATTCCCGATCCGGTATCAAGCGCCCCGTATATTGAATTTTCGCCTTGCACGAATTACGAAACGCCTGCAAAGCATACCGCACATCATCATCACGCCACCCCGGTAAATCCGAATAAGACACCCGTTTAAAATTAGATGGAATAACCGAATTATCCCCCACAACCGTTGGGGTTGAAACATCACACGACGTCAACACAAAAGCAACCAGCAACATCGCCCCAAACCGCAAAAAAATATTTTTTTGAAAAAATTGCATTTTTTAGTGTTCCCCCCACTTGTAAAACATTTTTATAATGCTATATTAACATAAAACAAGGACCCAAGTCCAGCCTATAAAAAAACACCTAAGGAGAACACACAATGGCAAAATTCAATATTATTTCCCAGTTTTTAAAAGATATTTCTTTTGAAAGTCCAAACGTACCCGAATTATTTTTCAAAAACGACAATGGCCAGGCAAAACTGGAAATAAACATTGATATTCAAATCAAAGGCGCCGACAACAACCTGTACATGGTTGACGTTATTACCAAGGTTCACTCGAAATTGGACGCGGGCGACAAATCAATCTTTTTAATTGAATCAACATATTCCGGCCTGGTTCAACTAGAAGGCGAAAAGGACGACGAAGACAAAAAGCGCACATTGCTGATTGACGTTCCAACATTATTATTCCCATCGGTTCGTGCATTAATAACCCGTCTGACATCGGAATCCGGATTCCCGGCATTTACTATACAGCCGGTTGACTTTGCGCAACTGTACGAACAAAAACAATCTAAACAACAATAAAAAAATATCATAATAATCCCCCCACTTGGGGGATTTTTTTTACAACAATAAAAACGGATTGGCAACACCAACCCGTTTCAAACATACCATCAACCCCAAATTATTTGATTGGCGGAAAACAATCACCCCCACTTTCTGGACAACAGTTGTACCCTAAATCCCCCATATCGGTATACAATTCCCCATCACAGCAACCATGCTTGTCCGGTTCTGTTCCGTCAACACACAGCCCCGCCCCACCAATCGGGAACCAATCACGTGACGCATGCGCCAACACGCCAAACACAAATCCAATCACAAAGGACAGAACAATCACCCAACAAAGTTTCATATTTTTTTTCATATACACAACCTTTATTTAATCGGCGGGAAACATTCACCTTCGCCATCCTTGGGGCAACACGCAAACACAGTATTTCCCAAATCCTTGAATAACTCCCCCCCACAACAACCAAACTTATTGGGCTCTGTTCCATCCACACACAACCCCGCATCCAGGTTTGCCAATTCCATCGCCAAAATTTCGTCTTCTGTTGGTCCGGCATCAACCACCACCTCTTCCACCTCAACCTCGGGCTGAGTTATATCTTCTTTTGGTACCTGGGTCAAATCTTCTTCGGACGGTTCTTCTACCACTTCCTCATCTGTTTTTTGCTGTGGTTCTGTATTATCGCTGGCATCTATCACCACACGCGCAGCCGCCGAAGACTTGCGTCCACGCGCAGCCCGCGAACATGAACGACGATAATCGGCCTTTAAATTGGTCAATTCATCAATAGTATCGGTATCAGGTTCAACCACAGCGGACAATTCCGATATCTTTGCATTTATATCAGCACACGTCATACGCGCACCAACCGCCACATCATCCGCCAATGCAGACGACACAACAATACCACCCAACAAAGCAATAAAAAATTTCATCCGTCTATCCATTATTGTTCATTAATAATCTTTTCGACTTCCAAAATAAAATCAATCGCCGGATTGGTTAATTTCTTCGCAGTTTCAAATATTTCTTCGGCCGCAGCCTGCATATTCAAACGCTTGTACGTTTCGACCACTTCGATTGTTTCATCGTTATCAAATTCATCATCTTCCAATGCGCGCGCAATTTCCAGTTCTTGCTTGGCCATTTCAACATACTTTGCGCTGTTTTCCGCACATCCACGTTCCGACAGATTTGCATAAATTTTTGCACGTTCTATTCTGTCATCCGCATCGCCACCCGCATCCGGCAACTGTTCTAACAACAAGGATTCAATCTGTTCACATGTCTGCTGTTCTGTGCCAGATTGCTGTAACGCGGCCAAGATTTCACGTTCACGCATGGCCATCGTATGATATTTCATCTGGTTTTCTGAACATCCGTTCATAACCAACTTTTCATAAATCTTGATATTTTCTTCATGATGGTCCACATACTGGGATTCTTCTGGATATAATCTTTGTGCCAACAATTCTTCAATCACGACACAGGTCGCCTTTTGATTTGGATCTGTCACTTTGATTAATATCGGCAATTCTGCAACATACTCTTCACCGGATACATCCGCCCATCCAACAATCAAAGGCACACGTCCCAAATCCAATGCACCACGTGGCGTATATTCAACCATAATATCACACCCCCCCCGGGCATTAACCACCGCAACATCCGCACAGTCATTTGTAACCTTTAACCCACTGATACCTTCTATCGGCTTGACCACCAAGGTTTCCAACTGGACCCCAACGGCAACATGAACATTATGCGCCCGACTTTCACCGACGTTCATATTTGTAAAATCGATATTTGCATTTGGCGAAAAAGTGACGGTTCCACCTTGTGGCATTTTTGGTTGCGAATTCAGTCGCCCAAAATCCAACCCAACCATAACCCCACAACCAAACAGGGCAATCAACGCCAACACACCCCAAACACGTTGTGATTTTGTATGCTTAACACGAACATCCTGTGATTTTTTCATTTGTCCCCTCTCCTATTCTTATTACTTATATAATATTACACTACATAACAATCCCATTGTCAATGGTAATTTTTTTATCTGCGCGCGCCGCCAAATTCATATCATGCGTTACAAATAACATTGCCATATTATTTTTGCGCACCAAATCCAACAACAAATCAAAGACAACCGTTGCATGTTGCGGATCCAAACTGCCCGTTGGTTCATCCGCCAACAAGATATCCGGATTATTGGCCAACGCACGTGCCACGGCCGTACGCTGTTGTTCACCGCCACTCATTTCCCCGGGATGGTGCGACGCACGATGTGCGACATTTGCGGACTTTAACAGTTTTATCGCCCGCGCCCGCGCAATATTTTCATCCATCCCATTTGCCAACATTGGCAACATCACATTTTCCAATGCCGTAAAGTCCGACAATAAATTATGCCGTTGATATACAAATCCAATTTTATTTCTGCGGATTTGCGTACGCATATCTTCATCCATTTTTTGCACGGCGGCCCCATTAACAAGGATACTGCCCGAACTGGGTTTATCCAACAGCCCCACACATTGCAACAAGGTCGACTTACCCGACCCCGACTGACCAACCAGTGCGATAATCTCTCCCCGATGCAAATCAAAACCCCCACCACGCAAAATATGCAATGGCTGACCGCCTTCGACAAAGGTTTTCTTGATATCACGCACGGACATAATCACGTCACCCGCATGCACTTTTGACAAAGAATTCAATATATTCGCCATTTATATGTTACCTTTATTCATCCCTTAATACCTCGACCGGGTCTGTATTTGCGGCCTTCCACGCCGGATACAGCGTCGCCAAAAACGCCAATAATACTGCAATTAACGCAATTCCCAAAACGTCCGTCCACACCAATTTCGATGGCAATTCCGACAGATAATATAATTCTGCCGGGAACAAATCACGCCCCGTCAACCATTGAAAGAATTGACGTATTGGCTCCACATAAATCGCAATCAGCACCCCCAGTATCGTACCAAAGAATGCCCCGATTATCCCGATTGACGTTCCCGACAAAATAAATATCTTCATCATGGATTTACGCGACACCCCAAAAGTACGCAAAACCGCAATATCTTTGTTTTTGTCTTTAACCAACATAACCAAACTGGAAACAATGTTAAAGGCCGCAACAATAACAATCAACATCAATATCAAAAACATCACATTTGATTCCACCTGTAACGCCCCGACAAAGCCACGATTTAAATCACGCCAATCGCGTACCACAAAACCATCGGGTAACAGGCGCGCCAAACTTTCCAACACCGGCTTGGTTTCTTCTGGGTCATGCAAAAACAAATCAATATGTGTTACGCTATTGCCTATATTCAAATACTTTTGCGCCGTTTCCAATGGCATAAATATATACCCTGAATCATATTCATACATCCCCATAAAAAAGGAACTTTTTACCGGATATGACATAATTCTTGGCATCGAACCAAACGGTGTTGGCGTTGCATTATTTGCCGACACCAACGAAATATTATCCCCCATTGTAACCCGCAGGGCCCGTGTCAGTGACGCCCCCGCCACCAATTCACCATCCACAATTTCCATCAATGGCTTTCCATAGACACGTGTACCGGTCTGGGTCTTGGCAATCAAATCCGGCATCCTGATACCACGAATCATGGCCCCCGTATTATTCCCATTTGCGGTTGCCATAACCTGCCCTTCGGCAATTGGCACAATTGCCGTCACCTGTTGTGCAACCACGCGATTTTGTTTCATTTTATCAATCAAGAAATCAAAATCAGAAATCGCACCATCCTGATGATATACGACCACATGCCCGTTCATCCCCACAATACGCCCCAACAAAGTATCGTGAAATCCCCCCATTACGGACATAACAACAATTAACGTCGCAACCCCCAACATAATACCAATCAGGGACACCCACGAAATCACCGAACCAAATCCGCGCTTCTTGGCCCCCAAATATCTAAAAGCAATCTTTCGTTCCAATTTTGAAAACATAATTATATTTCCTTAATCATTTAAAAAATCACGCAACGCATCACCAATCAATTCATTTGTGCCCGACATATCACCCGCCCCATCAACAACGGACACAACACGTGGCGACATAAAGACCACCAATTCTGCAAACGGCGAAATCAAAGTTTCCGGCGTTGTCACAAACGAATGCGTTGGAATACCAATAATAACATAATTATCCCCAACGGTTGACGGAATATTAAACGAACTTAATTCCCCCTGACTGGTACGCAGAACAATTTTTGCATCAATCTTTTTACGCCCCGCAAAGTCGCCATATGTACCCGTCGCCCCAACAATTAAATCTGTTTCCAGTCTTTCTTCGCGACCACATTGTCCAATATCAAATCGCGATTGCCATCCATTTGGAATTGCAAAAGTTCCCTGGGAAATCAAAACCACGTTTGCCTGTTGCGCCATAAATTCCTGTAATGTCTTGGTATTAATCTCTGGTCCAACGACCAGTGCACGCCCCACAACACCCGGTATTGACATTTTTACATTTTTATCCCCAAAGGCCGGCAACAAATTCATCCACACAATCGGATTATCGGTACGTGGATAAACACGATACACATCTATATCCCACGCCAACATATACTTCTTTCCTGAAATATCGGAAATAATACGCGCCACTTCGCGTTCTGTTTGATAATTTCCTTCGAACACCACCGTTTTATCTGCCCAATCAACCAACAAATTACGCATATCCGCCCCATGCATCGCATCCAACAGCGCCATAATTATGGTCTGATTTTGCGGCATTTTAATCAACCATTTGGCCCGATGCTTCAAATGAATTTCGCCATTGTGCGCATCATAGGAATAATATACACGCCCCATTTTGGTCATCAATTCCACCGCATCCTCCAACGACCCCGCGGTTATAGTCCCCGAAATCTTTTCATACAATTGTTCATCTTCAACAATGGCAATATCGGTCCCCTTTAATAATTTATCCAATGCCTGTTTAACCGTCAAATTCTTAAATTCATAATCAGACACATTTAAATCATCCGGCAATGGGTCACCAGTTGCCAAACGCACAATTTCAATCTTTTCCGCCGGCACAACAGATACCACCGATTGATTATTCCAATCCACCTCGCATCGCATGGGCAATTCTATTGAAAATCTGCGCGCAGTATCGGTTGTCAACGCGGCCTTTTTTGGAAAGATTGGCACAGACCGTGAATCAATCACCGTTTCTTCGACCACCGTCACATTATCATATTGCGGTTGCTCTTCCTTTTTTTTACCCAACAAAGAACACCCCGACAACACCCCGACACAAACAAATCCCAAAATCAGCCTTGCAAAAATCTTCATAATCAACATCTCCTTGTCATAATATCATACTAAATATTCATAATTTTTTCAAATTCTTCCAACGTCATTTCGTGTATTGGTTTTTGCGTTGGTGTTGTCAAACCACGCATCCGTTCAAATTGGGCCGCAAACCTATTAACCAACGCGACTATTTCTGGCGACAACTTTTTCTCTTGGGCAACCAAACGTCGACCGTATTCAACAATATATTCCAACACATCCGCCACAAAGAAACGTCCGACATAATTTTCCATTGCAATACCACCCTTTTGGACACAAATTGCCGACATAATCATTGCAGTTTGATTATAAAAATTTGCCAACCGAATAAATTGTTGAACATTTATTGCCATGTGTATAATCCTTCTCTCTTTTTTGCATTATAAAAACTATTGCCCCAAAAAGGCAATTAAATTATAATACAGGCATGAGAATAAAATTCTTACCTATATTACTATCATTGGTCATAACGTCATGCGCATCTGTCAACCGTGGCAGTATTGATGACGCCACTGTTTTGAACTGGGAAAACGAAGCCGTCACCACCGAACAATTTGTTCGCGATCATAAATCATGTCTGGGGATTGACCGCCCATCTTACCAACCACGTTCCCGAATATCCAAATTGTTATCACCAAACCAGGCGGGCATTATGCCCGATTGGGACGGTCTGTGGGTAACCTTTCAATCCAACGAATACCGTGACGTGGGCCAGCGCAGCCTGATGTCCGTTCCCCGCAATACCGCATCGCGCACAATTGGCGCATATCGCCGTTGTATGTTTCGTCGCGGATATTTATTGCGCGCAATGTAAAAATCTTTTTCCGACACTTTGCGATACCCTCTTTTTTGTGATATAATATGCCCCATGAAGCGTTCAATATGGTTTTGGTTGTGTTTTATTATTGCCATAATTTTTGGAATTTATTTTGCAACCCGTATAATTATGACCGGCATGGGGCACGGTAATCTGGCGCGCGTACGCAATATATCAATATCATCAGATACCAAAAATCAAAATCTATCTGCGGTTGCGCACGCGGCCGCCCTGGCACCGAACACAAACACATATTCTGTTGACCTGGACTTTTTAAATGGCCGGATATCAAACGTTCCGGGCATAAAGATGTCCGCGACACGCCGCCTTCCGAATGGCAACATCGTGGTACGCACTGCAATGCATCATGCGGTTGCACTGTGGACAGATGGTGAAAACTACTTTCCACTGTCTGCGGACGGCACAATTGTAAACACCCCCACAAACGTTCGTGACATTTCCCATGTTGTTTTTCGTGGAAAAATACCAAACGACATATCTGAAATAACCCGTGCAGCCCATAACTTGGTTGGGAATTTGGATTATTTACAATGGATTGACGGGCGCCGTTGGAACATTCACACAACGGGCGGCATAACAATAATGTTGCCCGAACAAAATCCAACAATGGCAATAAACACCCTGATTACCCTAAACACTAATCATGGCATTTTGGGCAAGGACATAAAAATTATCGACATGCGTGATGACGCACGCATTTTGGTTAAATAAAGAATATGAACCTGTTTGATTCATCTTTTCTGTGTCTGGACATTGGCACATATGGCGTACGTGGCATTGCCCACCGTATTCGCAGCGCCCAAATCGACCGCTCTGCATTTTTCACGGTGGACAGTTCGGACACTGTTTTTGCAATAAAATCAGTAATTGATGAATTAGAAAAACAAATTGGGGCACACTTTGATTCTGCATACATAACGGGAAATTTTGGCATGTCTATATTTGACATGACCGCCAAAAGCACCACATGGTCTGGCGAACACAAAATCAGTACCACTGATATCCGCAATCAAATATCACAACTAACCCCGCCTGATGGATATTTTCCAATGCATATCGTCCCCCTACGATACGACACACCATCGGCACGCAATATGTTATCCCCAATCGGACATATCGACCACCAATTAATATCCGCATTTGCATCTATTTTCTATTCACACGATGGAATCACAAAAATAAATGAATATATGCGCGGTGCACATATTATGTCAGAATCCATGTACGACCCACAATTTTTGCAAAACGCCATTTATCGCAAATCAAAACAAACAACCATGTTTATTGATTTTGGGGCAGAATTTACATCCGCATCCATTTGGACGGACCGCGGTCCCGTTTGGCACACAAAAATAAAATTGGGTGGCACAGATATAACCAACGCAATATCATCCACCCTAAATCTGACCCCAGAATCCGCAGATCATATAAAACGTACGGTCGCATCCCTGGTACCACGTGAAATGGACCGTTTTACCCCCGCGGATACGGCATACGACTTTTCCCGTGGGGATGTTAACGACATAATATTACCAATACTGGTGGATATTATTGGCCAAATCAAAGATAAATGTCTGCCATCATTTACAAAATACCGTCCAACAAAAATTATATTAACTGGTGGCGGGGCGGAAATAGATGGTCTGCGTGACTTTATTGAAAACGCTTTTGCGGTTGTAACAGAAACCATGCCGATTGATGCATCGGTTCGTGCCCTGTCGGATTACATATGGAAATCCGAAGAACACAATCGTAAAAAATATATTGCACGCCACGAACGTTGGTCCAATCGTGCAAATTGGATTGGCCGTATATTCCACCGCAAACCCAAACAAAAGGCAAAATTTATCCCGATATTACCCAGTACTCTGTGCTTTGACATGCGCAACCCGAATACATACGCACTGTTCAAATCGGGCGGCATATCAATGATACATGTTGACATAATGGATGGCTTTTATGTTGACCGCATCGCTGGTGGTACAGAAGAACTAAGAACCATTCGCGCAAACACCAATGCACATCTGCACGTTCATTTAATGACAGAAAGCCCGTCTGTTTGGGCAACAGATGTCATATCCGCGGGTGCCGATACGGTTATATTATCAACAAACACGTCGGGCCTGCGCAATGCGGTACGTGTGGTAAAAAATGCGGGACGTCGTGTTGGGATTGCAATAAACCCCGAATCATCAATATCGCTATTAAAATCTGTTTTACGTGACATTGACGAAGTCATGATAATGTCTGTTGCCCCGGGCGCGGCGGGACAAAGTTTTGAACCATCATCCCTGCACAAGATATCCGTTCTGGCGGCGACACGCAAAAAATATGGATTAAAGTTTTTAATATCTGTTGACGGTGGAATAAATGACAAAACGGCCCAACTATGTTGGGACGCGGGCGCAGATTTATTAATATCTGGTTCGTACCTGGCACGTGCAAGCGATTTTCCATTGGCGGTACACAGCTTGTTAAAAAAAACATCTGATACACAAAAGTAAAAACACACCGCAATCGCGGTGTGTTTATCTTGTAAACAATTTGCCCCCTAGGGATGTGGGTTCGGGGCTTTCACAGAAAGTCCGTATTTTTTCGGTGCAACGTTTACAAACCAAATATTATCCTAAATCTAATATAAATTCAATCAGCATATATTCATAAAACGATTATATAACACCACCCACTTAAAACTAACCACTTACACTAACCCTACGTCCATCCCCATGCATACTAATATACACATGAATTGTATCCTTTGGCATCATATTTTCGGCAATTTCCGGCCATTCAATCAGCGTTATATCATTATGCATTGCATGTTCCAAACCAACCTCGACCAGTTCATCCGCATCTTCCACACGATATAAATCAAAGTGCGAAATCCCATCATAGTTTTGCACAATTGTAAATGTCGGACTGGGGACAACCGTATCCACCCCACGCAAAGTTTGAATAACTGTACGGGCAATCTCAGACTTGCCCATACCCAAATCACCATGCAAGGCAACCACGCATGGTGCCTTTAATTTTTTTGCAAATTCACGTGCCCACGCACGCATTTGTTCTACATTATTAAGAATAAATTCCTGCATCATCACCTACTCCACCAATAATAAATCATCTTCTAACTTATGTATTATATCACGAATTTCCGCCGCCTTTTCAAATTCCAGGTCTTCTGCCGCACTGTGCATTTGTTGGGTTAATTTTTTTATCTGTTTCCGCAAAGAATCTGCATCCATAACCCCACCCGATTTATCATAAACAAATCGGCGCACCTTATCTGTTTTTTCTTGTTTTTCACCAACCTCGGCAAATATTGCTTTGGATACAGTTTTTGGCGTAATTCCATGCGCTTTATTATACGCCATTTGCTTTTCACGTCTGCGGGCCGTTTCATCCAATGCCGCCCGCATAGAATCTGTAATCTTATCAGCATACAAAACCACACGCCCATTTGCATTACGCGCCGCGCGACCAATGGTCTGAATCAAAGACCGCGTTGAACGCAAGAACCCCTCTTTATCTGCATCCATAATGGCAACCAATTCACACTCTGGTACATCCAATCCTTCGCGCAACAAATTAATACCAACCAACACATCAAATTTTCCCATACGCAATTCGCGCAACAATTCGATACGTTCCAATGTTTCTATATCACTGTGCAGATACTTTGCCCTGACCCCATTTTCATTTAAATAATCGGTCAATTGTTCCGCCATTTTTTTGGTCAGCGTTGTCACCAACACGCGCCCCGAAATCCCTTTGACCGTATTTAATAAATCATCCACCTGATGTTCGGTTGGTCGCACTTCACACATTGGGTCCAACAATCCGGTTGGTCTGATAACCTGTTCGGACACAATTCCACCCGCCTGTTCCATTTCCCATGTCGCGGGTGTTGCCGACACGAATATGGTTTGTGGACGTAAATTATCCCACTCTTCAAATGTCAACGGTCGATTGTCAACACATGCGGGCAGACGAAATCCATATTGGGACAAAGTTTCCTTGCGCGCACGGTCACCACGACTCATTGCGCCAATTTGCGGCACGGTCACATGACTTTCGTCAATAAACAAAACGGCATCTTTTGGCAAATATTCAAACAACGTTGGCGGCGGCATCCCCGGTGCCCGTCCCGACAAATACCTGGAATAATTCTCAACCCCACGACACGTACCGGTACTTTCCATCATTTCGATATCAAAATTCACCCGTTCCCGCAACCGTTGTTCTTCTATATACTTCATATTTTCATGAAAGTAATCCAAACGTTCCTTTAAATCATCACGAATTTGTTTCAACGCCTGCATAACACTGGGCATGGGGGTTGCATAGTGTGTATTTGGATAAACAACAATTCTGTCTAATTTTTGCAATCGCGCACCGGTCAGTGTATCAAATTCCCAAATTTCTTCAATTTCATCCCCCCAGAAAGACAACTTCCATCCCCTGTCCATTGCGTGTGACGGAAACAAATCCATTGTATCCCCACGCACACGAAAATCACCACGCGCAAAAGCGGTATCATTGCGTTTATACTGAATATCAACCAACGCCCGCATAACATCACGCATAGACATCATATCACCGACATTTAAAACCAACTTCATACCGGCATACTGTTCGGGCGACCCCATACCATAAATACTGGACACACTGGACACCACAACAACATCACGTTCTTCCAACATTGCACGCGTTGCACTGTGCCGCATACGGTCCAATTGCTCATTAATGGACGCATCTTTATCAATATAAGTATCGGTCGTTGGCATATATGCTTCGGGCTGATAATAATCATAATACGACACAAAATATTCCACATGATTTCGCGGAAAGAAAGATTTCATTTCCGTATATAACTGTGCCGCCAAGATTTTATTTGGCGCCATTATTAACGCAGGCCGCCCCAATTTTGCAATAACATTTGCCATGGTAAATGTCTTCCCCGACCCCGTCACCCCCAACAACACCTGGGAACGCCTCCCTTCTTTGACACCATTTACCAACTCGTCAATGGCCGTTGGTTGGTCACCCATCGGCTGATAATTACTTTCAAGATAAAATTCTGCACGTTTCATTTTTTTATTAACAACCACCAGTATAATTCATTATAATTAAATTACAAGGGGGGTAAAATCATGGCATTCAAGCCCAGGTACAAACGCAGAATATTTTGGGGTGCGCTGTGCACCATTGCCATACTTATCCTGGCGGGAATATTAATCCCACCCATGATAACCCTGAACGGTTTTAAACCGATGGTTGAACGTTCCGTTTACGAACAAACATCGGTACCCGCAAAATTAAATGGGAATATACATTTCAGTTTAATTGGTGGCGCAACGATTGTTGCCCACGATGTGGTTGTTCCAACCGCGCGCATTGGTTCTGTTATGTTTTCTATTCCCTTTGGCGGTTTTTTCGACATACAAAACGCACGCCTAAATGGCCCGGTTATTATATATGATGCCGACATAAATGTTGATAAATTGACCCCCGCCGATTTCAACCATAACATTGAAATATACAACAGTAATCTGACCTTTATGGGCCGCAAATTCCATATTGTGCGCGCAGATTTCACGGACAATGAATTTCACGGAATAATTCGCACCGACGAACACAAATACGATGTGGAATTTTCGGGCGACACCTTTAATATCAAGAACAAAAATAACAACCTGGACATTACCGGTCAAATGTATTCTGACGGTTCAATTCGTGGCCACATAACCGTTGAAACAGACAACATAAATGACTGGTTTGGTTTTTCAAATCCTAAAATCACAAAACATATAAAACTAAGCATGGATTTTCAATGGAACGGCGGCAATGGATATAAATTCTCTAACATTTCCGCAGATAACATATCCGGAAACATTGAAATATTTCCCAACGGCGACAAAGACATACAACTGGTATCAAATGATTTAACAATGGATTTTTCTTTTCTATTAAATCCCGGCGAATTAATTCACCGAACAAACCTGAACCTTGACTTTTATGGCGACCTGGCCTTTCTTGGACATAAATTTCATCATCTTCGTATCCAGGCAACCGGTACCAACGACACCCTGCAAATTGCAAACGTTATCGCAGATGATATTGCAATTACCGGCGGAACAATAACGGCAACCGGTGCAAAAAATTTAATGATAACCATGCCAATCAACAATGTTGATGCAATGTGCCTATTTTCTGGCACACCAACGAATTGGTCATGTGCAAAATTTTCCTATAACAACATGTGGGGAAATCTTTCCATTGACAAAGATACCTTCTATATAAACGTCGAATCTAATGCGGCCATGCCATCGGACGAAACACTGCTGTCATTGGCACGTAAATTGGGCAAAACAGGCACCATACATTTTCGTTTTTCCGACATTGCCGGCACCTATAAAATCACGGACCAAGACATCATCCCGTCTTTCAGTTACGCACAAAACAAAACGTTAAAATGGTTAAATATAAACATGCCATTTTTACCGGAATTTATGCAAAACACCCCAGGTGATTTTTCATGGATTGACGGCATGCTGACCTTTACTCCACACAACGAACAATGGAGCCTATCCACATATGATAATTATTTTTACCTCACCGGTGCAGATTTTAAAACATGGTTACCACAAAATATGGACACACGATTTTTATCTGATTCGGCATATATCATATCTGGTTTTTATGACAACAATCGTATATCCAACCTGACCATTGAAATATCGGGGCATAAATTTTCCGGATCGGCATCTGGAAAAAATTTGACACTAAACACGACTGAATTAAATCTAGCGTCTTTCATTAATCCTGAATTTTCTGCAAACGCTGAACAAATGCAGTTTTTGGCAAATGCACCAATACTAAGTTTATTTAATCTGCCCTTTAATATATCATTATCTGCGAATAGCTTGATATACGCCAACAATAAATACAATAATTTTCTGTACGCGTTAAAGCCAAATTCCCAAACGTTTTCCATAACAGACACAGAACGTGGAAATTTATTGGCAACAGTTGAACGCAACAAAACAAATTACAACATATTTATACAACTAAATCGTTTTTCTATAAACGGAAATTTATTGTCATTACAAATGCCATTAAACATACGCGATACCACGATAACAGGCCAAGTTACAATGAAAACATCGGGTCAAATTGCACACGATATCTATTACAATATGTCGGGCGACATTGATTTGTCATTCACCGGTGGATATTTAATTGGACTTGGGTTTGACGGCTTTTACGCATCTGCAGAAAATATAACAAGCCTGAATGCAGAATACGCCCTGTCACGCGCATTAACGGATGGCGAATCAAAAATCCAAGACATGCGTGTTGTTGGCACATATTCCGATGGAAACTTTATTTCAACCGAGGCAATAAACCTGTCAACACGTCATACCAATATTATCGGCGGCATGGCAATAACAGATGGATTAATGACGGCGGAATTTGATATTATCATGCGTGGCACTTCACCTGAAACTAACACTATACAACTGGGGATATTACCGGGTGGCGGTCGTCAGTATTCATTATCAGAAATAATGCAAAATCTGGATATTGGATTTATGCGCGCGTTTATAAAAACCCACAATTATTTTTAACGGGAAGCATTTTCAATAAATTGACTGCGCGATACAACATTACCGGTTGCATCGGCATAATAAGTATATCGCCCAACCCGAACACTGTGATACCCATTTGCACAAAATTTAATATTACGCTGTGCCCGTAACAGTACTTTATTTTCACCAATCAAATCTGCACGTACACCGAACAATATACGTGTAAACCACCCCAACACACCGGACGACTGATACGGCGCAAATAATACACCACCCCGCTTTTCCAATTTGGAAATATTATACATATCATAACGCGATTTTAGTTTAGTTGTCTGATATGAACTCAGATTCAAATTTTTTGCCAAAACATCCACACACTGGTGCATTTTATTCCCCCATTAAATTAATATCAAATTATATCTGGAATAAATTCTTTGGCACCAGGTATGAATTCACAAACAAAAAACCGTCCCAATTGGGACGGTATTAAGACTAGTTCTTTTTTCTGACCTGAATATGTACTTCACGCAACTGCTGTTCGGTAACATTTGTTGGCGCCCCCAACATCAGGTCCTGACCACGTTGATTGGTTGGGAATGCAACGACCCCGCGTAAATTTGGCTCGCCTAACATGATTTGCACCAATCGGTCGATACCAAACGCACAACCACCGTGCGGCGGTGCACCATACTTAAATGCGGTATACATACCACCAAATTTTTCTTTGACGATATCTTCACTGTACCCTGTTATTTCAAAGCATTTCACCATGATATCCGGGTTATAGTTACGCAATCCCCCACTGCAAATTTCCGCGCCGTTCAACACCATATCGAACTGAGCTGCCTTGATTTCCAATGGGTTTTTCGTATTCAATTCTTCCAATGTTGCCATCGGGAACGAGAACGGATTATGCGTAAACGCAATCCCCGTCGGTGATTCTGGATCTTCTTCAAAGAACGGGAAAGATTCAATCCAACACAAACGGAATTCGTTTGGATTAATCAATCCTAAATCTTCGCCCAATTTATTGCGTAATTTACCCGCCGCCTTGGCCGCTGCATCCGCCATATCACAGACAAAGAACAACGAAGAATTATCCCCGGCAATTTCATGTAATTTTGCAACACGCCCTTCATCCAATTTCTTGGCCACAGGTCCCTTGGCTTCATCTGCAAAGACGATATAGCCCAAACCACCCAATCCTAATTCTTTAACGGCATAGTCGCCCAATTTATCAAACCAAGAACGTGGTTTATCCGCGGATGCCGGTGCCGGTATAGCACGAACAACCGCCCCATTTTCAATCGCATTTGCAAAGATACCAAAATCAGACCCACGGAATATTTCCGTCACATCATGAATAATAATCGGGTTACGCAAATCCGGTTTATCCGAACCATATTTCAACATTGCTTCATCAAATGGAATATGTGGAATATCCTCTGCGATTATTGCATTTGGAACAAATTCGCGTATCATTGCGGGCATTAATTCATCACCTACGGCCTGGATATCTGGCAGGTCGACAAAAGACATTTCCATATCCAACTGATAGAATTCTAATAATCTGTCTGCGCGCAAATCTTCGTCACGGAAACAAGGTGCCACCTGGAAATAGCGGTCAAATCCCGCAATTTGTAAAATTTGTTTAAACTGCTGTGGTGCCTGTGGCAAAGCATAAAACATGCCATGATGATTACGACTGGGGACAATAAAGTCACGTGCACCTTCTGGGCTGGATGCGGTCAAAACCGGTGTTTGGAATTCTGAAAATCCCATATCCCACATTTTATCACGCATAAATTTAATGATACGATTACGCATCAAAATATTGTTGTGCAATGTTTCACGACGCAAATCGATATAGCGATATTTTAAACGCAAATCTTCTGCCACACTGTCATCATCGCCGAACACCTGGAACGGTAAAACCTCGCAATTTGTCAGAACTTCGAATTCCTTTGCCTGAATTTCAATACCACCCGTTGGGATTTTATCATTAATCGCGGCCGCATCACGTGCAACAACCGTACCCGTTACCTTGATAACAGATTCCGGACGCACTTTTTCCAATTCTTCATTACCACCATCAAAAACAATCTGGGTAATTCCATAATTGTCACGCAAATCAATAAACAGCAATGCCCCATGGTCACGCTTACGATGTACCCATCCCGACAAAACAACCGTTTCGCCAACATTTTTTGTATTCAATTCCCCACACGTATGTGTTCTGAACTTTGATTTCAAAGATAACATTTTGGTCCCTTTTTTATTTTATGGGCATCAAAAAAAAATTGGATTTTTGGCACCCATATGTTTTGTTAAATCTCGGGGGCGCAGGTTAAAAATTCACCGCGCGGTGCCACCCCGACTTGTAACTTTTTATGCCATTTGTGGATTCCATGGTTGTCAGTCACATCATCACCCCCAAATCTGCAATGCCTTGATTTTATATCATAAAAAATCAATTTGCAATAAAAATACACTACCAATCTATTGGTGAAAAACCATGTTGTACCAAATATTCATTTGCACGACTAAAATGTTTATTTCCAAAAAATCCCCGATACGCCGACAAAGGTGACGGGTGCGCACTTTTCAGGATTAAATTCCTGTCCGGGTTTACAAAGGCTGCTTTTTTCTGGGCATAACTGCCCCACAACATATAAACAATATTATCACGTGCACCGACTGCGCGAATTACCGCATCGGTAAATTCTTCCCAACCACGCCCCGCATGTGATGCGGCCGCATGCGCCCGCACGGTCAGCGTGGCGTTCAACAACAATACCCCCTGATTTGCCCAATGTGTTAAATCGCCATTTGTGACAGATTTGCGCCCCAAATCAGATTCTATTTCTTTATAAATATTTACCAATGACGGTGGCACGGGCGTTGGCGGCAACACCGAAAAACACAGCCCATGCGCCTGGCCGGGTTCATGATACGGGTCCTGGCCAATAATCACAACACGCACCCTATCCAATGGACATAAATTAAACGCATTAAAAATATTCTGTGGTGCGGGATAAACCGCCCGTCCCGACAAATATTCCCCACGCACAAAATCCGTCAGTTTAACAAAATAATCCTTGTCAAATTCATGACTTAACGCATCCTTCCAAGATTGTTCAATTTTCACATCCATAACAAAACCTCATATATGCAACTAATCGTCCATTTACCCCACCAAATTCAAAATTAATTTATATAAGGCGAGTACGCAACACAAACCAAAGGGAGTGTACTACTCGCTACATGACCGGTGGTTTGTGCAAGCAATCGTCCACAGAAATTAATTTTTGCTGACACCCTTTCCACAGAACCACATCTATATATCCACGTGGCAATCCCGTTTCACGTTTCAGATGCGCGAACATATCATCGCATGCCGATTTAATTTCGGGTGATAATTTTCCATTATCGATTATCAAATTTTTATTTACGAACGCACACCCCAGCCTCTGAATCCATACATCATATTTTACAACATCTTCCCCCAGATTTCGTGCCAAATGATTTGCTGTAATTTTGCCGATATGCGGCAACTTTTGCAGATACGTTAAACGTTCATCCACCGATTCCAATCCATAATACCCATCACGAAAAGCGACACGACTTTCCCAAATTTTGCAAATTGCACTAACTTTATTTTTATTATTAAACAATTTGATTAACAAATTGTATTTGGGACCAAATTCATACAAACAATCCATAATTTTTTTATGAATTTTTTTTGCGGTAACTTGTGAAAATCCACCGGCCAAAATCACATAAACGCAATGCCCCGCAAATGCATCCGCATCGTAAATTTTTCGCGAACGCATATTTTCCAAAATTTCATCAAAAGACTGGGCATCACTGTCCAATCCCGCCGCACGTAATTGTGCATCCAATTCAAAAAACCAATTCCGCGTAAAATCCATTTTATTCGCGCCCTGCCCCCATGGCCGACATCATATCCGGACTAAAAGATTGTCCTTGTTGCGCCTCCATCATAGACTTTAATTTATCACTACCGGCATTAAATTGTTTTGCCTCTAACGCTTTTATTTCTTTTTTTATTGCCTCGATACGTGCGCGTTTGTGCCAAATCTGACTCTCGGAAACGGCCGACCCTAAATCCTCTATTTCCTTTTCCAAGGCATGCATTTCCGCGGTCAGTTTATCTTTTTGACTTGGCCCACGATTAATAATCTTTGGCAATCCCAACATTATTGATTTTCCTTTCTCTGTCTCAGCAATGCCATTTTCAGTACAGAATTCCCTGACTGTTCCTTGGCCTTTATTTTCGCCAATGCTTTTTCTTTTGCTTTTACAAACGCATCTTTAAATGCCTGACCTTGTTTTTCTTCATCTATTTTAAGAATTTTTTTCAACTCTTCATATCTTGCAATTTTTTCCGGGTCTTTTGTTGGTCTCGTCGCATGATGAACCTCATAAGCCAACAAATAATATTCATCCATCAACTTTTTTTCTTCTGTTTTTTTAACATCACCTTCACGAACAATCGAACCACCTTCTGTAATTTTAAAATCATCTGCCATAATCGCCCCCTTATAAATTCATGGCGCGGAAAACCGCGCCATATTTATTAAATATCCAAATTTGCCTCTAACGCATTTTCCACGATAAAGTCACGGCGTGGTTCAACCACATCACCCATCAACATTGATACAACCTCGTCTGCCTTGGCTGCGTCATCAATCTTGACCTGGAACAGCGAACGATGATTTGGATCCATTGTTGTTTCCCACAACTGTTCGGCGTTCATTTCACCCAAACCCTTGTATCGTTGAATCTTCAAACCATTTTTGGCATATTCAAACGCGGTATCCAGTAACTTTAACGCGCCCCAAATCTTTTGATTCTTGGACTTTACACGCAAAACGGTCGGCTTGCTAAAAGTTTCAATCAACTCATCATGCCCGTCCATTTTGTGCCATGCACGAATTTCCATCCCGTTTAATTTTTCACGTGGCAAAACATATGTTTCACGTACACTGCGCAGTGTTCTGGTAATTTCAATACCTGCATCTGTTGCACTTACCTTCCACCCACGTTCAAATTCCAATTCCTGGGCATCCAACATCGCCTGCACCGCGGCAAAGACTTCTGCATTTTCATTTTCAAATGCACCATTTAGTGCCAACGCTTCGACAAAACGCAAAGGCATAATATGGTTCAACGGTTGCAAGATATTACGCATATCCAACACCAACCCCAGCAAACGCTTTAAATCCGCGCCCGACACCTGAACACCTGTGGCCGTTTCAATCATACCGTCAACCGCCAACTGTTCCATCAGGTAATCATCCATTTCACGTTGATTTTGCAGATAAATCTGCTGTTTTCCACGTGTTACACCATAAAGTGGTGGTTTCGCCACATAGATGTACCCACGTTCAATCGCCTGGGGCATATGACGGTAAAAGAACGTCATCAACAACGTCTGAATATGTTGACCGTCAACGTCCGCATCGGTCATGATAATAACTTTGTGATAACGCATTTTTTCGATATCAAAGTCATCTTTGCCAATCCCCGCACCCATTGTTGTAATCAGCGCGCCAATGGTATCCGACCCCAACATTTTATCAAAACGCACACGTTCCACGTTCAAAATCTTGCCACGCAACGGCAAAATAGCCTGGGTTTTACGGTCACGCCCCTGTTTTGCGGTACCACCCGCCGAATCCCCCTCTACAATAAACAATTCGCACTTTGCCGGATCACGTTCAGAACAGCCCGCCAATTTCCCGGGCAACCCGCCCAATTCCGGCCCCGTTTTCTTGCGCGATAATTCACGCGCCTTGCGTGCGGCTTCGCGCGCGGTGGCGGCTTCGATTATTTTATCAACAATCGTTTTTGCAATTTGTGGATTTTCATCCAGGAATTCATACAACAATTCCGAAACGGTACTTTCCACAATGGGGCGCACTTCACTGGATACCAATTTATCCTTGGTCTGCGAACCAAATTTCGGATCGGGAATTTTTACACTAACAATACTGGTCAAACCTTCACGGAAATCTTCCCCCGACAGATTAATATCCTTCTTGGTTCCCTTTTCCGATATATATTTGTTAATCGCACGTGTCAGTCCCGCACGAAAACCCGCCAAATGCGTTCCACCATCACGGTTGGGAATATTATTTGTAAAGCACAACGATGTTTCCGTATATGCCGTCGTCCATTGCAGAACAATTTCAATATACGTATCATCCAACTGCTTAATCATTTGGATTGGGTCACGATTCAATAATTCCTTGGACTTATCTAAATAGGTTGCAAATCCCTTTAACCCGTCAACACTGTGGAATTCACGTTCCTTCTTTTCCCCACCGCGCAAATCTTCCAAGATGATTTTCACATTTGCGTTCAAATAAGATTGTTCACGCAACCATGTTTCCATCGTATCAAAACTAAATTCGGTTCCCGTAAAGGTATCCGGCGACGGTTTAAAGGTCACCTCGGTCCCATGTTCATGACCGGACTTATTTTCTGTAATTTTTAAATCACATGTTGGCACCCCATCGGCAAACGACATAAAGGCCTGTTTATCACCACGCCAAACCTTAACCTCTAACCAACTGGACAGTGCATTTACCACCGATACACCAACACCATGCAAACCACCCGATACCTTGTACGCACCACTGCCTTCGTTATCGAATTTACCACCCGCGTGCAATTCACACATAATCAGTTCCAACGCACTGCGCCCCGTATCATGATTAATATCAAACGGCATACCACGACCGTTATCACGAATTGTGGCACTTCCATCTGCGTTCAGGGACACATATACCGTATCGGCATACCCCGCCATTGCTTCGTCGATACTGTTATTAACGACTTCATAAATCATGTGGTGCAGACCACTGCCCCCTTCGCCAACGTCGCCAATATACATACCCGGACGTTTTTTTACGGCCTCTAACCCTTTCAGGACTTTAATTGAATCACCTGTATATTCATTATTTATTGCCATGTACTATTCCTTTCTTTTTTCTGTGTAAAACATAGCAATTTCTGCTATAATTATCAAGGAAAAAGGGGGAAAAATATCGTGACAGACGCATCTGACCATATTTTCACAAGATCTGATTACCTGACCCCGCTTCAGGTATCAAAAATATTGGAAACAGACGAACAAACGGCATATCGTGCACTTAAAACCATGTATCTGCGTCGTGCGACGGTTATGGTCAAAACCGGATACAATAAATCCCCACGTCCAATGGTAATCTGTGCAAAATGCTCACGTTCTGAAAAACCGGGGATTTTACCATACAGACTTCGTTACGATGCATTGGACGAAATCGCAAAATTTTTACAAGAACAATCAGCCAAGGGTAAATAATATGAAATTTAAACTATTATATTTTGGTGATATTTTAATCAATCCTAAGAAGCGTGCACAACACATTGCAGATATTCGTATGCAGTTTCATCCACAATTAAAAAAATTAATAGAACACAGTCCTTGGAACAACCTGACCCAATACATGGTTCCAAATCCAACCAAAAGTCCCATAACCACCCGTCATGTTGGTGGCATAGATTGGAACCCAATAATTACACCAAATTTAAAGTTATTGGCGGAACTGGATATTCAACTGTTACATCCGGAAATCATCGGTGTTCCCCGTTCTGATATCGATAACCGTGTCAAGACGATAATGGACGGTCTGCGCTGTCCACAAAACGAACATGAAATTGGCGCAAACACCCCACGTGACATCGGCCCAATTTATACATTATTGGACGACGACCATTTAATAACAAAATTGTCCGTTAATACCAGTCACCTTCTTGACGCGGGGATATTTTCAGACCAAATTCAACGCACACCGGATTCAATATTTATGTTAATCGACGTAAATGTCCGCGTTGCCGAAGGCACATTGGAAAACCTGCCATTTATGGTATAAAAATCCCCCGTTTGGGGGATTTTTATTTACGACGTTTACTAAGAATTAACGTTAATCCATTGGTCATTATTTTTTCAATAATTCTGTCCGGCATTAATATCTTTCCATTTTCTATTTTTATTAATTCGCGGTGCGATACACTTAATATCCTGGCCGCATCCACGCGACGCAGATTTACGGTCTTGCGCGCACGGGTTAAATACTGACCAAAATATTTGCTGTCCACCAATACAATGCTCATTTTATCCTCCTTGTTTTGTTAAACAAAAAAACCGCACAAAAGGCG
>JAZSNY010000039.1:0-21204 GCA_045536625.1 Candidatus Enterousia sp.
TGCGCTGGCCACCGTTATGGTCATGCAAGAATCGTCTGTGATATAGCAACGGTCGGTCATAAAAGGGAAGTTCTTGGACCGGATATTTGCAAATTCATAAACAGACCCGGCAATGTCGCCAATAATCGCACCAAACAGCATAGTTTTCTCCTTTTATGTCACTTTAGGACATGTGGCCCAAATGTCAACCATAACACTTCAAAGAAACTGGTTTAGGCCACTAATATATCTTCTCTGATAATATCATTCCAATCACGAGAGACGGCTTCTTGATTTTTAAATCTAAAAATGCTTTTGCTCAAGATTTCTTCACGAAATACTTGATTCTCGTACAACATATTAAAGTCCGATACACTCATAAAACAGATTTTTTCAAATAAATCGGTTTCCTTGGTGTTTATAATGTCATAAAGATTTTCTTCTTGGGCATTGGTGATATAGATAAATATGGTAAGGCTGGCAATTAAAATATCTATTTTAGAACGCCGTATTTCAAACATTGGTGGTGGGGCCGGCGTGTCCGTTTTTGGTTGTTTTGGGTTAGATGTTGTTTTAGAGGTAGGCTTTTTTTCTTCCTTTTTAGGCTGTTTTGCTTCGTTTTTATATAATGGAATCTTATCAATGATAGCCAATAGCTTCTCAGACATTTTTAAAGAGATTTGCACGCTAAAGTTGTTTGAACGTTGAAAGTCGCGTTTGAGTTTTTCTGGGTCTAAATCCAGGGTAATATATCGCATCAGATCATCGTATGTAACAGATTTCATATCCCCATCTAGGTATAAATATGTAGCGATAAGGTTTTCTTCTAAATTTTCTTTTGGAGACTTTTTTCGATCACCATTCTTTTCCGAGAAGCTTTTCATATTTTCAAAATAACGTTTTGGATTAAAATCAAAGACATAGCATTCGGATTTGCCAGCGTACGGACTCTGGCAGCGGAATATACTTTGAAAGAAGTCTTGGGCAGAGTGTTTGTCCTGCAACATTACAACAGAGTTTAGCTCTTTAATTGTAACACCTGTATTTAGCATGCCGCATGACAGGCAAATGATTTTATCGGTTTTTTTCTGTAGTTCTTTAAATTTCTCTAAAGACTTTACACTGCTTCCCACACCAGCACCTGTGGCATTAATTATTTCATAGTCCTTAAAGAATGTGTGATTCTTAAGAAAGGTTTCCATTGCGCAAACACTGGCTACATCTGGAAGAAACCACAAGGATTTTTTATTCTTTGATTTCATGTCACCATAATAGGGCAATTTGACATTTGGACGTTTGGTTTTGGTTGTGCCGTCTGTTTTTCCCAGGTCAAAGGTTTCGCCACACATAAAGTCAATTATGTTTTTGACCCAGTCTTCTTGGGCAAATTGTTTTGTGTCTGAGTTTACATTAAATATTTTGTTTATATTGAATTCTTTTTCACCAAATTCGTTAATTAAATCGCATACGCCGTCAAAGGTATAAATTTTCATATCTGGCAGGTCACGATATGGATTTTCTTCTGCTGGCCCGGTCCAGCCATATTTGGCCTTTTGTTCGTCTCGATACGTCCAGTTAAATATTTGCCAAGGCTTGTATTCTGAATCTTCCAGGATTTTAAATGGCGTTCCCGACAGTTCAAGCAAGCGCTTGTACTTTAATTTTTCTAATATTTTTTTCGTATTTGTAGCACGGGTTCCGTAGTGCGCTTCGTCAATTATCAATAAATCCCAATCGATATTGGCGATGTTCTTTATTTTATCTGTAAAGCCGGCAATATCACCTGGCTTAATGTCGCTGTCTGCTGCTTCGTCATCTTCTGCAGCCAATTGTTTATTCGCCAATAATAATGGGATAGAAATAAAGACGATATTTTTGTTGTTGGGGTCAAAAGAGGTCAGGTTATCTTTATTTATAAAGTTTATACCACGAAAATCATGATGGCTCAGCAAATCTGTCTGCCATCCATCTTCCACAGCCACTTTCCATGTCAAAATTAATGCATTTTTATATGCGGCCCGTTTAAACAGCTGGTATGCTGTAAAGGTCTTTCCAAAACGCATTTTGCAATTCCACAGAAATTTGTCGCTTTGTTTAAACTCATCCAAGGTGGCTTTGATGCAATCGTCTTGCTCTTTTCGTGGCGGAAAGTTTTCGGTGCGTTTTAAATCATATGCGGTATTGGTTTCTAGTGCGACAATTATGGCTTTTATTATATTAACACCATTTTCTTGTCCAAAATCAAATGTTTCACGACCATTTACATCTGCAGGTCGTTTATATCCTAATTTTTCTAATTCATTATGGATTAATGTATCAAGATTTTTGGTTTTATGTGGGATGTTAAAATTATGCTTCACAAACAATGTTTCTGTGGCTTGCTTGCGATATGTATGCTTTATATATTCATCAACATTGCCTGCCGTTTCCCCAATAGATATGTAATTATTTTTAGAATCTTTTGTTTTTATTACATAAATGTTCATATCTCAATCCTTATAATTCTAGCTCTGTCTGTACTGGTTCTGCATTTAACATCTGTTTAAGTGTTTCAAATTGTCCAGTTTTCCAATCTTTAAATTTCAAATCGTCACCATTGCAGTCCAACATGGTCAATGTGTTGCCACAAATAATGTTGGTTTCCAAGATTTCGACTATGTTTTTAATGTTTCGCCAACAAACACATTCTTTTTTTTGAATTTCGGCAAGTACAATACCCAACATTCGACATCTGCATTCTTCGACATTGTCTGGCATAATATCCACACCGTATATTGATTGCAGGGCACGAACACAGTCATTAATGTCTTTACAAAGCCTTAATTTTCGGCTTAGGATCTCAATAATAAAGTTTCCGTTTCCACATGCGGGTTCAAGAAATGTCGCATCAATGTTCTTCCATATTTCTTTGGGAATCAGATTACACATATTGCGCACAATCTTGCGTGGGGTAAAAACTTCCCCCAGGTCCCGAACACGTGTACAAGATTTAATCAAAGAACACTTACTCATCGTCTGTATCTATGTTGTCTGAAAGCACAGTATCTTTATCCATTGGCTTTACCATAGATTCAATAAAGGCAATTTCATCAGTGGTCAGGTTGTATTTCTGATATAATTTTTCATCTGTCCATTCTTCATTGAAATTCTGTATAGGAACAAACTGGTAAACACCACGTGGTGCGTTTAATGTATTTTTTTTCAATAAAACCAAAAATCTAAAAAAACGCGTTTGAATATATTGTGCGATATTGCATGTTTCTGTATGGGAATTACTTGGTCCGACAACCAAATATGTTTCAGAACAGCAGGTTCCTGGTGCAGCTATTTTAGGTTTCCCTAATACCCAATATGGAAAACTGCCCCGTTCTCCGTACGCTTTACCCATTAAAACTTTGTATTTGTCTATCCACTCTTCGTTGACTTGAATTTCAGAGCGGGGTATAAAGCCGTTTGTTGGATATGCGTAAATTTCAATATCGTCTTTTGTTGCTTTTGGTTTTAGTTTTAATTTCGTTGCCAACCCAAAGGGTTTTCTTGAACTGACCAAAGTTTCAAAAGATTCTTCATTAAATTTTTTTACTTTTTCAACAATAGACATTGCTTCATTAAATCGAACAAATGTATCTGAACCGTATTCAAGTAGGGGTCTTGTGATTTTGGATGTCAGACCATTTCGTATGGATGTAATTTCACAACTATTGTTAGTGTTATTGTCGCAAAGAAAATAACAGACTCCGCCGGATATATCTACACCAGGGAAACAGTCTGTTGCATCAAAAAAATCAACCAATTTACATAATTTTTTATCCGTTAACATATCATTTCTAAAAGAGTCTAACCCCTTTCCACCAGAAAACCATCGTGATGGTATAATCATAGATAAGTATTGCGGATTTAACAACTTTGCTTGCTCTACAAAGTTATTGTAGATTGGAGAAGCACTTGCTCCTGCACCGCCATCATTAGTTTGATATGGAGGGTTTCCTATGATTACATCAAATTTCATATTTTCTACCCCCTTTTTTGCAAAAAAATCAGCCACGGCTTGCGTGTCTTTTATGAAATGGAAACTTTGTTTTTCTATCTGTGCGCCCGATTTATCCGTGACATATTCACCCAAAGATTCATCAAAGAATATATTGTCAATGTCAGCAAATGCTGGATTACAGGTATAGAGCGTACGCTTTGTTACACGATAGCCACGATAGGATACGGCAATACCAAAAATACGTTCTTTCAGTATTTGGTGTAATATACCTTCCTGTCGCATTGTAAAGTCGTATACAGCATTCTTGTCATCTGGTAATTGTTTGAATTTTGCTCGCAGTATTCTTACGACAGCTTCCCGTAAAAATATTCCGTCCTTACATGCCGGACATAATATTTTGGCATTATCATCCAGCCATACGGATTCCGGAATCAAGTCCAGCATGGAATTAACAACTTTTAGTGGGGTTGGCGTTTCTGTATTAACCATACACTGCAGCTGTTCTAATATGTCAACACGTTTTGTCATTGTTGGGCCCTTGGCATCGTGGCCCCATTTCATAAAGAAAATACGGACATTATTTTTTTGTGTTCTTCATCAATAATTAAACTAAAATCATAATAAATTTATTGCTAAAAACGGGCTTTTATGTTATGAATAAAAACATTAAGATAAATGGTCCGTTTTACATTATTTATCAATCATTATATTGTTATCTGATATATATTTATTAAGGGTTGGGATACTCACTTTTAGCATTCTTGCTAATTTAACCTTGGTGGTTCTATTAAGCATTTCTTGTTTTATACGTTCGTCTGATCCATCTAGCTTGTGTTTGCTATTGCGGGCCCCTGGTGTTCGCCCTAAACGTTTCCCTTGTGCCCGTCTGTGCGCCAGGGCTTCTTTAGTACGCTGGGAAATCATATCTCTCTCGATTTCTGCGGCCATACCAAAGGCAAAGGCCAGAACCTTAGATTGAAGGCTCTCGTCTAATGAGTAGCCGTCCTTTACTGAATAAACACGTACATTTTTATCCAGCAGGCGTTTCAGAATATCAAACAGCATAAACAACCTGCGACCAAATCGTGATAGTTCAGACACTATAATTACATCCCCTGGTTGAATTTGCTTTAATAATTTGCCTAGTTTTCGTTTGCTGGGCTCGACAGTTCCCGATATGCCGTCGTCGATGATGTATTTATCGATGGCCAGGCCCAGTGCGCGGGCTTTGGCTTCGACACCCATGCGTTGGTTGGCGGTGTCTTGGTCGTCTGTGCTGACACGTAAGTATGCGTATATCATTGTTTCTCCTTTGATTCACTCAACCTTAATCCCGGCGATTAGTTCGCGTTGGCGGGATGGGCTGATGTTGCCATAATTACATCGGGTGGTGCCGATACTGCTGTGGCCAAAGTCTTGTTGCAGGGCAACTATGCGGTCGTCGTGCGTTATGTTTTCAATGTGTCGGGCACGGGTGCGGCGGACACTGTGAATGCTTAGTGGCGCCAGTCCATTTGCCACACATGCGCCGTTAAATATCTGATTGGCGGTGCATACGGATATTGGCTGGGCCTTTACAATGCGTTCAAAGATGTTCGGTTGGAACGGATTGGTTGCAATCTTGGGAAAAAGCGGGTCTGATTTATCAAAATCGTATTCGTTGACCAGCATGTCCCGCCAATCCAGTACAAATTGCCGCAGGTCTGGGATGTTAAGCAAGGTCGCCTGGCGTGTACGACAGAACTTTACATTCTTGATTTTTCGTGGGTTTATGTCCAGAAAGTATACACCAACCAATGGCTCCTGCATAATCGTATCAATTCGAAAGTTGCACAGTTCGCTTACACGTGGGCTGGTCAGTATTACCAGCGCAACCAGTGCCCGATTTCGCAGGTCTGTCACTGTTTGCGCTGGCATAGTACGAACGGCATGCAACAGTTGCGAATATTCGTGATGCGGTTTATATCCGGATGCGTTGGCACGATTAATCTCGTTCCGGGTCAGGGTCAGATAGTCGGCATCGTTTCGGCGAATGCGTCGGCCAAATGGCTCGTCCGCCAGCCAGCGTATGAACTTTTGCGTTTCGGATGTTATCCGGTGCATATAGCTGGGGGATACCGACTGTTGCCGCAGATTGGCCAAGAATACCTTGGCCATGTCTGGGGTATAGCGATCCAGGTCTTGAAAGTCCGTTAAAACCTCGAACGCACGCAGATATTTTCGCAGGGCCAGCAGGGTTTTGTTATCGGCCAGCTTGGTCCGGCGGACGTGTTCCAGGTATTTTTTAACGATACGCTCGTTACCGGGATTGTATTTGCGATGGTTAGATTCGTTCAGAATTGATTGCATCGTATACCTCCTTGGCTGTCAGATGTACTGTTTCCATCTCAACTGGTGTCATGGTTTGTGTTTGGGACGCAGCCTGATATATGCCGGCAATATAGCGGGCCGTGCTGTCGACATCACTGCAATATTCCTTTAGCCCCAGCAGGGTCAGATAGTCATTACCCAATACATAGTTAATCTGGAACAGGGACGGATGTGGCCCCTTGCTATATTCAATTCTTGTTAGCATTTGTATCTCCTTTTTCTTCAAATTTCATAAATTCCTGGTTGCAGGATGTTGCACCATTGTCCCCGTCATCGACTCTGCAGTTTAGGCTTGAATCCAGAGAATGGGGTATACACGGTGATTCAGTTAAGCGGAATTCGCGTTTCAGTCGTGAAATATCCGCAATTTTGTAGACTTTGTGCATCTTGCAACCGCAAACCGGGCATATGCCACACATGTTGGGCAGGGTCGGGTGTTCACGTGAAAACCATATAACCTTGCCCTTTGGTATGCGGGCCTGGCGACAGTGCAGACAATAGAACTGGTGGAATTCGATTGGACAACGATTTTTGTCGTTTTCATTTAACAGAAAATCTATCAAATTCGTCCCACGAATAAGTGTTGGTCGCTTGTCGTCAATTGTGGCCAAGCCGTTTGCAATCATCTGGCGCACGGTACGTTCAGAACGACTAATCATCTGGCATACTTCGGGTATCGAATATGTACCCATGTACGAGATTTGTTGTACATTATACATTTTCGCCCCCTTCGTCTAACTTGTTAATCAGCTGGCGTTCAATCCACGCATCCAGGTCGGATTTGCGGTACCGAATACGGTTTCCCCATCGAATGAACGGCAGAGTGTTTTTGCCACAATGGCGCCAACTGTTTAACGTCCCGACAGTCGTCCCCAGATACTGGGCCGCCTGACGTTGGTTAAGGATATCAGTTCCTATTTTCATCGTTTTACCTTTATTTTTATTAATTGATAGTTATTTGAAAGCTTTCGATAATAATTAAAACCACCAAAGGCAAAAAAACAACTGTCAGCTTAAGCTGACAGTTGGCAATAAATCCAGTATATACAATGAATTAAATTTTGTTTTTTTGTTTTAAACATTCCAGTTCATACAGGTCTAACAGGCGTTTGGGCATCTGAATCTGATTCGTTTGGGCGCACTTGAGAAACTCGTTTTTTATGCAATCGCTATCTGCATATTTGCCCCAATCAAACCCTTCTTCTTCGCCGTAAGTCTGATAGTAGTCAAGGTATCCCTTGTAGAGATTGGCAAGGGATTTTTCGGTGCTGTGTACCGCTTCGCCCCCAGAACGTGTTACCATTTCATGTTCCAGTTCACGTGTAATACGATGAATGATTCCAACCAGTTCGCCGTATTTTAGAATCTGGTTGTTTTTAAGGGCAGATGCGGCAAATTCTGTCAGGTAAAATATAATCGCAGCCCTTATTTTATACGGTTTTATGCCAATCATATCTTCTATGTTGCGCATGCGTCTGGTTCTTTCTTTGCCGTCTTGCAGTGCCACAAACATAGTATTTGTTTTCTTGTGTTTATTGATTTGATTGTTAATAAGGTGGTTTATTGCGCCCTGAACACATCTGTCAAATTGTGGACAATATACCGGGCCAGAGTCTGTTATCTTGGTCGAATATATCCTGAACATGTTATAGATGTTTTCATGGGCCAAACGCATCAAATTGACCCCAGCCGTCAATAACAGGTTTAGTTTTTCAAGTTGCCAGTCTTCCAGTTCAATGCCGAATTCATCGTAGGTAAAGTCGGTAAAAATAAGATTGTGCGCAAAAACAAGACAATTTTGTATCTCGGTTGCCCGCAGGCCAGGGGTGGCATTAAAAAAGGCACCATAATCACGTATTGTTACAACTGGATAATCCGACAATTTTTCCATAAAATTTCTCCACTGATGGATTTTTATTGTTTTCAGCATAATAAATATTTATCGATATTCAAGGAATATTCGCCATGTCGGCCGGTAGCAAACGAGTAGCAAAAAATTTTTTGTCAATTTTTGTAGATTGGGCAAAACAATAAAAAATCCCCTTGAATCAAGGGGTTATTCTGGTGCCGGTTGTCGGACTTGAACCAACGACCTACTGATTACAAATCAGCCGCTCTACCAACTGAGCTAAACCGGCAATGCCATGCAATTATACATATCTGGGCGCGCAACGCAAGCAAAAAAATCACAAAATAGCGCAAAAATAAAAACCGCCCGATTTGGGCGGTATGGTTGTCTTGTTGTTTCTATCGTTGTTTATAGTAATAGCAGTTTTTTGCGACATCACGTGCCTTGTCTATCAGCCGTTCGTCTGTAAACCATTCTGTGCCATCTTTGTGAAACCGAAATGATTTATGACGGCCAGTTTTCACCATGTTGCCACTTGCACCTTTGAACTCTGTTATTTGCTTAGCATTAATTGTTGGATAGATATAATCCCCACTATATACAAATCCCAGCTTGCAATTCTTGGGGCATCCATAACAACGATTACCCTTGTGCTTGTCTGTATAACTTTCAAACGTGTCTATAAGATAATTTGTATTATTACGCAATTCCAGTTTCTTGTTCAGTCGTAATTGTATCTTGTCAATCAGCATAAAAAAGTGAGAAGATAACAGAGGCGCAAACACGTCCGCAGGACTGCGTTTTGACGAACAAATCGCATGTCCGACATTTAGTCTGGTTGTTGCGGTTGCTATATGCGTATCATTATGAAACAGGTCAATTTTTCCCTTGCCGGACGGGTTGTGTTGGGCTTCAACAGTCATTCTTGCCTTGCCACAACGTCCCACCTCTGAGGCATAGGCAATGATTATTTGCCATTTTGTCTTGTTTTCTGTTCCCATATTTTCTATAAAAACAGGACATTCACTGTTGCTTAGCATGGATTCCGCAATTGAATACATATCCCCGACTGACATTTTCATGGGCGGTTGTTCTGCTGGCATCTGTGTAAATGACATTTTGATTCCTTTTATCTTGTTTTGCAAGGCTCACGCAGTTTAGTAATTTTGCGGATATTTTCATCCGGATTTCTATCAATGTACTCATAGAATGAGTTTGGAGATTTTACAGCCCACTTCATCTGGAATTCTAACTGTCTGCCCAGAGGACTTATTGGTGTTACCTGTTCGGTCTTTTCTGCCTTGTCTGTTTTTTCTGGGGCGAAACATTTGTAAAGCACATAACCCATCCCTCCAATATATGCTGACACAAGCAAAATCACACTCGCAGCACGCAAGGCCTCGACAACAGGACCTACATCAACTTCATCCATGTCATAAGTATCGTATTTTTTACGTTCTTCATTCATTTTTTTCGCAGCCCAATATGCAGGCCATGGATTCGGTACAGCCATTTTGTTTTCCTTTATCGTGTCTTGCAATGGTCGCACAGGCTGGCGATTTTGCTAGCCCGTATTTTGGAGTAAAATTTTTTCTGGTCTGTTTCTGTTCTGGTCCCCAGAACAACTTCGCCTGCGAACATGTCTCTATAATTCTCGTCAATATAATGGGTTATCACTAGCTCGCCAATTGTTGGATAAACATGACATTTATCTGGATTATAACTATACCCCAGGCGGCAATTGCATTCACAACCATCACAGTGGTCGCTTTGGGGGACAGAAACTCGTGCCAATTGCGGTCTTATGTTTATCATCTTTTCCTGTGTAAAAGACATTTCATATCCTTTTATCGTTGTTTTTGATTTTGCATTTGTTCACGAAACTGCTTTAATTTTATGCAATCTGCTTGGTTGACAGCACATTTGCTACTGGTCAGGAATATCATCTGTTTGCCCAGACGTATGTTTTCTTGCATTTGGCGATATAGTTCATCAAAGCGTTCTTTTGCAGAGCAGTCCAGATTTGGTTCACAGATACATTTAGAATTCATTAAATTACCCCTTGGATTTTTATCTTTGTTTATAATGGTCGCAGTATTTGACGATTTTATGTGCCAGTTCGTTTATCCGTTTCTTTGCACATTCAATCTCATAAAAAGAAAGTTCGTAATATTTTTGGGTTGCATCAATTGTTTCGCCGTTTTTACCCTTGTACCGCTTGATTGGCCGACCGTCTATGGTTGGACAACACAGTTTTTCAGTTCCCTTGCTTACAGACAATGCTGTAAAGTGATGAAAGCCAAGTTTACAATGTTTGTCACAGCCATCGCAAGCCGTTCCATCGGATACATTATGCAAATTAGTTTCTTTTTCCTGTGTAAATGACATTTTCATTATCCTTTATACTTTAATTCCGTTATGAACTTAGCACAAATTGACAGTTTTTCAAGTTTTACGACAAAATCCCTTGCCTTTGATTTTATTTGGGGCAAAATATGGGTATGAGCAAATTAAAATTACCAGAATTGTTGGCGCCGGCGGGTACGTTGGATGCCTTTAAAACCGCAATTTTATATGGTGCGGATGCGATATATGCGGGATTGCCCGGCTTTTCAATGCGTGCGCGCGCAAAAATCACCACCGAAGAAGTGAAACGGGGGATTGAACTGGCGCATGCCGCCGGAAAAAAGGTTTATTTGGCGTTCAACCTGTTCGCGCATGATTTTGAATATGAACACATGCCCCGTGTTGCGGATACAATTCGGTATTTGTGCCCTGATGCGTTGATTGTGTCGGATCCCGGTATTGTAATGTGGGTGCGCGAAAATTTTCCGGATATGCCAATTCATATCTCGACCCAGGCAAACATATGTTCCGCTAAAACGGTTAAGTTTTGGCAAAGTGCGGGCGCAAAATTGTGCGTTCTTGCACGCGAAGTATCGCATGCGGAATTTAAAAATATTCGCGCGGCGTGTCCGGATATCGGGTTGGAAATCTTTGTGCATGGCGCGATGTGTATGTCTTATTCGGGGCGTTGTTTGCTGTCGAATTTTATCACGGGCCGGCCTGCAAATCGTGGTGCGTGCGCGCAACTGTGTCGGTGGAAATACGATGTGATTTTACGCGAACGCGAATCCGGTGTCGAAATGCCAATCGAAGAAGATGCGCGCGGCGCATACATTATGAATTCGCGGGACCTGTGTCTGATGCCGCGATTGGCGGATGTTGTGTCGGCGTGTCCGGATTCCCTGAAAATCGAAGGGCGAAATCGGTCTGAATACTATGTGGGGTCTGTTGTTCATGCCTATCGTTGCGCGTTGGATGCGTATGCGCGCGACCCCGAAAACTTTGATCCCGCGCCATACATGGCGATGCTGGATCGGTTGGAAACACGCGGATATACAACGGCGTTCTTTGATGGGCCGGTGACGGCGGATGCGCATAACTATGAAACCACGCGCAGCACGTCCGATTATCATGCCGCGGGTGTTATTGTTGCCACAGATGATGAAAATATAACCTTTGAATTGCGCAATGAAACGCGGGCAGGGGACGAAATAACGTTTATTCTGCCGGGAACGGCGGATTTAGTGTCGGTGAAACTGCCGGAATTAATCAACGCCAAAAATGGTGAACGTGTTGAAAAGCTGGCGGCCGGCATGGGAAACAGTATTTTAATACCGCGTGCATGGCTGGGGGGTGTACCCGCGGACAGTTTTGTTCCATATGTTTTGGCATATAAAAAGAAATAAATCTGACATGCACTGGTGCACAATTACTTGCACCAATTCCCTTGAAATGGTATAATACACCAAAAGGAATAATGGGAAAGGCATGAAAAAATCCAGTGTTTTTGCCGTCTTGACGGGTGTTTTATTTATGTTGCCGGGCGTGGCGGATGCCGCGTATTCCGCATATCCGACGTATCAAACGGGGCAAATGGCCACGTCCATGAACGGACAAATGGCATATATGCCATCATCCAACAGGCAAATGGCCGCGTCTATGAACGGACGTGCCATGGCAATGCCAAATGCATACAATATGCCGTATAACAATGTTGCCGCGGCCCAGCCAAATCGTGTAACGGGGGCTTTGCCGCGTGTTGGGTCGACCGGTACGACCGCGGGTCGTTCTTATTATCAGCCCGCGGACTATGAACGCCTGGCGGACAGTGGACTGTACGTTGGGTTATCTGTTGCCTATACTGCATCTGTTATGGGGGATATATCCGCCGACTATACCGGCGAAGAAGATGCGTATACCGTGCCCGGTGCGTTCCAGGGGGCGGATTTTGACTCGGACAGTGTAATACCATTACAGTTGTCGGTTGGTGCGGCGATTAATAACGATATTCGTATTGATTTTTCGTATTTGCGTTATTCGGGTATTGGCTATCCCAAGACGGTTCAGACATCCGACGGCGCCGGCGATTTTGTCGAGGCCCAGGTTGACGGTGGTGCCATCACCGCAAATTCAACCATGTTAAATGTGTATTATAATATTGACTCATTTACCGGATATTTGGCGGGCGGGTCTTTGCGCCCATATGTTGGTGCGGGTATTGGTATATCGCTAAATACGATTGCGGATTATGTCGTGTATGACAATACGTTCTATTCGGTTATGGATCCGGCATATGCGGGCGCGGGCCAATTAACCGGGATTTCCGATATTTATGCATATCACAACGGCGGCACAAGTGAAGAATTCGCCTTTATGTTGGAAGGGGGTGTTACGACCGAAATGGAGGGTGGAATAAAACTGGACTTCTTTGTGCGTTACGCCAACCTGGGCAAGGTCAAGACATCGGGCAGCATTGTTCTTTCACAAATTGAGTGGTTGGGTGACGGGGCCGGTGGCGAATACGAAGCCCCATACGACAGTGTGTTCCACTATACTAACTGGTACGAAAGTGGTCGTTTAGGAATGGTTGACGTCGGTATCAGGATGCGATTGCAATTCTAAGGGAATATTGTGTGCCGGGCATGTCCCGGTTCCACACGTTTTAACATTGGGCGGCAGAGAGAATGAAAACCAAAAAATCTATCTTGTATTATTCTTTATTGGCGGCGGTATCTTGTATGCCGGTCATATCCCATGCGGGAATTCGTGTTGGAAATCTGTCGCGCAGTAATGCCCAGGGCTATCAACAGGTAAACGAAATGCGTTATAATGCCGCCGCAAATAATGCCGCGGCGATGGCCAATACGGTTGCCGCAATCCCGGCCGATTTACCTGTGCCGGTTGATAATCCGGATTTGGCGGCCCAGATACGTTCTGCACATGCCGATTCCCCGGTTTCTATGGCGCAACTGGAACGCTGCTCGATGATATATCCAAATGGTGAATTTAAGTGGGCAACCCCCACCGTTGGGCGTGGTGCGGGTGGTGCATCAACATGCACGGCGGTTGTCGAATTGCGTGCATACCAGGCCGGACAAAATGGTGAAGATTTGGTCGTCGCGCGTGCAAATTTACCCGCGGGCGAAGCGGTACGTTGTAATATATCTGACTTCCCCGAGGTTACATGGCAACCGGCCGCCGAACAGGTTGAATTTCCCGCCGACCACGAACCGACCATGGATGATGTGGTGGCCGTCATGAACCGCGAACAAAAACAGGATGCGGGCTTTAAGATTGCCGCCGGTGCGATTTTGGGTGGCCTGGGGGGCAACGCCATGGGCAAAAACGAACCGGGCAAAGATGGAATTTTGGGTGGTGGAAAACACAAAACGCAAAGCACGATTATTGGCGCCCTGGGTGGTGCGGCATTGATGGTTGGTCATACCCAAACGGGCAAGGTTGCGGGTGATACAATATTATCTGCGGGTGTTAATGCGACCGCCGGTGCGGTTGTGGGAAACATGGTGGCCACCGGGGACGCGGTTATGCGTATCGAAGATTGTACGGTCGATGGCCGTGATACAACATGTCTGTGGGGTGTCGTTGCCACGGTCAAAGAAGATGGCCTGGGGACAGAAAAGAAGGGCGGTAAAGAGTATTCGTATGTTGGGTTTTATCACTCGGAAAACGAAAGTACGATAAAGTGTTTGGAACGCGATGGCAAATATACAAATTGCGTCCCCCAGGAATTAATATCCATCTGTCTTGACGGATCCAGTGCAAATATCGAATGCACGGATTTAGATAAACTGAAATCACAAAATTATCCAGGGGTCAGCTATTATACCTATGTCACAGAGGATTATAATACCCAGGACCAGGGTAATCATTTATCTGCCCCCAGTTCGTTTGGCCCCGGTTATATAAAAATAAAAAGTGCCAAGATTGCGAATAAAAAAGAACCCGCCATGATTGTTGGGGTCAAGGATTCTGCCTTTGGTCATAAAAGGTCGGATTGGGCCAGTATTAAAAAGAATATAAAAAATGAAGACATCTATTTACGCAGCGCATCAAACCAACCGTACCGTCCCGATATCAAAGGGCAAGATCCAATAGTCTATGATATTCAAAATTTCTATCCGATGTATCGTGATGCCGAAGATGGTGCCCTTATTGACTTTGGGAACAAGGCACGCTTAAAATCCACATTGACCGGTGCGGGGGTTGGTGGTGCGCTGGGGGCGTTTGCCGGATACCAGGGCGCACAACAAGATGTCGAAGAACGCTGGGTTACCGCCGTGCGTGAATACAAAGATTCCCTGCAAAAGTTTTATTGTGCAACCGGCACGCGTTTCCTGACCCAGTATAATGATTTGGTTACAATTCCGGCATTGATTTTGGAATAAAAAACGCCCGGTCTTCCCGGGCCTTTTTAATCGCGTAAATTTTCCTCCACAAAATCCCAATTAACCAAATTGTCCAAAAAGTTATCTATAAAATCCGCACGCTTGTTTTTATAGTCTAAATAATACGCGTGTTCCCACACGTCCAGGTTTAATAACGGCTTCATATTATATACCATCGGGGTATCTGCATTTGCTGTGTTTATAATTTTTAATCTGTCGCCATCACGAACCAGCCACGTATAACCACTGCCAAAAAGTGAAGTCGCGGCGGATTTAAATTGGTCTTTAAAGTTTTGGGCGCTGCCAAAAGAATCTATTATTTCCTTGGGAATTTGGGCGGTACATTTTGGGCACATACCCTGAAAGAAAAAGTTATGATTGTATATCTGCGCGGCATTATCAAAAATCTTTTTTTCCGATGGTTTACCGGCTGATTGCACGATTATTTCATCCAGTGACACAGATTCATACGGCGTATTTTCGATTAATTTATTCAAGTTGTCTATATACGTTGCCACGTGTTTGCCGTGATGCGTTTCCAATGTTTCCTGGGATATATAGGGCGCCAATGCATCCGTCGCATATGGCAGGGGAAATTGACTCAGTGCGAACATATTTTTCTCCTTTTATTATTCTATATTGCAATATGTCCGCGCCAATCACAACAGGAATAAAATTTTATTTACAAAAGCACTTGCGCCCATTGCAAAATATTGTCTATAATCATCATGCGAAAGGAGTATAAACATGAAGAAAGTATCAATTTTATCTGCGATTTTTAGTTTAACGGTTTTTGGCGCAGCAACTGCGGCGGACATTACTGTATACCACTCGCCATCATGCCCGCATTGTCATCATGCCCGCGAATTTATTTCCAGTACATTGATTTATGAATATCCAGATTTAAAGGTGACCGAGGTTAATGTTACCGACCCCGCCAATATGGAAAAGTTTCAGGCGGCTTTAACCAAATGCGAATTTGAATCCGGTGGTGTGCCTGTGTTGGTAATTGGCGACAAATGTGAACAGGGCTATGCCGATTTTATGCAGGACACATTGCGTCAGCATATTGAAATTGATCTGACCGATGAACAAAAGGCCACGGCCGCCGCAAACAAACAGGCGCTTTCCACAGATGCGGAAAAATTTAAATCCGAACATGCCGACCGTGTAAATGCTATTTCTGAATATGTTCCCGCGAATGCGGAACCGGCGGCCAAACCAGCCGACGGGGTGGCATCAGAAACCACTTCTGACCAGTCTGCCACCACAACCGCAGAATCCGACACAGCCGCCGCCGCACCGGTTAAAAATGATGGTGGTGTTATTTGGTTCTGGGGGTTGTTGATTGTATTGGTCGCGGGATTGGGTTATGTCCTGGTTCGTGGTGACAAGAAAAAGAAAAAATAATAACACACAATAAATCGGAACGAATATGTTTGATTTAACTGTACTTGATTATATATATGTGGGCGTCATATTGGCGTCCACAATTTGGGCAACAATTCGTGGCGGTGTCTTTGAAACGATTGCGACATTATCGTGGGTCGTTGCGGCAGTATCCGCCCGTTTTGCATCGCCTTGGTTGGACGGATTGTTTCAATCGTGGTTTGATTTGCCGGAATCCACCGTCGGTACATTGGTTGCGTCTTATTTTGTTATCTTTTTTGCCGTGTTAATTTTGGTTGGTTTTGTAAACCAAAAATTGCGCGATAAAATCCAGGACAGCATTATGAACGTCACCGACAAGACGTTGGGTGTTATATTCGGCATTATTCGCGGTGTTATTGTCATGGGTGGTTTTTACTGGGGGGCGTTGTGGTATTATTCTGATATGCCCACATTGCCACAGTGGTTGGCCCAGGCACGTACACGGCCAATCATGCAAATGACGGCGGTAAAATTGGATGACTGGTTTTTTCCCGGTCCCGAAAACAGGTTGTTGGCCCGTGATGTCGCCGGTACCCATCATGCGATTGAAATCTATAATAATCTGATAAATCCGGCCATAGGCACATCTAAAAAGGCGGACACGCCCGATGCCTCCACCAAGGCCAACGATGCGGACACCGGATACAAATCGTCTGAACGTGCCGCCCTTGAAAATCAATTACTGCAAATCGAAAGTGTTGCCCGCGCCGTGGAAGAACGCGAAGCAAGGCAAGAAGATTCTGCGAACGCAGATGAAACAGAATAAAAATTCCCAATCGGGGATTTTTTTTTATATTGTTGAAGCATTTGTTAATGCATTTGATTTTCGTCTTCTATATCGGATATAAAGACAAAAACAAAAGCAAAATTCATGACAAGAAATAGTGTGGGGGAATTCATACCTGCTGACATTATGGTGGGGTTATTGTATCCTTTGTCTTGTACCAGAAGGAGAGAGAACCCACCATGTTACTAAAATCAAAAATATGTTTTACCGTATTGGCCGTTTATGAAATGGTCGCGGTGTCTGTTTTACATTTTCAGCGCGTTTGTGACGCTATGTTTCCGACCGCCTTTTGCGACAGTTGGTATCGTTACTTTTTGTTTTGCGTCATTGTCCCATTAATTGTCGGATTGATATTAATGTGGATACGTGAAATAGTTCGCGCCCATCGTCGTCGCAAATTTTTTCGTCGTGCCCGCAATACTGTTCGAACGGTAATGTCTACAATCCGCGGCCGTGTATCTGAACACATTGATATGCACGATATGGAACGGATTGTCACGGCGGCTGTGTTGGTCGGTATAAAAAAATACGCGGACAAACATCCCGGCCTGCGTCAGAACGTAAATCATATAATGGATGTTGCGACCGGTGAAGCCGAACTGGACATCATGGCAACGTCCGATGAAATTCGTGCGCCCCGTTCGCGTGGGACATCGAATAAACGCACCAAGGGCACATCCGCCCGGCGTAAATAATATTAATTTCCTTTCCTAATAAAAAATCCCCACACGGGGATTTTTATTTTGTTTTTTGTAATTCCTGTGCCAATCGATAAAAATTTTTTGCAACCGTACACTTTGCTTTGATGCAAATATCCTTCGATTTTTTATCATCAATGGGTACGACGATTTTATCACACGGTTGTCCTGTTATCCGACAATACGGCTGTTTTTGTTTTTGGGTCATCAAAGAGAAGGGTTTTCTTTCCTGATAGGTTCCTTCCATCTTTTCATACAGTTCACGAAAAACATCAATAGCCGGTTCCATAAGTGTGCAGGCCAGTAACATCATTGTTCCAGCCTGTTCGACCGAAGTTACAGGCATTGATATGGTTGCTTTTGGATCTACTTTGGTTAGCTTTGATATGTAAAACGTTGTCTCGCGAAACGCGTTTTTTAGATTTCTTGCTTTTTCTTCTTGTGCCAGGGAATTGCAAACCATGAAATCACAGAACGATTCCACAAGTGCGTTCGCCAATACCATCATTGTTCCGGCCTGTTTACTTGAAGTTATACGCACTGACAGATATGCATCCGGATCTACCCCGGTTTTTTTTATTATTTTGTTTAATGACTCACGAAGCGCTGTTTGTTTATCCTTATTTGCTGCTGCCTTACTCATATTTTTTACCTTTTTTGCGCAGCATTATAGTGACAAATTTGTAACTTGTCAAATAAAAAACCGCCTTTTGGCGGGTTGTGAATTATGCATCTGGTGTAATTGCGCCCACCGGACAAATCGATGCGCATGTTCCACATGAAATACACTTAGACGTGTCAATAACGCACTTGCCATCCGCACCGACCGAAATTGCGGCCACCGGGCACATGCCCATACATGAATGACATCCAATGCAGTTACCCTGATTAATTTTATAAGCCATTTTATTATACTCCTATTTTTTTATTCACGATTAAACAGACTTAACAGATACTGGAACATTGCAACAAAAGATATGTATAAATGCAATGCGCCCAACACGGCCAACTGATTCTTTTGGTTTTCATCACCAATAACCGCATATGCGCGTTTCAGGTTTTGCATATCGTATGCCGTAAACAGCGCAAATACCAACACGCCAATAAAGCAAACGATTGTGCCAAATGTGCCACCCATCATCGCCGGCCATATAAATGACAGCAATCCAACCAAAATCAAACCTATCATCCCCATGGTTAAAAAGATTCCCATAAATGACAAATCTTTGACGGTTTTATACCCGAATATTGCCATACATGCAAACATCAATGCCGCCACAACAAACGCCATTAATATGGACGCAGGATTCACCGACAAAGCCACCGCAATCAAAGGTGTCATGGTCACACCTATCAATATTGCGTACAGCATTAATAACCCCGCCGCCGTTGTTGGTTTCATACTGAATACGCGCACCTGGGCCCAAATGGATAGTGCCAATCCACCAAACAATAACACATAATACAATCCCGACATGCCGCCCGTGTTAAAATTGAACAGATATTGTAATCCGCCGCCCCAAATTGTCATATATGCGGCCACGGCCGTGACACCAACCGCCCCAAACATTAATGCAAATATACGTTTCAGATATAATTCTAAACCACCTGACGTCCGTGCTGATTTTATTTTATTCATAAATCTTTCTCCTTGTTATTTATTGGATATATAATACAATAAAGTGTGTATTTCAAGATTAAAAGGATTAATAATATGAGTGGTTTAAAAAAAATTGACCAGGAACGTGCCCAAAAAGTAAGAGAACGCGGCCCAAAACCGGACTTGATGCATGTGCCAGAAAAAACAGAAATTGTTTCGTGCTTTTGTGCAGAATTAGAACGTGCAAAACAACGACTCCAAGAAAAGATAGAACTTGGTGATGAAAGGTCAATAAAAAAATTGCGCGAAATTATTGATAATTTAAATCAAACCATAGAAAGATCTAAATAAAAAGGGGTATATTATGCAAGGTTTTAAATATGGACAAACGTGCTATGATATTAGTCGCGCCGCCACTGCGGTTGAGATTCAAAGTATTGCCGAGTGTTTTGACAGCAGGCGTCGTCGCGCCGCATCTTTGTGCGAGATACAAAAACGCGTAGCAGAAATTAAAGAACAGCTTTCAAAATTGAATCCAGAATCACGGGATTATGCATCGCGCTATGCCCGCCTGACCGAGATTTTAAATAATCTGCAGGGAACACTCAGCAGATGTCGCTAGTTCTAAATCCAATTTCACCGGTTGCGTTTAGCGTACTGGGCCTGGATGTGCGTTGGTACGCGTTGGCATATGTGGCGGGGTTTGTTATTGGGTATTGGTTATTTAAACGTCTGATGAATGCCAATAACAGTGCGATAAAACTTACCCGGAAACAACTGGATGATTTGTTAACCTGGGTTGTGTTTGGGGTAATTTTGGGCGGTCGCCTGGGGTATGTCCTGTTTTATGACCTGGGATATTTTTTATCGCATCCGCTGGAAATTTTTGCCGTTTGGCATGGTGGGATGAGCTTTCATGGCGGTTTGCTTGGTGTTATCGTTGCAACATTTTTATTTGCGCGTTCACAAAAGTTAAATCCCTGGTCGCTACTGGATATAATGGCGGTTTGTGCGCCAATCGGGCTGTTTTTCGGCCGTATTGCGAACTTTATTAATCGCGAAGTTATGGGGCGTCCCAGTGATGTGCCATGGGCGGTCGTCTTTCGTGGCGATACCCCAATCCCGCGTCACCCCAGCCCCCTATACGAAGCTATGACCGAAGGCGTGCTGTTATTTGTGATTATGTATTGCCTGTATCGATATACCCGATTGCGTAATCGTTCCGGTGCATTGGCGGGCATTATGGGCATGGGGTATGCGATATTTCGTGGCTTTTGTGAATTATTTCGTGCGCCCGATGCCCAGATTGGTTTTTTGACATCCTGGGGATTGACAATGGGACAGTTGCTGTCGGCGATAATGTTTTTTGCGGGCGCATCAATTTTTGTGTTTGCAATACGAAAAAAATAATGTACAATACACGCCGTTCGGTTATTGTGACAAAGCGACCAAAACCGTAGGTTGCAAGACCGACGGACACAGTTTCGGATGGTTGGCAGAGCGAGTTGAGGCGTGCGTGTCTTGACTACGAGCGTCAGCGAAGTGGAGTGTGAACATGACAGTGTCATGTGAAACACCAAAACCGTAGGTTGCAAGACCGACGGACACAGTTTCGGATGGTTGGCAGAGCGGTCGAATGCGGCGGTCTTGAAAACCGTTGTGGGGGCAACTCCACCGGGGGTTCGAATCCCTCACCATCCGCCATAAATAAAAAAGGCACCCATGGGGTGTTTTTTTATTTATGTTG
>JAZSNY010000047.1:0-18285 GCA_045536625.1 Candidatus Enterousia sp.
TGATAATGTTTTTATGACCTGGGTCCCGTGGTCAAGCCACGGGATGACAAAAGGAAGATACAACCTGGGGGCCGGGGGCAAGCCACGGGATGACAAAGTTGATGTATGACCTGGGTTCCGGTGTCAAGCACCGGAATGACAAATAAGGTAAGATGAAACTTTTATTTATCTAATTAATTGACATTGGGTTTGATTATTTGTTAAAATTTTTATGAATCCACAGGGATGTGGGTTCGGGGCCTTAGAAAAGCCTTTATCAAAGCGGTGTATGATACGTACACTGATATCCGCATAAAAATGGCGCGGATGCGCCTTTTGTTATGTTTCCCCGTTTAAATGTCGGGGTGCCGTTGGTTATACAACAGGGGCACACGCCCCAAAGACCAACGGGGTCATTCTTTGATATGATTTTTCTAACACTCCGACCGTCAATAATCCCTGGCGGTCTTTTTTTACACAGGGGGAAATTCATGAAACGATTAGTATTCTTGTTTTCGTATGCATTACTGTCAACATCGGCATTTGCGCACACGATATTGTCAACCGACATACAAAATGCATGGGGCGGTGAGTTAAATTGGATTCTTTGCAACGAAACAAACACCCAGGGCTGCATCGGCAAAGAATTAATTGCCGCAGACTGTAATGCGTACAAGACAAGCAAATCATACGCATATTTGTTTATGTTGGCCAGACGGGTTAATCAATATGGGGCGTATTTTTGCCCAACACAATTTGTGCGGAACGGAGATAACAGTACACTATTTGCAGAACCATTGGGAAATAATACGTGTATATGGCTGTGTCGCGCGGGATATACGGGTGATGAATGCCTGACCAAGGTTTCAGATTACGCCGGGGCGTGTGATATAACACCATTTTTACGTGAAAATTATAATGACATAAAAGCAAATCCTTCTTGGACAAATATCGAATATACTTTTCCATATTTTCAAGCATCAGGACGCGCAAACTGTACATCGTTAGCCACAGGTGGCAAGAGCAACAACACTGAACACGACATTTTATTGGCGATTGACAAATTTCTGCCCAGTGGAAATGGGGCATGGGCACGACAGATGGAATTTAGCGCCCGCAACCCAGACCTGCAGGTGTATCCCGCAAACGCCAGTTCACAAATACTGGTATGCAAAATCGGATATAAACCAAATATCAGCAATACAGATTGCGAACCGATTGATTCTTCGGCCTGCACAATGGCGATTGCATCCACCAAGATGTGCAATGGATGGAATCTGTCAGGATATAATAAAGACATGCACATGTTGGAAACAACAGATGATTGTTATAAATACAAATGTAAAAATGCGGGACAAGCCTTTGCCAGCGTAACCGACCACACATGTATTGATTGCGCCACCAGCAATCGTGGTGGACCGCATCCGATTGATGGGACGTGCGTAAAGTGCGACACCGGATATATATTCAATAAAAACAATGCAACAAACAATTATTGCACCAAGGCAATCGGACTGACCAAGTTAGATTTAATGTATGGGCGCGGAAAAACAAAAGCCAGTTATGACGGCACAAAATCCGTTAACGATCAATGCTGGACAAAAACCAGTCCGGACGAATACAAAGAATGCGTCATGAACACGAATAAAAACAAATAAATAAAATCCCCCGTTTGGGGGAATTTTTGTGTTGTTATTTTTTTTGAAATGTTCTAAATTTTCATCATCATGAGTAAAGAAATTATCGAAAATATTGATTCACAACAATTATCAGATGCACTGTCGGAACGATACCTGTCGTATGCGGTCAGCACGATTGTATCACGCGCCCTGCCCGATGTGCGCGACGGGTTAAAGCCGGTTCATCGACGCATATTGTATTCTATGTTGCGCCAAAAATTGGCACCAAACGCCGCGTTCCGTAAATGCGCAACCGTGGTTGGGGATGTGTTGGGTCACTATCACCCACACAGGGACAGTTCTGTGTATGATGCGATGGTGCGCCTGGCCCAGGATTTTTCCGTGCGATATCCATTAATCGATGGCCAGGGAAACTTTGGCAACATTGACGGCGACCCCCAGGCGGCATATCGATATACCGAATCCAAAATGACCGAAGCCGCCATGCTGATTATGGAGGGGTTGGACGAAGACAGTGTTGATATGATGCCGAACTTTGACGGCACAACAATGGAACCCGTCGTTATGCCGGGGGCGTTTCCGAACCTGTTGGCAAATGGCGGTATGGGGATTGCCGTGGGTATGGCAACCAATATCCCAACACACAACGTAGCCGAGGTTTGTGATGCACTGAACCTGGTGGTGGATAATCCCGGCGCAACAACCGCCCAGATTATCAAGAAAATGACCGGTCCGGATTTCCCAACCGGTGGCGTATTAATCGACAGTTTTGATACAATCGTTAAAAACTATGACACGGGGCGCGGGGCGTTTCGTGTGCGCGCACGATGGGCGGTCGAAGAATTGGAACGCGGCGCATGGCAGGTTGTTATTTCCGAAATCCCATACGGGATTGTTAAATCTAAGTTGGTGGAACAGATTGCAACATTGATTGACGGCAAGAAATTACCATTGGTCGATGATATCGTCGATGAATCAACAACCGATGTCCGTATCGTTATCACACCAAAATCACGCAATATTCCCGCCGATAAAATGATGGCGCACCTGTTTGCGATGACGGATTTGGAATCGCGCTTTAACATGAATTTTAACGTTATCGATTCCAAGGGTGCACCACGCGTTATGCCGATTGGCGATGTTTTGCGCGAATTTATTGCGCATCAGAAAAGCGTTCTGTGTCGGCGAACACAATGGCGTTTGAATAATATTGCACGCCGGTTGGAAATACTGGGCGGATTGTTGGTGGTGTATTTAAACCTGGACAGGGTTATTGAAATCATTAGAAACGAAGATGATGCCAAGGCGGTATTGATTGCGGAATTTAACCTGACCGAAATTCAGGTCGAAGCAATTTTAAACACACGTCTGCGTTCCCTGCGCAAACTGGAAGAAATGGAGATTAAGCGCGAAGATGCCGCCCTGCGCGAAGAACAGGAAAAGTTACAGGCATTATTGGCCAGTGACGATGCACAAAACGAACAGTTAAAGGCATGGTTTACGGATATAAAAAAGACATATGACAAAAAGACCAAGTTGGGACGGCGTCGTACCACCTGGGCGGAACAGACCGAAGAAATCGTCGTTAATGCAGATGAATTTATTGAAAAAGAACCGTTGACCATTATACTGTCAAAAATGGGGTGGATACGTGCCGCCAAGGGACACATGGATTTGAATTCGCTGGATTTAAAATTCAAAGAAGGTGACGAATTGCAAATCGCTTTCCATGCACAGTCAACCGATAAAATTAATTTATTTGGCGCAATGGGCAAAATGTTCACACTGTCCGCGAACGAATTGCCGTCGGCGCGTGGATTTGGAGAATCTGTGCGCATGATGGCCGATATTGGCGCCGACGAAGATATTGTGCATGCCTTTGTGTTGGACATTAATGCAAAATATTTATTGGTGTCACGACATGGAAATGGCTTTATCATTTCCGGCGATGCGTGCGTTGCCCAGACCAAGAACGGCAAACAGGTTATGAACGTGGATGCAAAAAATCCCGCCCACATGTGCGTTGCGGTTACCGGTGATACGGTTGCCATGTCGGGTTCAAATGATAAATTGCTGATATTCCCGGTGGCCGAAGTTCCACAAATGTCGCGTGGCAAAGGCGTAATTTTACAAAAATATAACGCCGAGCGCACCTATGTTTTGGATATAATGTTCTTTGACGAAGCGGACGGTTTCGGATGGACAACCGGTCGCGGAACAACAAAACTGACCGATTGGGTACCGTGGCGTGGCAAGCGCGCGTCCCAGGGACGAACCGTTCCGGTCGGATTCCCGCGCAGTGGAAAATTTGGAAAATAATGTCCCCCATTTGGGGGATTTTTTTCTTATCAAAAACACTTGACAAAAACCATCTTTTTATTATATATATAACATACAAACTTTGGTTCCCCTGGCGTGGGGCGGGCTGCCAAGAGAGTTATACGGCAAGTCGGGGCATCTTGATTCGTCAATTTGTCTGAATGTACATCGCGAATTTTCTTTATCGCGGTGAACCAATCAAAACAAAGAAGAATAAAAACAACAGAAGATACATGTACCTGTTATGGGTGATGATATCTGTTTGATTGCAAAGGAGTAAAAAATGAAACTTAAATGGACTTTGCCGTATATTTTATTTGGAACATCAATGGTGGCCCCAAATGCAACATCGGGCGCGTTGAACAACGAAGACCATTCTGTGATAATTAATAAAAATTATAATCTTTATGAATATGCACTGCGCATGGATTCCATACAAAAGGCACAAGAACGCGAATTAAAGGCAAAAACAGAACAACGGGCCGACAGTTTATGTGACATGTATATGGAAAATATGCTAACGGCACAAAAGAACATTAAACCTTTTGTTGGCAAACATGGGTATCGTGCGGCCGTGCGACGTGAATTGCCGGGCGCACCGGTTGGTCAGCATTGCATGTTTGGTCAATACACCCACCTGACACGCGCACAGGATGAAATTGGCGACACAACAACAATTATCCCGGATTGTGCACGTATGGCATGCACAGAATTCAAAAAACAAATGCGGGCAAAATACGCCAATACACCCGATTGCATCCACGAAGGCGTCATGTTTGAATCTGATTCTGCGTACAATGCAGCATTAAAAAAATATCTGGACAAACAAAAAATAGATGAAAATTCACCGGATTCTGTACGTCAGGCCGCCATCAATCGCTTTGCCACAAAAAATTTTAGCGCCGACAGTATAACCCCAGGTTCGATTGTTATCGTTCCGCGATTTCGCAACAGTCGCAATATGTTTCATGCGGTAATGTACCTGGGGCGTGGGCACGTCAAGGACGGTACCTTTGTCCCAGATTCGGTTGGAAATCATATGTACGCGGGACATAATTGTGAAAATATCGGAATGTTATTTCGCACTTATAACACAACAAATGTCTTTGTCGCGGATATAAAAAAGATAGCCATGGCGGGATACGAACAGGCGCAAACACCCATTACAATCAAAAAACAATCCGAACCAATGATAACCCATACCACCGAGTCGGGCCGCGATGTAATATACGTTTTTGACAACGGGAAAAAAGTTAAGCGCAGTGGCGGAACACGTGCATGGCGAAATCAAAATCCAGGGAATCTGAGATATACACAGTTATCACGTGATAATGGTGCAATTGGCACCGCTGGTGGTTTTGCAGTATTCCCAAGCGTTGAAAAAGGGCGCGCAGCATTGGCCGAACTGTTGCGGTCAGACTCATACAAAAACCTGACCATTGGACGTGCTATATTTGTCTATGCGCCACCACAAGAAAACAATACCGATTTATATAAAAAACAAATTCAGAAAATGACGGGGCTGAACATCAATACTAAGATTTCAGACCTGACGCCAAGACAGATGGAATCTGTGATTGATGCAATATGTGTTTTGGAGGGTTGGAAAACGGGCCGTGAAACACAACTGGCCATGATGCAAAAACAAACGCAACAAAATATGCAACGTATGTCATAAAAAAGCCCGCAAAAGCGGGTTTTTTATTGTGAAATTTTATGCTTAATCTCGCGTATGCGGGCCAGGATTTCGCGCAGGTCAGCATCAGTCGCGATGGGCGTGGGACGATTACGCACTTCGTCCGCCAAAACAATACACAATGTCGCCAACAATGCACTTTCCGGCAGCGGACCAATTTTATCCAAAATTTCACGGGCACGGGCATCAACCATCTGCCCCAATTCAATAAGACGTGCCTCTTGTCCGTCTTCGCAGCCCATGGGATAATTTTTATTTACAATTTGTATGGAAACAACACTCATTTCTTTAACTTCTTTAATATAGATATGGATTTGTCAATCAAGTCCGATGCACGGGCATTCTTGTCACGCAGGGAACGAACCTGTTCGGTCAGGATAGCGACCTCTAAATCTGTTTGCTTGCCGGCGTGGATGGCTGTGCCACGAAGACGGGCGGCGGCCTCTTCCAAATGGGTTAATTCCTGAAAAATTTGTTGTTTTATATCTGCCATGTTTTAAGTTTAAGATATTTTTTATATGCGTTCAACCCCAAAATGTGATATAGTGTATCTATGTACTGTGGGGGTTAAGTCAGATGAAAACAAAAATAATCTATATTTCTGGAAACGAAGTGTTTGAAATGTCTGAAATTCGTGCGGCGTTTGATGAAGTGCGGGGCGCCCTGGGGTTGGACAAGGATACAATATTATTCGGTGTGCCGGTCGATTGCGATAATGCGTTGCAAAATACTGTTGATAGCGTTGTTGAAAATGTTGCAGATAAAAATCAAAGCATTGCATATGAAGAAGAACTGCAAACCACAACACCAGAAATTTCGGTTATTCCCGAAGAAGAATTGAATGTTATTGATGAAAAAAATGCGGAAATTACCGAAGTTTTGGAAGAAAAAAATGAAGCGCAATATTATACCGAGACGGCCCTAATTATGGATACCGGCAATCAGGTCGACGAAAATGTGGACGCCCCCACAGAAGATAAAGTTATTCCTATTTTATCTGTGTTGGGGGGGGGACGGGGTGCTTTGGAACCCCAGGCCACAGATTCAGGGGAAATTTCGGTGGACAAAGCCAATACCCCAACCGCAGAAGTGGTATCGCAAGAAGAAATTTCCGATGTAGGTATTGAAACACAATTGGTTGCGCCCGAAACACAAGAAATGGATAGCGGCGCACAAATTGAACAAGTTTCAATTGGGGATATGATTGACGAAGAAGCCCCCACTGCGCCAATGGAAAAAACACTGGAACAATTGTTGGAAAGTATGACACCGCTGCGTGAAGATGTGGCCATTAATCAATCGGACATAATCGACAATACGACAATTGATTTTGAAGAAAATGACACCGATGCGACATTGGCACAGTTGGCATCAGAATTTGCGGAAAATGAAGATAAAATCCCCACCACAAAAAAGGCCGAGCATCAGGGAAAAATTGGGAAATTAAAAAATATTTTGCCATTTAAAAAGGCAAAACGTGACGATGGTGGATTAATGGGCGACCTGTTCGGATGGGCGGGCATTGCCGCAAACGATGAAGATTTTTCAATTCCGGGATTTTTCGCGAACGCAAAAAAACAAGGCGCCTAGACACAATAACATGAATACAGATACAATTTTTAGATTGCTTGAAAATTCCGGATTCCACAATGTTCATGCGGATTCCGGTTTTCTTTATGTGGAAGACCCTTCGTGCATACTGCGCAGTTTCGAAACGTTTATTGAATACGCGTGGTTCGCAATCGCAGTATTAACAGGCGTGTTAATATTTGGATGGGCAATATCAATGATTCGTGGCGCAAAATATGACAATATTTTTATAAATATGCGAAATTTGATTTTAATATTTGGGGGGCTAACATTGGCAAAACCCGTAATTAATATGATTTATGGGGATAATTTGTTTGCGCAGGGGTGCAGAACAATTGCCGTACCCATGACCGAAGTCAACCGTCTGTTGGATGCACGTGGTGCAAAACTGAAAGACACAGACAACTATTATGAAGCACTTGACATACGTGATTCAGGACCAAATATCGGTACAGAATCCGTGCAATAATTATTTAAAAAATGATGATTTATTCAGAAACGGAGTTTCACGCATAGAATAAACAATACCACCAGATGCAACAACATAATGATCTATCAGCCCGATACCAAATGTGTTTAGACACGCTTCGAGTCTGGATGTTGCTTCTGCATCGTCGGATGAAAAATTATTATCTGATACCGGATGATTGTGCGCCAAAATAACATATATTGCATTCAGTGACAATGCGCGACGTGCAACTTCGCGGGGATAGACATCCGCCTGGTTAAAGGTGCCACGACTGTGCGTTTCTTCGGAAATTAAACGACGCTTTCCATCCAGATATAACACATGAAATTCTTCCACAGTTGCATCGGCCACCAATTTGCGACAATAATCACGAATAAATTTCTCGTCTGTCATATAATCACTGCGCATGGCACGTTCCCGGTATGAAACCAAGGACAATTCATGAAACAGACGAATTAGAACCGCCACATTATGCCCAACACCCGGAACACGCATCAGTTCTTCGTATGACGCAGACAGCACAAAATATACACCGCCAAAATTATCAATCAAAGTTCGGGCCAATACACGTACATCACGGCGCGGAATTGCGTATGTCAATAGCAGTTCTAATTTTTCTGCCCCCATTAATTTGCCATCTAATAATTTTTGTCTTAGGCGTTCGCGATGACCGGTGTGAAATAACTCGTCCATTTTTGCCATAATCAATCAGACCATTTTTTCAGTAAATATTATTGCGCCGTCTTCGGTAATGCCGATTGTATGTTCCCACTGGGCAGAAAGCCCACCATCAACCGTGCGCGCAGTCCAACCATCGGCGTCAATTTTACATTCAGCAGAGCCAGTATTTATCATTGGTTCGATTGTAAACACCAGTCCCGGAACCATTTTTACCCTATCCCAACGTTTGTCATAAAAATGATAAATTTGCGGTTCGTCATGCATAACCTTGCCAATGCCATGACCAACAAAATCACGTGATATTGAAAAACCATGCGGAGTTACAACTGATTCTATGGTTTTTCCAATCTCGGACAAAGGAACGCCCGGCGCACAAATTGATATTGCCGCGTTAAGTGCATCATGGCATACGTTTACCAATTTTTGCGCACGTGGCGAAACATGACCAATTGTAAACATGCGTGATGCATCACCGTGGAATCCCTTGTATTCAGCCGTAAGGTCTATATTTACAATATCTCCGTCATTTAAAATAACATCGTCACTGGGGATACCATGGACAATCACATCATTTACAGATGTACAAATATGTTTTGGATAGCCCATGTAACCCAAATCCGATGAACGCGCACCATTTTCCTTTAAAAATTCGGCAACCATGCGATCTATTTCACCCGTGGAAATACCTGCACGAATATGTGGAGAAATAAAATCAAAACAGCGTGCAACAACATCCCCAGCGGCGCGCAAGCGCTTGAAATCTTTGGGTGCATAAACAGATGATAACATAATTAATTCCTTCGTTTTATTGCCAATTTTGCAGAACGAACCGATAATTTTAACGCAAAGTCACGTAATAAAACCTCGCCCGGCATGCCGGTGGTGCGCAATTGACGTTCTAATTCATTAAGGCGTGTCAAGACAGCCGTTATTTCGGATTCAGGCCAAATTTTTATCGCCATTTTAAACTTCTCTTCTATCTTCCAGAACAGGCGCGGCAATTGACCATTGACAACCGCAGTTTGCAACTTCTTGAAATGTGCGCCCAACATACGAACCAACATATTTGGTTCTTTGTTATCATACAACAGTCTGTCCAATGCCATCATGGTTTGTTGAATATGACCAGCCGTCAGGGAATATAAAAAATCGTCAATGTCCGCCGCACCCGTATCGGGTAAACATTTTTCAACATCAGATAAATCAACAACACGTTTATCATTGACATATAATGCAATCTTGCGCAGAAAACCACGTGTTATACCACGATCACCACCAAGATGCGAGGTCATATAAGCCATTGCATCAGGGGTTATCTGCTGAATCCCAGATGCCGCAGATAATTCATTTCGTATTAATGTCGCCAGGGTTTTCGCATCGTCGGTATAACATGCAAGCGCCGCCATATCTTCGGCCCCTTCAAACAATGAACGCAACCCACCGCCCGCACGCAAATCAGTGCCCGTGACAATCACCGTTGCACATAACCCAGAATGGGATACCAAATCAGACACCTGTTTCGCACAGGAATCGCCCGCGTTGGAAATAATAACCATTTTACGGCCACCAAACATTGATGGGGTACAGGCCTCGGCAAAAAGGGCATCCTGTTTTTCACGTAATTCATCAGAATCCAACGCAAACATATTATCTTTTTCTATCCCCAGTTTTTCAACCGCCATATCGCAATATTCATCTATCTGACCGGCATCAGGCCCATAAATTAATACCGCACGAATTTTTTCAATGCCTGATTTAAAATCGGAATCACGCCATTTCATTATTTCTGGGCCCCTGGATTGCTGTGTGAATCTTTGTATGTTTCTGCAATTGCACGTGCACTAATCTTTTCTGCCAAAACGCGAATTGTGTTTTGGACAGCATTGTTATATGATGCATTAGACGCAACCAAATAACGAACAAAGGTATAAGATTCCGATGCACTTTCCATACCCGTCGCAATCGTAACGCCATTGTGTGACAGTGTATATGTTGCGGTCAGGGATATTTCCTGCCAGGTGGCATCACCCGTTTGTTCCAACGCCTTGTACTGGGTAACGGGGTTATTTAATTTTACCGTTAATGTATATGTGGCGTCTGGTTCACGTTGACCACCAAAGCGCGCCCACAGCGCATTACGCAAATCAATCCCGTTAATTCCCGAAATTGGCGACACATAAATATCTGTATCTGTGCCGGAAAACATGGGACTGAACCCACATCCAGAAATAATCAGTACAAAAAATATCGCAAATACTTTTTTCATTGGCGGTCCCGTTTTTCCTGTTGCATTTTATTTGTATATTACCTAGACTTTTTATAAATCGCAAGGGGGAATGATGAATATTTTTATCATGATTTTGGTCGCATTGTTTATGGCGGGATACTATATGATGGATAGCCCCAGTCAGCGTATCGAAAAACATGAAACACAATACGCAATTACCCAATCCGACCTGCGTTCAATCGCACAATGCGCAACCGCGGTACATAATGCACAAATTAATGGTACAGACTTTGATGACATATGTATTGAACAAAATGGTATAGTTAGTCAATTTGTATGCCTGGACAATAGATTTAAAAGGATTGAATGCGGTGCGGAAAATAATAAAAAGAAAATTTTTAACTATATTGTTACCGCAACCGCGCCCTTGGATGAAAATATTTATAATGGCATGATGGAAACGTTGGAAACACATTATGCAGACGCGGGGACATTCGGAATATTTCAGGATAAAATGATTATGTCTGGGGGTACCACAACCAAGCGCACAGTACCAAACGCAATCATAGAACAAATGAAATTAAAAAATGGACAATTAGTGTATCTGACGCAGTATGAAACACCAGATATTGGAAATACATATGAAATAGCAACGACACCCGATATTGCATGCCCCGTCGGAACAACAAAAGTATACAGATTTGGTCGTTGGCAGTGCATTATGTACAACGCAAAAACAGATTGTGGTGGGGATATGATTTGGGATTCCGATTTGTACGAGTGCGTACCAGACGAATCCAGAAAACCACTGTGTGCAGACAATCAAACGGCCATTATGGTGGAAGATGTATGGGAATGTATAAACCCCTTTCCGGAAAAAAGTTGTCCGGACAAAATGGTCGCACGATTGAATTATAACACACTGGAATGGGAATGCGTGGTTGACCCAACGTTGAATACAACAACAAAAAAATGTGCACATATTGTTGGGAACGCTGTTTATGGTGGCGCGTTGGGGGCAACACTGCGTGTGCCGCAAACGTCATGTACAGATTGTGAACGAATGATTACAGACCCCGATACATGTGAAAGTTCATGTGTTCCAGATCCAACAAAACTGACAGACCCACGGTGTTACCCGGGCAACGTGTCTGAATGTGATGGCGGAACACGTGGTTTTTATTTTGGATTTCCAAGTCAGGCATACATAAATGGGGTCGAAGTAGTTAAAGACTTAAAAATCCCATTGGACACAGCGCATTCCCAAAACAGAAGATTTAATTGTATGGATTGTGGCCCAATGGGGATAAACCAATCTGCATCACGCCCCCCCTATGTCATACTGTGCAATCAGTAAAAAACAACGCCCAAATGGGCGTTTGTTTATTTTTGCAATTCAGCTAACCGCGCACGTAAAGTATCCAAACAGACACTTTGTTCACGATATTCGCGGGAATATGCCTCTAAATCATCCTGGGCCTGGGTCACAATATCGGGTGTACGCACAGTTTCATCCATATTTATTTCGCACGCAAACATATTATCTTCCAGGCAGGACAGTCGGCCTTCGATAATACGGCACTGACTTTGCAATTCCCGGATAGCAGACATATTCTGAATTTTACGACATGTGTCCGCATAGGATGCGTAAAATTTTTCTGCATACGCCAAATCTTTTTCGGCCGATTGACCACGGGCAATTTTTTTCTGAATACCATGCAGTTGATATTCATATTCTGTGATTTCTATTTCTGCTTCGCGGGTATCCGATGGATCATAACGACTGTTACGAATAAATGTTTGCAGATTTGAAATCCGTTCACACAAAACCGGTAATTCCGTCTGGGCGCGATTGCCCGTATTTACCGCTTCACGCAGGGGTGCCACCTTGGCATCCATGATTGATTTTAAAACTTTGAACACACCGATTGGGGTGCGCTTTTTCGGGTTTGACATGCAAGCCTCCGTATTCTTTATTACATTCTATGTTATAGCACACAATATTATTTTGTCAACATAAAAACCAAAAAAATACACAGGGCGGTTTTTCCGCCCTGCCCCATCAGGTTTGTTTTGCTTAGTTATCGGCACGCGTAAATGCACCGCCATCCAACATATCGCGAACGGCAAAATGTTTCACCTTTTTCGCAGACGTAGATGGCAGTTCTTCTTCGGTAATAGCAAAGTGACGAACCCATTTATATTGAGCAATTGCTAAATTAGATTTTTTTAATAGTAACGCAACACGCTCAATCGTCGTGCCGGGCTTTACCTGAAATACAGCAAAAGGAACTGTCTTGTCCTTGATAACGTATTCGAAAACCGCCGCATTCAAGATTTCGTCATTTTGCATGTACAAATCTTCCAGTTCGTCGGGATATACGTTTTTACCACTGTCCAGGACGATAACCTGTTTTTGGCGTCCCTTGACCGTCAGACGTCCATATTTATCCAGACATCCAATATCACCTGTTTTAAACCAACCGTTTTCAAACGCCGCAGCATTTGCATCATCATTTTCCAAATACCCCGGCATAACCATGTTACCACGAACCCAAATTTCACCGATGCCATTCTTGTCAGGATTGTGAATCTGAATCTCGTTCCCGGGCAAGGGTCCAGCATAGTACATGGAACCGTCTGGACGACGAAACGCAAAATTAAAGTTCGCCGGCCCCGTCGTTTCAGTCAAACCATAGCAATCCCCCACAACAAAGCCCATACTTTCATAGAATTTGCGAATAGATGACTTTAATGTTGCCCCGGCAGATACCAATACACGCGTATTGCCGCCAAAGGCGTCATGAACGGGCTTGGTAACCTTATCCACCAGTTTTCCCAGTCCAATCGCACGCAGAATTTTACGCATAGATACTATTATGCGCATCAATGTCCAAACGTGTTTTTCACGGGCGCTGTCAACAATCTTTTTATAAAACACTTCCCAAATACGGGGAACGGCGGGGATTACTTCGGGTTTATATTGCTTGAAATCCTTGATGAATTCTTGGGGTTTTAAGACGGGCTGTAACAACAATTTGCCCTGTAATGCGACCGGGACAATGATGTTAATAACAACACCATATATATGATACAGGGGTAAAAATCCATAAAATGTATAACCCGGCAAAATTACATCCTTGTAAAACTGGGCGCCATCTGCCAACGATATCAGATTTTCATGGGTCAATCCCACAACCTTGGGGTTGCCGGTTGAACCAGATGTAAATGATAACTGTGCAATATCACCACGTTCAGTGTCCGCCATTACAAAATCATTTTCGTTCGTATCATCAATATGTTCGATATCAAACATTTCACACGGCGCATCTTTGATAAACATATGCTTTTGCGCCAAGACCAATTTACAGTCCGTACGTTTCATCATGTTGATGTGTTCCGTGGTATTTAACCCCGTATCCAACATCAATGCACGTGCCCCCTGGGACGTGATGGCAAAATACGAACGCAAAAAATCCGGCGTATTGCCCGATAAAATTGCGACGGTGTCACCCTTTTTAATACCGAAACGTTGGGCCAATAAAACGGCACGCTGTTTCACACGCTTTAATAAATCTGCATAGGTTTCGTTCTGACGTACAAAGAAAATACCGTCCTTGTTCCGTGAACATACATCTTGCAGCATTTCATATATGTTTTTAATCATAATAATGCCTTAATTTCGTTAAACACATACGCAACCACCATGGTTACGATATATTGAATATAGCCATTTTTAATGGGAAAAACAACCCATAATGTAAATCTGCACCGAATCAAACGCGACACAATATATAGTACCAAAACCGAAAAAATTCATCTATATTTTGTAAAAACACAAAAAAAACGAATCGTTGCCAATGAAAAAAATTGCTTTTTTAGACACAAATGTATAATTGGTACAGATTTTCCGATTCTGTTTGTGCGCGCAACCATGCGGAATATCAACCTTTTTAAAAGTAAAGCGAAAAATAATTTTTTTTTGCTTTTTATCGGTTGATAGTTTTTTCTATACACTATATATTGTTACCAAACAAAACAAATAACTACTATATGTTGTGTTTTTACAAGATTGGAGTTTAAAAATGTCAGAAACACAAAATGAAATAAAAATTCAAATTACGCCTACTTTGACGACACGTTTAGTTGCGGTTCAAAAGCGCAGTGGCGAAACGGTGCCTTTTGATGCCAAGAAGATTTACGAAGCAATAAAAAAGGCGGTGGCTGTAACGACGGAAATATCAGATGTAGAGATTGTAAAAATTACCCAGGATGTATTAAAACGACTGGATGATAAATTTGCGGAAAAAACACCAACGGTTGAAGCCATTCAAGATGTTGTTATTCAGACTTTGATGGATAATCGTGCCTATAAAACTGCCGAAGCGTATATTATATATCGTCAGAAACGTACGGAAATTCGTGAATCTGTGGTTGACGCGGTTGACATTATCGAAGGTTATGTCGGTGGGTCAAATTGGCGTATCAAAGAAAATGCAAATGTTGGCTATTCCATCGGTGGCCTGATTTTGCGTACCAGCGAACGCGTTACCGCGGAATATTGGTTAAGCCTGTATCCGCGGGCGGTTGCTGAGGCACATAAAACAGCGGCCATTCACGTCCATGATTTGGGGTGGTTGACGGGTTATTGTGCGGGATGGTCCCTGCGCGAACTGTTATACGAAGGCTTTAACGGTGTCGAAGGGTACTTGCAGTGCCAACCTGCACGTCATATGGCAACGGCCATTTCACATATGGTAAATTTCTTGGGGACATTGCAAAATGAATTTGCAGGCGCCCAGGCGTTTTCATCCGTCGATACATATTTGGCCCCATATGTGCGTATTGATAATTTGACGTATGCGGATGTGAAAAACGCAATGCAAACACTTATCTTTAACTGTGCCGTGCCGTGTCGTTGGGGAACCCAGACACCGTTCATCAACTTTACATTTGATTGGACATGCCCAGAAGATTTAAAGAATCAACATCCGTTTATTGGTAAAAAACAGGTGGACTTTACCTATGGCGAATTACAGGCAGAAATGGATTTAATTAATCGTGCGTTTTTGGATGTTATGACCGAGGGGGATGCGTTGGGTCGACCATTTACGTTCCCTATTCCGACATATAACATTACGCCGGACTTCCCATGGGAACACCCAAATGTAAAGCCTTTGTTTGATTTGGCGGCAAAGTATGGGATTCCGAATTTCCAGAATTTCTTGAATTCTGATTTAAATCCGACGGATGTACGTTCAATGTGCTGTCGTCTGAGATTGGATGTGCGCGAATTGTTAAAGCGTGGGGGCGGGTTGTTTGGATCGGCCGAAAAGACGGGTTCGATTGGTGTTATAACAATCAACCTGGCACGTTTGGGATATATCCACCGCGGTAATCGCGAAGGATTGTTTACGGAGTTAAAGCGTCTGTTGGATTTGGGACGTGATGCATTGGAAATCAAGCGTGATATTATATCCAAGAATATGGAACGCGGATTGTACCCGTTTACAAAACGCTATTTGGGTGATTGGAATCATCACTTCTCTACCATTGGTGTGAATGGCGCAAACGAAATGGTTCGTAACTTTACGGGCGACCGTGAAAACATTGCAACACCAATGGGTAAAAAGTTGGTTTTGGATGTGATGGACTTTATTCGTGAAAACCTGGCCACTTTCCAGGAACAAACAGGAAATCTGTATAACCTGGAAGCGACACCGGCCGAAGGATGTTCATATCGATTTGCCAAAACAGACGTCAAGAATTTTCCGGATATCATCACCGCGGGAACCAAGGATGCACCATACTATACAAACTCAACCCAGTTGCCGGTGAACTTTACGGATGATCCGTTTGTTGCGTTGGAACACCAGGAAGAATTGCAACGCAAATATACCGGGGGCACGATGTTACACCTGTACATGGGGGAACCTGTGTCCAGTGGGGATGCCGCCCAGAAAATAGTGCGGACGATATTTGAAAATTACAAAGTGCCATATATGACACTGACACCGACATTTTCAATTTGTCCAAAGCACGGCTATCTGCCGGGTAAACACGAATTCTGTCCTAAGTGCGATGCGGAAAACGCCGCAAACCAGGACAACAATGAACAATAAAAGTTAACGTCATAAACAAATCAGAAAGGGAGGAAATTATTATGACAAATACAGCAAACAGAACACCATGCGAAGTTTTTTCACGTTCAATGGGATTTATTCGCCCCGTTAAAAATTTCAATATTGGTAAATATTCTGAATTCTGTGAACGTAAAACCTTTACCGAGGGCAACTGTTTGTCTGCGGGCGCCCGCCATTGTGATTTGTTGAAACGTGCGGCGTAAACACTATGCACGAAGTACAGATTGGGGGATTGGTACCGTTCACCACAATTGATTACCCGGGGAAACTGGCCGCAATTTTGTTTCTGGTGGGTTGTCCTTTGCGGTGCGTGTATTGTTCCAATCCCCATTTATTATGCCCCGGTGATGGGGATTATGATCCGGCACGCGTTTTTGATTGGATTAAATCACGTGTTGGAAAATTAGAAGCCATTGTATTTTCAGGTGGCGAAGCATTAATGCAGGGCGACGTTACAATTGATTATATGCGACGCGTACGTGGACTGGGTTTAAAAATCGGTTTGCATACCAATGGTTTTTATCCAAATGTTTTGGAAAATGCGATTGATATAATTGACTGGGTTGGATTGGACTTTAAGGCCACGCGCGATAAATATCCGGATTTGACGGGTCAGCATATCGCATATGACAATATGATACGCAGTTTGGATATATTAATTTCCCACAACAAGGATTTTGAGGTTCGCGTAACATGCGACCCGCGATTTATTAGTAAAAATGATTTAATTGAAATTACGGAAATCCTGGCGATGCGCAATGTAAAAACTATTGCGATACAAAAATATATTCCACACTTTGAAACCGATGACAATAAAACAACGGACGCTATGCGGAATCAATTTTTTACAGATACCGAACTGCAAAAGAAAATCAACAATCTTTTCCAATCCGTGATTTGGCGCACATAAAAACAACCTACGGTTGTTTGTCTTTTGCGTTTCTTTTTTATCTTGACCCCAGTTGCATTTTATGAAATAATACACACCATGCATGAAACCGCATCACAGTTCAAACAAATAATAAGACGAAAGGGGAAATTATGCAGCATATATTGCTATGGAAAACAATTGAAAAATTGGCAAAATCACAGGGACTAACCTGTTCGGGATTGGCACGGCTTAGCGGACTGGATGCCACAACATTTAACAAAAGCAAACAATTTTCCCCAGATGGAACCCCGCGTTGGCCGTCGTGCGCAACGATTGCAAAAATTATAAACGCAACCAATACCAGTTTATCAGAATTTGCGGAAATATTTTCAGGTTTAAAAGAAAACAGAATATAGAAAACACCCCGTTGGGGGGGTGTCTTTTTTTATGGCGGATGGTGAGGATTCCCTTGGGCATATTTATGCCCTGCGGGGCATTCCTGACGGTTTTGCTGTACGCTGTTTGCAAAACCTACTCATTGTCGAACCTGGCGCAACTTTGTTGCGGTTCCAATCCCGGGACACACATCAACATAAATAAAAAAACACCCCATGGGTGCCTTTTTTATTTATGGCGGATGGTGAGGGATTCGAACCCCCGGTGGAGTTGC
>JAZSNY010000044.1:0-3173 GCA_045536625.1 Candidatus Enterousia sp.
CCTCGCTGCCGGCCAATTTTTCTGCGACAACAACGGACGCGTCGCCCCCCGGCAAAACAATCAGCCCCAAAATCAAATCCCGTACGGATATATCCTGCCCCGCGACCAGGCAAATCTTACTGGCCGGATACCACTCGGGCCGATTATAGTCCGCGTTTTCCCCCACCGGAAAGCGCGTATCCATTGTTATGTTGCCCGCCTTTAATTCATCAAACAGTACCGCCAACGTCATCAATTTTATCATCGAAGACGGTGGCATCAAAGTATCCGCTTCTTTTGCGACAATCTCGGCGCCGGAATCATAGTCAATTAAAAATGCGGATTTTGCGCGTGTTTTAAAATCTGCGCCATGTGCCGTGCACACAAATATAGATAAAAATAATGCGATTAATTTCTGTATCATGATTTGGATATTAACAATTCTAAATCGCTTTGCCAATAAAATAATCGTCACGCACGTCTGTTATTAAAACATCGCAAATTGTTCGTGCGGGCAGGGCACTGCCATCTATCCTTACTTCGATATCATGTGGGCAACGGGCAATATTATTTTCTTCGACCAAAACCTGCAATGTTTTTCCAATTTGATTCTTCATAAATTCCGCACGATTTTGATTTGCCAAATCACTAATGATTTTTACCCGTTTCTTTGATCGCGACCTGTCAACCTGTTCCGGCATATCGGCGGCCAGTGTGCCTGGACGTGGCGAAAACGGGAAAGCATGGATTTTAATTGGTTTTGTCGTACGCACTAAATCCAATGTTTCATTGAATAATTCTTCGGATTCCCCCGGGAAACCGCATATTATATCCCAACTGAACGTGATTTTGTCCATGCTACGCGCAACCAAATCGCATACCCTTTGCGCCGTGTGTCGTCGGCCCATTGCGCGTAAAATGGTATCCGAACCCGACTGCATAGACAGGTGCAAATGCGGCATCATGCGCGGTTCCGCCAATATAAAATCAATAACATTTTCAATGTCCGGCACCGCCGGATCCACAGAAGATAAACGCAGGCGCTGTATTTCTGGAACATCATTTAATAATGCTTTGCACAAATCGGATATCAGGAACACATTGCCGTCTTTTTTTTGAACATATGATGCAATATCTATCCCCGTCAGCACTATTTCATAAAATCCATTTTGCACCGCCTGTTGTACATCTGACAGTATTGTTTCATAATCAAATGATACGGATGGTCCACGCAGTGCACGCGTTATACAGTACGCGCAATTATGATTGCAACCATTTTGTATCTGTACAAATTGCTTGGACAGTTTTGGTGCGTGTTGATCAAATTTTGCGATACTGGGCGCCCGTTTTGCGCACGGTATTGATTCCACGGCGGACACATACGCCCCAATTTTCATTTTATTATTATTATGTATAACGGCTGCATTCACTATTTCTGAAAACAGATCCGGATTACGTGTCGCCGCACATCCCGTTACAAATATCGGGGCATTTGGATTTTCGCGTGCGATGCGTCGAACGGCCTGTCCAGATTGCCTTTCGGCCTCGGCTGTGACGGCACATGTGTTAACCACGACCGCCGCCGATATATGTGGTTCCAACATTTTTTTTATCTTTTCAGACTCCAGTGCATTCAGTCTGCATCCAAAAGATAATGTTTTAATGTTACTTTTTTTATTTTCTGCTTGCATTTTCACCATCCATAGGGCATTATAACGGGGTTAAAAACGATTTCAACAAAGGATTTATGAAATGGCACGTACAACAAATTCTGATACATTACCATATGTGGAAAGCCGTTATGAGCTTGGGATGTTGGCGTCCCAACGCGTTCGTGATTTGGATGGTGGGGCGGAAATGTTGGTTGAACGTGGCCGTGATAAGTTAACGGTCGTTGCCCTTCGTGAAATTGCAAGTGGCAAATTGGATGTCGCAAATGTTCGTCATGAATTTGTACAATCGTACAAGGATGCACCTTCACCTGAAATAGCTGAAGAAACACTGGAAATCGGCAGCGAGGATCCATTATTACGTGAAATTGATGCAGAATTAGAATCTGCACTTTCTGATGATGAACCTGGCACCATTTCTGCCGAAGAAGCTGTTGTCGTCGCAGACAGTGGGGACATTGAATAATCTTAGATCCGGAGATGTCGCATAGTTGGTCTAGTGCGCCACATTGGAAATGTGGTATACCTGCAAGGGTATCAAGGGTTCGAATCCCTTCATCTCCGCCACAAAAATCAAACGCCCAATTTGGGCGTTTTGTTTTTGTGCCGGTGTTGCAGTGTGGACGAAGCGTTTGCAATATGTGATTGCTGGGTTCGGGGCGTCAGTTGATGAAAACGAGCCATTTGGCGAAGTTTGAATCTTACGCAGCGAAAGGGGCCCATTGCGCCAACGTGGCGCAATGGGAATCAGACAATCCCTTCATCTCCGCCAGGAATAATAAAAAGGGTATCCGTTTTGGATACCTTTTATTTTTATCCCGCAGTTGCCCCGTAATTCGGGGATTTTTTATAGTTGAAATCCCAGTATTCACAGTGGTATATTTAGTTCATTGACAGTAAGAGCGTTTCTGTCGACAAGGATATACATAGTCTAAAAAGTACGTGTGAAAACAGGGTTAAAATATGGATGTTATAACGGCTTTTATATCGCAGATAAAGAACCCATTTCAATACATATGTGTTGGAGTGGCCTGGATTATTATAGAATACTACAATCTAGAAAAGTATTTAGGTGCAGCGATTATGGTGGCCATTGGTTTGGCCGCTATTGTACAATGGATAATTAAAGTATTACTAAAATATATCAAATATAAAATAGCTGCAAAATATGTATTAGAATCCTTACATAATTTGTCTCCTCAAGAACAAGAATTACTATTTGAAGCATATGTAACAAATTATTCTGATACAACCCATATTGGGTATGAACGACTAGCAATTGCACGTGGAATGCAAAATAAAGGGATTCTAAAAATCCCTGCAGGCGAGTATTTTGTAAATACAACAGAAGGAATTCCTGTAATAATTACAAGAACCGCTATGAAACTGTTGGAAAAACATCATGATGATTTCTTTGGTTCAGAATGCTAGTTACACTACAAGCTGTTTTCCCAGATAGAATATTATTGACCTTATCAGGCATCATGTATGCTAAGTTGAAATATCTATATACCGTCATGGGCG
>JAZSNY010000002.1:0-8294 GCA_045536625.1 Candidatus Enterousia sp.
CAACGCCCCCAAATCGTCACGAGTGGAGAGGGGTATCCCCACCCGCGCACGCGGGAAGGGGAGTCCAGTCCTTTTGCGCCCGCCAGAAAATTCAACCCACCACCCGGTGGGTTTAATTTTTTGTCGCGGACGTGAAGATAAACAAAAATTTAGTATGGTAAATATTTATCTTATATGTCATTCCGTGGCTTGACCACGGAACCCAGGTTGTGCCACTAAATATATTGTGCCGTTTTTTTGTGCCTTGACTAATGTGTGTGGCCTGTGTCATAATAAACACATGACAATTCGTTTTATTAATTTTTACTGTTGTCGCTAAGATAAACTTTTTGCAAACTTAATTTGTTTGCATTTCAAACACACGCCTATTAAAATCCCAATATCAATAAACCCGAAAGGAAAAAATAACATGACGATAAGATTATACAATACATTAACCCGCAAATTGGAAGAATTTAAACCATTGGTTGCAGGGCAGGTTGGTTTTTATTCGTGTGGTCCAACGGTTTATCATTATACGCATTTGGGTAACCTGCGTACGTTTTTACATAATGATTTTTTAAAGCGTATGTTTTTGGCAAATGGCTATGACGTGCGTCATGTTATGAATATCACAGACGTTGGGCATTTGACCAATGACGAAGATGATTCTGGTGAAGATAAAATGGAAAAGGGCGCGGCCCGTGATAACAAGTCTGTATGGGATATCGCGCGTTTTTACAAAGACGAATTTCTGCGCGATTTTAATGATCTTAACATGATTGCGCCAACGGTCATGCCACATGCGACAGATTATATTGCCGAACAAATTGAATTGGTTCAAAAATTGCAAGATTTGGGATACACATATGAAATCCCTGGGGATGGCATTTATTATGACACATCAAAATTTGCGGCGTATGGTGCATTGACGGGGGGCAGCCTGGCCGGCAATCGGGCGGGTGCGCGTGTGGGCTTTAATGATGCCAAGCGTAATCCTACGGATTTTGCGCTGTGGAAATATTCACCAACGGATGTCAAACGCCAAATGGAGTGGGACAGTCCCTGGGGTGTTGGGTTTCCGGGATGGCACGCAGAATGCAGCGCCATGAGCATGAAGTTACTGGGGGCGCATTTTGATATTCACACCGGTGGCGAAGATTTATCGCGCGTACACCATGCCAATGAAATTGCGCAAAGTGAACCAATCACGGGTGCACCATGGGTAAACACATGGCTGCACTACAGTTTTCTGCTTGATAAATCTGGCGAAAAAATGGCTAAGTCCAAGGGCGAATTTTTGGGCATGGATGCGTTACGCAGCCGTGGCTATGACCCAATGGTATATCGTTACTTTGTTGCCACGGGGCATTATCAATCGCAGTTGGCTTTTTCGTGGGAAACGATGGATGCAACGGCCAAAAGTTATGCGAATTTGGTCCGTCGTGTGGCGGATTTGCTGGCGTCAGACGGCGAACAGATTAACAAAAATATTTATACCAAATGGCATGATGATATGGTTATGGCCATGTCTGATAATTTAAAAACTGCGTCTGTTTTGGTGTTGGTGCAAGATTTTATCAAGTCTGCCGAAATTGATGAAGGAACCAAACTGGCATTGGTGCGTTTTGCAGATGACCTGTTGGGGTTGCAATTTATTGACCGTGCACAAAAGTTGCGCGCATTGGAAAACGAAAGCGCGCCGTCTGAAATTGTCGCGCTGGCCGACCAACGTGCCACGGCCAAGGCGAACAAAGATTGGGCGAAGGCCGATGCCCTGCGTGCCAAAATCGATGCCGCCGGTTGGACGGTTTTGGACGGCAAAGACGGTTATAAAATCGTCAAAAAGTCCTAAACGAAGAAAAGCAAATTCCCCCGCCACAACGGCGGGATGTTTTTTATGGTTGACAAAAAATGGGGTGTGTGTTATTTTTTGCTTTCACAAAAAAGAGGCAAATCGTGAACATTGTACTTGAAAGTCTATTAAAAATAATTTTTGGCAAAGAACTGGGGGGCAAACACAGGGTTGCCGATTTTAATCGTGTGTATTTTTCAAATCGCAACCCTGAAATCAAAACCAACGAAGATATGTTGGAATACATTTTAAATTTTGTGGGATATTATAATCTGTACCTATCCTTTTCGCGGCTGGAAGATTTTGGAATTGTGGATTTTATACAAAAAAAACATGCGGATGGTTCCCTGCTTAGTGTGTCCGATTTAAACAAAATGTATGGTATTAACAACAGCGGTAAATTATTAGAACATGTGGAGCGTGGTGTTATTACGTGCTATGGTGTTTATGACAAACGTAATGCGTATTCTCGTATTTCTCATGACTATGGGTGGTCAATGTTTTTACAGACCAAACACAAACCGTTGTTTTACCAGGCACTTTTGCGTGAACGCCTAAACGAAAAAATATACAAGATGACGGATACTAAACCATGGAAACATAATTCAAATATTAAACTGCGAACTACGAACGACTTTATGCCCTATATACTGGATTGTTGTATTTCGTGCAGTCTTGTAATCTATAACCGACCGAAATCCGCGGATTTTATGAATTATATAGACCAACTGCACAAAAAGGGATTGTTGTTAAGCGGGCCGGATATAGAAAAGCGGATGGGGCTGCCAATTGATGGAAAAATCACGGGCACAGATTTCGGGCAAACATTATTAAATCAATATTGGGTATCTGGTTCAAGAAAATCAATCGCTTTTATGCGTGGCGAAAAAGCATATTCATACTTGCCGGTTGAAAATTTTGATGATTTTGTAAAATGGACCCAAAGCGCCGACAACAAGATGTTTTGCTTGACTGATAAAGATTTGGCTCTGAAAATATTTTTTGGGGAACGTGCCCTAAAACCAGAAAATATAGCCGCATTTGAACGCGCTCATCCAACGCCCGCCAAGAACAATATTCCCCAGGTCATAGATTATTGCATAGATTATGCATCGTTCCATAACCTGATTTTGCAAGATTTTCGTATTAGTCCTTATTCTTTATCAACTGTCATAGAAGAAAAAAGACAGTCGGGTGAATTATTAACCGCCACAGATATTACGCGCGTGACCGGTATTAACAAATATGTGCCAACTTTGTTAAAAAGTTTTGGTAAATCCCATCCACATGGCATCCTTCGTTTTAGTGATAGCGAGTATTGCACACCAAAGTATCTACTAAGGGCGAATATGTTGGATTCGTTCGTTGCGGGGGTCGGGCAATATCAATTTATCACATCGTTTGCGAAATTGCCGGATTTATTCAAGGAAGCCCTGCAACAGATACAGGAAAAACAATCAGAAAGTCTTGCATTACAATACATCAACGGTAAATTTCTGGATGTGGTTGATTTAGAGGCGGCTTTCCCGGGCTGTACGATTAACATGAAACGCGCATTGCGGGAATTTGATTCTTTGTGTCCAAATACGGTGATTGACGGTCGCTATTTGCCGGTGGACAAGGTGGATGATTTTAAACGCATAATGCGCATTGGTTTCGCTAAAAAACAACCCACACAAAAAAACGATGATGTGTATTCATTAACGGACAGGCAAATGGATGCAGTTGCGACTGCGTTGGCGCAAAAAAACTATCAATCCGAACGTAATGCCGCCCGTGAATTGTTTGATTACCTGGAACGGGGATATTTCCACAAACAAAAATAATAAAAAGGGCTTGAAAATCAACAAGTTTTGGTGTATATTGCCCCACGTTAACAATAGAGGAAATTTCCATGAACTATCCATATATGCCAAAATCAACCGCTTTGTGGTTAATTGAAAATACAGCATTGACATTTGAACAAATCGCAGAATTCTGTGGTCTGCATGAACTAGAGGTTAAAAGTATTGCGGATGCAGAAACGTATAAGATTCAGCCTTTAAACCCGATTTTAAGCGGTCAGGTTACACGTGAAGACATTGAACGTTGCGAAGCGGACGCGTCTGCTCGCCTGACCTTGCGCAAGGAAATCGTTGAAGCCCAACAAAAACAAAACAAACGTGGCGTAGGTTACACGCCAAAACTGCACCGTCAAAATCGTCTGGGCGGAATTTTATGGATTATACGAAATTATCCGGAATTATCAGACGGCCAGGTCGCGCGTTTGATGCGCAGTACAAATCCGACTGTTGCGTCTGTACGCAATAAAACACACGCGTCATATTCACTTATTCAAATTCAAAGTCCAATTGTTCTGGGGTTGGTGTCTGAATCTGCAATCCACGACGCGATTGCCAAGGCACAAAAAATGGCCTCCGTCCCCAAGAAAAAAAAGAAAAAGTAGTAAATAATATTAACTTTTAAAACAACATAAACTTGCAACAAGGGTTAATTAATGGCTAAGAAACTGGACGAAGCAACAAGACTTTTGATTGAGTCTTTGCCAGAAAATTTACAAAAATTGGCATCCGGCGCGATGGAGATTGGGTATATGTCGCGCATGGATTTTGATTCTGCAACCGAAGCGGACGAAGTCCCCGCCGAAGAACATGACGAAGTTCTTGACTTTTTTCAACAGGACTTGGGACTGGAAATCCTGGAAATTGATAATTATCCCCAGGATTTAAATCGTTATTATGATGCCGATGAAGATGATGGTCCGCGCGACAAAACGCGTAATTTATTAAATGCGGATGCAGAGCAGGTTGACGTAAACGATGATGATTACGAACACTATGCAAAACAATTGGAACGCAGTCAAACGGGCTCATTGGTTCTGGGGGTCCAGGATTCGGTTCAATCGTATCTAAAACAAATTGGTACTGTGCAACTGTTAACCGCCGCCGGCGAAGTTGCGATTGCCCAACGAATCGAGGCTGCATCACGTCTTATGGTGTATGGTCTGTGCGAAAGCCCTATGACCATTCAGGCCATGTTGGATTGGTATCAACAGTTGTTAAATGAAGATATTCGTTTGCGCTATATCGTGAATTTGGAAGTTATGTATTCCAGTGAATCTGAACAAAAATCCCTGGCTGCTTTGTCCGAGGCTTTAAAGTCCAAGGGTGTTGAACACGTCGACGAATTAGACGATGATGATTTAGATGATTTGGCGGATGCGTCTGTGGATTCTGATGAAGAAGACGAAGAAGACATGGACGAAGATGACGGTATAAAAAAAGAAGATACGCCACGCGGTACGTCCGGTGTTCCGATTCCTGTCATGGAAGAAGCGTTGATGCCGATGGTTATGGATTTGTTTTCCAAAATCAAACGCATATTTAATAATATGCAAAAACTTCAGGCCAAACGCTTGGAAAATTTACTGTCTTCTGATACGCCCGATGCCGCATTGGAAAAGAAATATACAAAATTACGCCTGGAATTGTTTGAACATGTCAGCAAGATACGTCTTAACGATGACCGAATCGCCGAAATTTTGGAACAGTTGACCAAGCGTGACCAACTGTTAATGGGGCTAGAAGGCAAATTGTTGCGCCTGGCCATGGCAAACAAGGTTAAGCGTGAAGATTTTCTGGGCGAATATGTTGGCAATGAACTAAATCGTAACTGGGTAAAAAAACTGGCTAAAAGCAAAAATGCCGCCTGGGCAAACTTTGCCAAGAAACATGAAGCAGACATTTTAAAGATTCAAGAAGACATAACCGCAATCGCGACCGAAACGGGCCAACCAACCGCCGAATATAAAAAGGTTGTGGAACTGGTTCGACGTGGACAGACCGAAGCTGCCCGTGCCAAGCGCGAAATGATCGAGGCGAACCTGCGACTTGTAATTAAATTTGCCAAGAAATCCAGTAACCGTGGTTTGGGACTTGATTTCTCGGATTTGGTCCAGGATGGCAATATTGGTTTGATGAAGGCGGTTGATAAATTTGATTATCGTCTGGGAAATAAATTTTCAACATATGCAACCAACTGGATACAGCAGGGAATTTCGCGCAGCATCGCGGATCAGGCCCGTACAATTCGTATCCCGGTACATATGATTGATAATATCCATAAAATCCAACGTGCTTCGCGTCAGTTTATGCATAAATACGGACGCCAACCAACCGCCGAAGAATTGTCCAAGATTATCTATCTGCCGGTTGACAAGATTCACAAGGCTATGAAGGTTAATTTGAAACCAATTTCACTAGAGGCGCCCGTTGGCACCGAAGATGACAGTTCACGTATCGAAATTATTGCGGACGAAACGGCCAAGAATCCGTTTACATCCGCCGCGCAAAAGAATCTGCGTAAAATCGTTACCCAGATTTTGTCGGAATTGGACCCCAAGGAAGAAACAGTCCTGCGTAAACGTTTCGGGATGAGTAATAACAAGGTTAACACCCTGGAAGAAGTTGGTGCCGACCTTAGTGTTACGCGCGAACGTGTTCGTCAGATTGAACAAAAGGCGCTGAATAAATTAAAACATCCAACGCGCGCCCGTAAACTGCGCAGCTTCTTAGAAGACTAAAAGGAGGTAGTGAAAATGAGCAAAAGTTTCACTTCTGCAACAAAGAATATCCAAGATTTGATAACGCTGTATGATACATTAGACAGCTTGCCGAGTCGTGGCCAATGGCGTTTCGTGCCAAATTATGATAGTCGTGACACGTGTGCATTCGTGTTCTCGCACCCAAGTCGGGACGCGTCTGAACGTTATAACAGCCTTAATGGGTTATCCGGGGTCTTGTATAAAGCAGGTATTAAAAATGCTATCCAGGCCCGGGACGGGATTGTGGCAGATGTTGTTATTGCGTCAGAATATGCGAACTTGGCACGAAAATTATTTGCCAGATACCAAGAAAATGGCAAAAATATGGCACGAACAGACGAATTGCAGTTAGAGCAAGAATGGTTGCGCCAACGTCAGAAATAAAACATACAAGTTGCTGTCTCGGCAACTTTTCTTTATGACAAAGATATGTTGAATGAAAAAGAAAATACTTTTATTTTGTAATGGTGTATCGGGCAGTGGTAAAACATACTTTATTCAAAATAACGTCCCTGATGGATTGTTTTATAATCTGCGTTCGGCAACCACACGCCCCATGCGTGTCGGCGAATCCGAAGGTACTCCATACTTTTTTCGTGATGAAGCATATTTTGATACAACCCCGCTGGCGACGTTTTTGTGGGTTAATCGCGCAATATGGAAACCCGGTGATAAAAAATGGCTTTATGGTGTCCCCGAAACGGAAATCTATGAACATTTGAATCAAAACTTAATTTATGATGTAATCGAACCGAAATACACCCGTCAAATGGTTGATTGGTTCTGTGCACATGATTTGGATGCGCATTATGATTTCAAAATTGCGTATTTTGTGCCACCCGAAAACAATATGGATACGGTTCGCAAACGCGCCAACATGCCGGGGGACACTACTGTGCGCACAAACAACACCTGTGTGCCCGCAGATTTCGTCCGTGCGAATCTGACACCGGATTATACGTTATCTCCGCGCAGCGGAATTTATGATAAAAATTTAACCGAATTAATAAAAAAATTACAACGTATCCGATAATTTAAATTGAAATAGTTTTTGCTGTGTGCTAGGATACCAAACGACATAACAGGTTGTTATGTTGGGCGTCGAAACCCGTTATAAGGCATCACACCGTTTAATAACGGTCTGTGTTTTATTTGAAAGGACGGGAAAATGAAACGCTATTTTATTCGTTGCATGGGTGCAATTTTATCATCATTATCAATTGGAACAAACGCAAATGCGGGCCTGGTGGACAGTCATGGTTACACGGTAACGGTCAACGAAAACAGAACCAATCGTTGGTATGTCGGTTGGCGTTCAAATAACAAGAATTGCGACGATGATACCAGCAGCAGTTTCAAAAATGGGAATCATATTTTTAATCAAAACATCTTAACGGCGGATGATATTGATGCCGATGCATTTGGTTATTGGGTTGCGGATAATGATCATGTTTATGTAACTCAGCCCCAGGTTTCACATTCGGGTGATATTATAATATCCGCCGCGTATTATCGTTTGTTAAATCCGGGTGACGGTGCATATTACACCGGCGCGCGTGTCGGCGCCACCCCCGATAATACAACTGGCTTTCATCAATACATATTGGTTAATTCCAACAGCAATTATGGTAACATAGGCAATCTTTATTACGTTGCAACGCCCAAATATTTTCAAGAGGCGGGATGCTGTATGTTAAATTTATGCAGTTATTCCGGAGAAGGTGGGGGATGCAGCGGCTTTTCATACAGTGGTAATGGCGAATCGTGCAGCAAATGCCCATGCTACTATACTTATGCGGACGTTTCGTATTCCGGTGATACCGATTGCAGCACCTCCACAAGTCGGATCGTAGCCAT
>JAZSNY010000046.1:0-16846 GCA_045536625.1 Candidatus Enterousia sp.
TAGAGCGCTACGTTCGCATCGTAGAGGTCGTGGGTTTGAGTTTTATCAGCTCCACCAATTTTTTTAGTGCCACGTATGTGGCATTAATTAAAAAAGTCTTCGGGGATATGGCGGAATGGTAGACGCTGAGGACTTAAAATCCTTTGGTCATTGCGACCGTGTGGGTTCGAGTCCCACTATCCCCACCACATTTCGCCAAAGGGATGGCGATTTTTTGTTTGATAGAGATGGATGTGTAGCTCAGTTGGTTAGAGCGCTTCGTTCACATCGAAGAGGTCGTTGGTTCGAGTCCAATCACATCCACCATGTTTTTATCCTTTTTCCCTTGGAACGTATTGACACGGTGGATATGCGTGATATAATTCCCGAAATTTATTTGCAATTAGGGGTTTTTATGCTTGATTGGGTTCAAAAAATTTTTATGGTAAAAAACGTCGCACGTGAAAATGCCGTAAAGCAAAATTGTGGTTCTTTTGGCGAGGTGACTTTGCGTGATATGGTGCGTAGAAGTTTTTCAGATGATTTGATTTTTCATGGTTCGCCTGCAAGGTTACAGCCCGGATATGATATTATAAAGCCGGGGTTCCTTAAACACAGTGATAATTGTGTTTATGCGGGTGATATTGCAACGGCAATACGTTTTGCATTGGTGCGTGCGTGGGGAAATGACCAATATGGGGGGACTGATTTTTATGTGTATTGCACCAGAAGATACCGATTGGTTATTTACAATGTTTATTCATTGGGTGATGATTGGTATAACAGGGATATAGATACAGATGCATATGTTTATGCAATTGCCGCCAAGGGGGTTAGTTTGGACAATGTAAACAGTACTTATAAGGCATTACCAATTGCAGGTCGGGCCATAGTAAATCAGCGGGAATTGGCGCGTGCAGGTTTTTGGTTTGTTCCAGAAGTAGATTTTTCCACTATGCGTTGGTGGGGTATAAGAAATACAGAAGAAAATATTCAGAAATATGTTTTGCCTGCATTTCCATGGCTATATAAGCGTCAAAGATAAAAAAATCGCCGTTTGGGCGATTTTTTCGGATTATCGTAGTCCCTTGGCGCGACAGCATGCAGATGCCGCCGATTTCCAATCAGAAAACTGCTTAGAAGGGTTACGTAAATCGCGCCATGGTTGCCACCCACTGCAGCGTTTTTGTGACCCATTTCCCGTACATTTCGCATAGCGACGCAAGTTACAGGTTTGATTTGAAACGCGTCCGGTGTCGGTTGTGCATTTTACAACAACGTTTTGGTTTTTTGCATCGTTTTTACCTAATTCTTTGGATGATATAACCTGGTATGCGTTGGCGGTGTAGATGGTTGCAACAATAACCGATAATGCCATAAATAATTTTTTCATGGTCGCTTTTCCCCCTTGTCTGTGTTCATTATAGTTAATGTGTATTAAAATTACAACAGGAATTAATGTTTAGCGGGTTAATGGTGCGGTTGTTTCGGTGTGACATCCGTTTTCACGCATTAATTGTACACGATTCATCCATCCCTTTAAGAATTTTTTATTATTGCCGCGTTTGGAAACATCAATATAAAACTGTTGTTGGTTATCCAGAAAATCATTGTGTATGTCACCGGGATAGTTCATTGCGGCGGATACGACCGTATCATCAATTTTATCGCGTTGGGGAATCCCCAGGAATTTACAAAAACGACGTATGCCGGTAACGGTGCCACCCGCCCACCCCAGGATAAATACATTGCCGCGGGATGTGTCGGGTAATTTATTTATGTCGTATTGTGTATAATATTTTTTGTATGCAATGTCTTCGGCATCGGCGCGTGTGATGTTACGTACGTCCACTTCGGGATTGTTATTTTGTGATACGCCATAGCATGTGTACCCACCGGAATCATCCGGGTCGTGTCCACATTCGCCTTCGGTGCGAAATATAGTTATCATTGCCTTTTCAAATGCGGGGTCAATGTTTGCGTATTTACCACTGGTTAAAATTTTATTTGGAAAATGGTTGCTGCGTTGTGGTGGGGTGCATTGACCATTAAATGCATTATTGTTTTGTGGTTGTGTGATTGTTTGCGATATGACTGGGGGAATGAATTGTGTGGTTCCCTGCTCTGTCTGTTGTGGCTGTGTGATTGTTTGCCCTTGTTGTTGGGGGCGAGTTGGCTTTTGTTGCTGTTGCGTGGCGGATGGGCGATTGCCAATCGCAATTATTGATTCGGCCAAACCCGGTGCCTGGGGGCAATATTGGTCGTCCAATGGGTACAGGTTACAATATTCGGCACGTGATAAAGTGGCCAGGTCGCGTTGGCTTTGGGCCTCGGCTGATTTTACCATGCGGTCAATATATTGTTCTTCGGTTTCTATCTTTAACGTTTGATATGCACTGCGACTGGCATATGGGGCGTATCCCGCGGCGGCATTTTCGGTGCGGGTTGTAAATGATGCGTCGGCCGATGTTTTTGGGAAACCGGTCGGTTGTAAAAAAGAAGATGAGGCATTTGAAATGTGTCCAAAAGCGCCCAGAAGTACGGATATTAAAAATGTGTATGTCGCTTTATTCATGTGTCGTCCATGGAATGTCGTTCATTATCAGGTAATACAGGCCGGCATCATCCGAACCGGGGTTGCGCAAAATTGGGCGGACAACGTAAATATCGACGTCGCATGGCGATGCGGTGTCTTTTTGTTCGTCGGTTAATTCTTCGTGAAATTTTGATGCAAAATCCATGGCCTGCAGATAGGCCGCATCATCATCGGTGGGGCTGAATGAATCGCCCAACCACATTAACCACATACCATGATTAATAACGTTTTCCTGGCCCCGCAGGTCGTCGGCCGACAACAACAACAGCGGTAAAAATTCAACGCCACTGGTGTATTCGTCGGTACTGGTTTCGGTCCAATCGTACATATTGCCCACAAATCTGATGGCGCCATAGATTACGCCACCGGTTGCGCCCATCTTGGCAACGGCACCCGCATTTCGCAGGGTCGAATGAAACAACCAATCACGAACACGCCCCGAAAAGGTTCCGCTGCGCCCCAGTTTTGTGGTGTGTGTAATTAATTTGTTGCCCGACAATGCCGATTTTGTTGCGCGTGCGGTGCGGACCAGTATGTTTCCACGACGTGCGTTTTTGTATAACTTTAAACTGTTGCGATATGCGTTCAGTTCGCGATAGGTGTTCAGGCCGTCTTTATACTTTTTTACGTCATCTATATTTTCCAGGGCGCGTATGGAATCGTTTGTACGGTTTAAATCGCGTGTTAAATCGGCGATTTTCGCGGCATCGGTTACTTTGTCCAATTTTGATATTTGATCGGCCAGGTCGGCGGCACGTGCAGTCAGGCGGATGTAGTCACGAACGCTGTCGGTGGCGCGCAACGCGGCCATTGTTTGACGTAAACCGTTTAGTGCACGCGTGGCACGTGCGCCCTTGGTTACACCGCTGACCATGGTCCATCCACCCATTGTAAAAACGGTTAGCACAACATCCAATGCGATTTCGGCATATGATATCCATTGCAGGTTAACGTCGCCCGCCACGTAATAATCGTTGGTGTCTTCTTCGCCAGATTGTGCTTCCATGTCAACGGTTTTTGTCACGGCGACGTTAATTGCATCATCATCGGTGGCCAGGGCGCTTTTGCTGGTACAGGTATAGCCCGCGGGATATAAATCATCGATATTGTCGCGAATATAGTCCAGTGAAATTGTATTGTTTTTGTCGGGACCCACAAAATTATCCAATGCGCCGTGTTGGGTCACCATAATTGCGTACCATGCGGGATCTGTGTTGGTCCATATGGCGTCCGAACCGTCACCTATTTTGGGATTGGGGTCGGATGATGGGGTTGCGCGCTTGTTCGCCAACGTTATACGTTGCTTTAAAATTTTTGGTTGGGTTTCATAATTTATGACAATTTCACGTCCCCCCGGAAAGGTATAGGTTATTGGCATAAATTTAATGGTTTCATTGTCGGGTATATTTTTTATTTCCGGACAATCCAAAACCGTGCGTAAAACAGTGGCGTCGGAAAAAGTGCCATGAACCCATTGTTCAATAACAACTTCGTCATCAGATTCATTGATATTGCCAATGTTTGTGGCCAAAGCATTCGCAAACGTGCGTGTCGCACATGTCGTGTCTGCATATGATGCGAAGGATAGAAAGATAAAAGATATAAAAAATCCCAGTTGTTTTATCATTTTGTTGATACGCTAAGGCTGCCACCAGGGTTTTGGATTATATAGTATACTTCACGTGTGCCCAATTTTTCAGGGTTGCTGATACCCGGTTGAACGACGTAAATATCTACATCACATTGTGGGTCTTCGGCATTTATTTTGCTCAGGTCTTCCTGGAAAGCTTCGGCAAAGGCAAGCGCTTCGTTCAGGGTGTCTGCTGGGTTTATTTCGCCCGACTCTTCAAATTGAATCCATGCACCATGGGATACGACATTGTCGCGTCCTTCCAGGTCGTCTGCGGATAGCAGACCAAAACTATTGAATTTTACATTTTCCATTATTTCTGTTGATGCAGAAGAGTATCCAAAAGCTTGTATTAGGGCTGTGCCAAGTCCAACACCGCCGGCGGTTATTGCAGCGCGTTTTATGCGGTCGCCCCATTTTACGCCCGGACCATATAATTTCGCCACGTTTTTAGGTTTCAGGGTCGCAAGCCCAGGTTTTACTAAACGCCAAGGTTTTGCCAAAGCGGATACCCAAGTCAGGGGTTTGGCAGCAGCAACTGTTTCATTTGCAACACCGCTGGCTTCCAGTAATCGTCCCATATTGGCAATCGTTGCGGTGTTCGTTAATTGTGGTACCGGGCCGGCACCTGCTTGTTCAAGTGCAAGGCGGGCCGCCTGTCTGGTTTCTTTGGCAAGTTGGGCTGCCTTGGTTGCTTTTGCTGTTTGTCCTGCAGCCGTATAGGAGTCTTCCATTTTTTTTAGTTTTTCTGCACGTTTTGCCAATGTTATGGCGCGTTGCGCTTTGATTGCGCGATCTGTGGCAACGGCGCCTTGGGCGGCGGCTTTGCTGGCACTTACGGCGGAACTGGCGCCCAAGGTAATTAGGGCCAGTGCGATTTCGCCCACCAGTTGGGCGGTCCCCCAATATACGTCTTCGCCGTCATAGACATAGTAATCGTTGCCGGTCCAAAAACTGTCTTTTTCTTCGAACGTCAAATGTGCGGCACGGTTTACAACGTCGCTGTCTGCTGCGGTGTGGTTTCCATGTGTGCAACCACCCCACAGTCCCAAAGGTTTGTCAGAATTTGCAGGAAAAAATGTATCGCTATTGTTTTTCATATATTCGGTTGAGATAATTGGTGTGTCGGAATTTGCAAATTTATCCAAACTGCCTTTTTTAACAACCAAAATTCCATACCACGGAAGAACGCTTTCCAATTCTTCTGGTATTGGAACGGGGGCGGCCTTATCAGAAAACCGAAATTCTATGTCAAACGTGTGGCCTGAGATTGGGATTGATAACGTTTTTCCGTTCATTGCCAATAATTCGGAATTCTTGGACTTGCACAGCGGATCGTTGGAAACAATGTCATCAAATTTTGGTTTTAATATGTTTGTTACATCACTGGCCAATGTTGATGATTGTAAATTTATATTTGATTTTTTTAATAGTGATGTCAATTCTTGGGTAAGTTTTTCATGACATGTCGAAACCGGTGCCGCAGAAACAAAAGTCGGCAATAATAAAAATAGTAATGTTAAAATATATTTCTTCATTGTTTTAACGTATCCAATAACTAAGAACTATCTTGGTGTGATTGTTTTGTGTGTTTGATTGGTTAGATGTTTGTGCTTTCTTGTGTCTGTTCAGATAATCTTGTTCGCTTTCGATTTCGATTGTTTTGTATGCGCTGACCCCTTTGTACGGTTCATAGCCTGCGGCAGCGTTTTGCATGCGTTCGGTAAATGACAGGTCCGCATAGGTTTCGGGAAATGCGGCGCGTTCCAGGTGTGTTGCCTCGTACCCGTTGGCGGCGCGCAGATCCTCTAATTCTTGTTTGCGTTCCTGAATTTCTTCTGCCCAGTCGGGCTGTGGTGTTACAAATGGATTTTCCGGTTTGTATGGTGCCGTGTCCGCATTTGGGTTTGGTGCCGTTGGTGCGGGAAATGCGCCCGTGCCCATGGCGGCGCCCGTTGTATATGTTTTTTTGTATGTGTCAAATGCGGTGTTGATATAGCCCGCACAGGCGGTCGCATAATTGCCGCCCGGCATGCGTGACAGTTGCAACATTAATGTTGGACGGATGTCCGACAATGTGTGTGTTGCGCAATTATTTACCATTGAACATACGGATGCAATTAACTGGGCGACAACCTGTTGACATTCGGCCGTTTCAATGTCAGTGCCCGTTGCATAAACAGGTGTTGGCATGCGTAAATTATACGGTGAATCCGGTGTCCAATATGGGTTTGACGAGTATGTTTGCACATTTTGTATGTTGCCGTACTTTGAAAATGGCGCCGGTGATGCCGCCCGTGCCTGCACATGTGCCAAGCAGGCAATCAGGCATGTAAAAAGTACGCTGTTTAATTTTATTCTCATTTCCCGGGTCCCTTGTAATATTTGATATTATAACAAAATCCAATTTCCAATGAAAGATAAAATTCCACCAATTAAAAAGAACGGTGCAAATGGGATGTATTTCTGATGCCGCCTGTGTGCCCATATTGCGCCACCAATGCATGCGACGACCAGGGCGGTGGCCAATCCGGTTGCCCCCAGCCACAGTCCACCCACACCAATCAGTTTTATGTCGCCCATGCCAATCGGTGGGGTGATTTGTGTGCCGGTTTTTTGCATGCGATGTTCAAATATGATGCCTATAATGCATGTGGTTATGTATCCAAATGTTGCCCCCAGTACGGCATCGCCCAGGGATATAGGAAATGGGAAAAATGCGATTAGTATCAGACCCACCAACATCAGGGGAAAAAGATATGCGTCTGGTATAATGCGACGGCGAAAGTCCGCGATTGTTATTTTGGTCGCACAGAATAGCGCGATGACCAATAAAACAACATAAAATATGTAAAAAATCATGTTTTTCCCCCTTGCCTTTCGAATCGGATGCGTGCTATACTGTCATTATAATGTATAGCAAGGGTTTTGTAAAATGAGCAAGGGTTGGGATAGTACCGCGTTAAAAAAGTTAAAGGCCTTGACCGGCAAGGGGTTATCTACGGCCGAAATTGGTAAGCGTTTGGGTATGTCAAAAAACGCGATTGTGGGTAAATTAAACCGTTTGGGATGGAATGCCAAAGCCGGCGGTGCCGCAAATGCAGATGACAAGAAAAAAGTTGCTAAGTTGGTGACGACAAAGAAGCCGGCGTTGGAAAAAGATGCCTTGGGTGCGAAGAAGGCAAATGTAAAGGTAGAATCCAAAAAGACTGTGGCCAAAAAAACGGCTAAAATGGTTACAAAAAAGACGGATGATAAAAAGTCCCCTGGGAAAGAAATTGGGGTTAAGGTCAAAAGAAAGGAAGAAACACCAAGGGTACAAACAAAAACGTCAGCCAAGACAAATGCAAAGAGTTTGGCCGTACATCAGAGAATTATTCAACATTCTTTGGAAATGGCAAATTTAAAGCCTAATCAATGCCGTTGGCCAATAGGTGATCCGGATTCCGAACATTTTCATTTCTGTGGTGAAACGGTGTTTGTGGGAAAACCCTATTGTTATGAACATTGTAAACAGGCATATCAATTTGCGCCGCCAAAAAAGAAATAGTTAAATGGGGATGCCAAAAAATGCATAACGAGAGAGAGAATCTTTATCAGCCTTTGACGTTCAAGGATTATGATATTTCCGGAAATGTGTTTCGTGCGTATTATGATGTCGATGGCAAGTTGGTTTTTGTTATTGATTTTGTAGAGACTGAGACCAAACCGAATGTACTGTTGGTGATAAATCCTGTTGGCGATAGAAAGTGGGATGATATCCTGATGAACGATTATGGCGTTGATTTGGAAACGGTGCGCCCCAAAAAAGATAATAAGTATCAGAAACTGGATATTGAGTATACAGGATTGGCCGAGTATGATAATTTAGTGCGTACATATGAAACCGGTGAAGATATAAGTGGGACGTTGGTGGACCTGGAATATTTTCGTGATATGGCGGCCCGTCGTGCAGCAGAGGAACGTTTGGGGGCGGCCGATTTAACGGTTACGCGTTCACGTGAAACAATTGAAAAAACAAATGAAACAATTTCTGGGTTGCAATTAAAGTTAAAGACTTTGCGTGTAAAACTGTCATCGCAAAGAAAGGAAATTGGACGCGAGCCGACAAAACAATCTGCCGCCAAGATTTTGCGTACAGAATCACTGATTGAGGCAGTAAATGATAAATTGTCGCGCGCAAAAAAACGTTTGCAAAAAGCACAACGACGTTTGGCGGTGGCTGAAGAAGAAATAGAAGTGGCACAGGGGATTTTGGATACACTGGATGATAAATACGCGGGTGTTGAAGAAAGTGCGGGCGTGCGTTTGCCCACGAAACCGCTAAAAGCAGATGTGGTGGCCGTGGTGTCGCCCCAGATGCCTGCGGTGGCGGATATACCCCAATTTTCGGAAATTACGACAGAAACAAAGGCAGAAAAAATGGCAGATGAAGATGTAAAACCGTTGTTTGATAAAGATCCAAAAATTTTGGATGAAAACATTGCTTTTAAACCTGTTGAATTTGATAATTACAATGTGGCGCCGATGGCTCAAATCGATGACTCTGTGGAACCTTTGTCTGTGTTGCCGATGATGGATGTGCCAGAATTGCCCGTTGCCACAGAAGAATATTCTGAATCAAGAGATGTTGTTGAACCATTGTCTTTTGTTCCGCCGGTTGCCCCGACAGCACAGGTGGAAGATGTTACTGTGGCGGCACCAGTATTGGATTCTATCAAATCGGTTAATGCGCCGGTTGAACAGATTGATTCCGAATTGTTGCCGATGATTGAACCGGTGGAGGTACCCGATATGCCGGTGGTGGAACCTGTGGCTGCGATGCCTGCGCAACAATATGTGGAACGGCCCGTTGCACAACCGGTTCTGGCACCAGAAATTGCTTCTATGTCCGAGATTGAGCCCGCCCCTGTTGATTCTGGAATGCGACCGGTTTCCCCGATTTCGGGGGATGTGCCGGCGGCGCCTGTGGCGGTTGGTGCGGAACGTGGCAGGCCCGCCCTGTTGTACTATGTTATGCTGATTGTGTTAATTGTGCTGTCGATATTTACGCTGTGGGTGTATCAACGTTCGGCAAATGATGCGTTGCCCGAATTGGGTGCCCAGGTTCAAACCGAGACGGTTGTTGAAGAACCTGCACCAGAACCGGTCGCAGAGGTACAAATTGAAGAACCTGAACCCGTTCCAGTGGTTGTGCCAGAGCCTGAACCCGTAGCGGTTACGCCCGAAATTGAACCCGAACCCGTTCCGGTGGTAGAACCCGAACCAATACAGGTGGCACCGGTGGTGGAACCAACGCCTGTTCCCGTTACGCCCGATGTGCCCGAACCCACAGTGGAACCGGTACAGTCAGAATCGCCCTTTTTGTCAGATGATGAAGTTCAGCCTGTAAAACGGCCGACGGTTGAAGAAATTTTGGCAAAAAAGCCCGCGTATGGTGTTTCGCAGAATGAAAAAATGTTTGTTGCGGATGAAGATTTTGAAACAGATGCTGTTTTTCAAGAAGAAAGTGTGACCGAAGGGGATTTTTATGAAGAGGTAAATGTTGTGCCAGATACAACGGTTGTTCGCCCGGAACCGATTGTTGAAAATCAATACTTGCCGGATGCAAAAAATCAGTACGTGACCCAGGAAGTTTTTGCAGAAACCGAAGAAGTGGAAACATGTGCCGATGGTAATGCGCCGGATATGAATGGTTGTTGCGCGGGTGAGGAATTGGTTGATGTTGACGGTGAATATATGTGCTGTGGTATCGGTACGGACGAGTGTTTCCCGCCACTGATTTAATAAAAGTGCCCGCCGTAATGGCGGGTTTTTTATAAGGTCTTGATTAATCGCTTGTTTAGTCTGTCTTTTATCACTTGGCTTTTGGGAGCGATATATGTTTCGTGGTTTTTGTGCTGCTTTATTTTTAGTTCGTGGATCAATCTTAGCATGTCGTCCAGTATTTGTACGCTTTGTTTGTCGCATGGAAAATGCATTGGTGCGGCAAACCAAGCGTTTATATTATGTCGGGGATGGCCACCAATTCGTAATATGCCACCGGGTTTTAGGGCAATGACCGCATTGCAGTAGAATTGTAAAGCATGAGTTATGCTTGGTGAATACAGCGGTAATGAGTACAAAGCCCATATTTCATGAAATTCATTTTTGAAGTTAGTTTTTGTAAAGTCGCACCTGATATTTGTGCGTGCGGTGCGTGGGTTGGTTATGTATGGGTCTATGTTTGTTATATCGCAATCAATCCCCAGTCTGTTAAATGTTTGTTGAATTGGAGAGTTGCCGCCGCCAATTAATAATATTTTCTTGCCATGCATATGATAGAGTTTTTTGCGTGGTATGTTAAATATTTTAAGATACGCGGATAACGGTCGGCTTGTCGTAACGAAATGTGACGTATTAAAGAACTTGTTAAGATTATCCATAGTTTGGAGGTTAGCACAAAATATATCGTTGTCAATCTGCGAGATAAAAAAAGACGCGCTGTTGGCGCGTCTAAATTGTTTCTTATGTTGTTTTAACGAACAGAGGCCTGTTTAAACAAATCGTCGGCTTTGACCTTTTTTTCTTTGGTCTTGACGTGTGTCAACATGGCATCCAGTGCCTTGCGTTCGAACAGCATGCCACGCAACATGGCCAAGGCGTTTTGATTCTTGTTATAGAATTCAAAAACTTGCTTGGGATCCGGATAGCGTGCCGCTTCGGCCCAAATTGCCTGTTGCAGATCGTCACGTGTGACCTCTACTTTGTTTTGGGTGCCCCACTCGGCCAAAATCAGCCCCAGTTTTACGCGGCGTTCTGCATCCTTGCGTTCGGTTTTTTCGTCCCACTTATGATCGCATTTTTTGTCGTTACAATGGCTGTGTGAACGTTCGAATTCAGATTTTGCCATGTTGTATTCCTGATCAACCAGGGTTTCTGGCAAATCTAATTTTACTTTGTCGGCCAAAACGTCCAATAATTCGTCGCGCATTTCACGTTGTGCCGCATCGGCATATTGTTCGTTCAAAATGTTGCGGATGTGTTCGCGCAACGCTTCAACCGTTTCTTGGCCAACCTGTTTTGCCAATTCGTCGTTCAATTCTGGCAGGATATGCTTGCGGATTTCATGAATTTCAACTGCAAAACGTGCATCCTGACCCGCCAGGTTTTTTGCATGATAATCGTCCGGGAATTTTACGTTTACGTCAAATTTATCGCCAATTTTGTGGCCAATAATTTGATCTTCAAAGCCCGGAATAAATGCGCCCGAACCCAAAATCAGGTGATGTTTTTTTGCCTCGCCACCTTCAAAGGCTGTGTCGCCAACGAAACCCTTGAAATCGATAACCGCGACGTCGCCATCGGCTGCTTTGTATTTGGCGTCTTGCTTTTCGGCGACGCTGCGTGATTTGCGGATGTTTTCCAGTGCAGTTTCGACTTCTTTTTCGTCCAGTTCCGCCACCTTTTTGGTCACGGTGATTTTGCCCAAGTCAATTTCGGGTAATGTGGGCAGAATATCAAATTCCAGGCTGTATTCGGCGTCTTTGCCAATTTCCCAACCCGCCAGGTCGGCCTTGGGCGCACCCGCCAATCGAATTTTTTTATCAGCGACATATTTGTTCAAATCGTCGTTCATTATTTTATCAATCGCTTCGCCGTATGCGGATGCATTATATTTTTGGCGCAGGATGTTTAATGGAACTTTGCCCGCGCGAAATCCCGGCATTTTTACCTTTTTGCCGTATTCCAACAAGATTTCGTCGGCGGCCGCCTGTAAATCATTTGCAGAAATCAGGCCATTAACGGAATAATGTAAATCTTTGATTTTTTCTTTTTTAAACATATGTTTTCCCCTGTTAATAGTAGAATTGCCCCGTGATTATACAATGTTTTTGTATGAAAGCAATAATAAAAAATCCCGCATGGGCGGGATTTTTGTTGTTCGAAACGTATATTAACGTTTGCTGAACTGGGTGGAACGACGTGCCTTGCGGTAACCGTAGTGTTTACGTTCAACAACACGGCTGTCGCGGGTCAAGAAGCCTGCGGACTTCAATGTGGCGCGTAATTCTGGTTCAATCTTTTCCAAGGCCTTGGAAATACCGTGTTTTACGGCGCCGGCCTGGCCCGATAAACCACCACCTTCGACAAATGCAACAATATCATATGCTGTTTCACGTTTTGTAATACCAAATGGTTGGGCGATAATCATCTGTAATACGGCACGACGGAAATATTCCGCAGATGCTTTGCCGTTTACCGTGATGTTACCCTTGCCCGGCATCAAATATACACGTGCAACGGAATCTTTACGTTTGCCGGTTGCGTATGTAGCATCGGTTAATTTTGGCGCAACAACTTTTTTTGCGGTTGCTTTCTTTGCAGGGGCGGCTTTTTTTGCCGTTGTCTTCGCTGCTGTTTTCTTTGCTTCTGCCATTATTCGCCCCTTTTGTTCTTACGGTTCAAGCCTGCGAAATCAATAACTTCTGGTTTCTGGGCTTCGTGTTTGTGTTCGCTGCCTGCATATACGTGCAGTTTTGTTAAACGTTGGTTCGCCAATGCAACTGCGGTACGACGACCCATCATGCGTTTTACCGCGTTGAAAACCAATTTTTCCGGTTTTTCGCTGCGCATCTGACCCAAAGTGCGGGATTTCAAAGAACCGGTCCACAAAGAGTGCCAAAAGAAACGATCTTTGTCGGCCTTGTGACCTGACAATGCAACTTTGTCCGCGTTGATGATGATAACGTGGTCACCGCAATCCATGTTTGGTGTCCATGTTGGCTTATGCTTGCCACGCAGGATGTTTGCGGTATATGCCGCCAAACGACCCAATGTGCAATCAGTTGCGTCAATCAGATACCATTTGGCGTCTAATTCGCACTTTTTTAACGATTTTGTCGCTGCCATTTTATGTTTCCCTTATGTTTATAAATTAAAGCGCGCATATTATGCCCCGACCCCGTGAAAAAGTCAAGAAAAAACATTGCGGTATTATTATACCGTGTGTCGGGTGCAAAAAACGCCCAGTTGGGCGTTTTTTATATTGGTAATACAATTCGAACGCGCAGCCCACCGAATTCGCTGTCTTCCAAAAATATTTGGCCACCGTGATTTTCAATTGCCGTTTGGGCAATGGATAGCCCCAGGCCGGTGCCACCCGTGTTTGTACCGCGTGCTTCGTCCAGACGGACAAATGGGCGCATTGCATCTTTTTTTCGTTCATCCGGTATGCCGGGGCCGTCGTCTTCTATTATGATTTCGATTGCGTCCGATGTGTCGTGTTCTGTAATTTTTATGATTTTATTTGCGTAACGTGCGGCGTTTTCGATTATATTGCTAAATGCGCGCGCCAATGCCATTGGGCGTGCATAAAACTGGGTCGGACTTTCTGGAAAATTTGTGATTATGCGTTTGTCCGGTGCCGCGTCACGTGCAATGCGGGTTAGCATCGGGGGGAGTTCGGTTGTCTGCTCTATTTCCGGTGCTTCGCCACGTGCAAAAGCCAGGTACCCATTTATCATCTCTGTCATTCTGTCTATGTCGCGTATTAAATCTGATGGTTGCGCCGTTTGTGTTTCAATGCCCAGGCGCATGCGTGTTAGTGGGGCTTTTAAATCATGGCTGACTGCGTTTAACATGTCTGTGCGTGTGCGGTTGTATCTGTCCAAACGTTCTTTCATTGTTATCATGGATTTTGCGGCTTCGCGGATTTCGCGAGAACCGGTTGGAACAAAACCCGGTGCGTCCAGGCCACGTCCAAAACGACCGGCGGCATATGCAATGCGACGGATGCTGCGTGTGTGCATTATTATGAATGGAGTAATTAATATCGATACGATTAATATAGACCCCAATAGCCAAATTAAGAACACCTCGGTACTGGTTGAATAAATACGATAAAGCGATGTTCCAAATGTTGCAATTCGGTTGTCTTGGGTCGGAACGTCAATATAAACCAAGCGTTTGTCGCGGTCCATATAGATTTGGGCGCGACGTTGCAGGCGTTTGGATAATTCAGATGCCAATTTGCCCGTTTCGTGCGCGTGATTATTGTTGTGTTTTGGGCGGTTTAATTTTTCATGAAATGTAACGTTTATACCTATGTCGCGTGCCATCTTTTCAACCGCGTCTGTGTTTCCTTCGTCAATGAATTTGGTCATCGTTGTGATTTCGCCCGCCAGTGTGCGCGCCAATGTGTCGTGAACGCGCGACCAATGGTTGCCAAAAAAAGCGTTGGCAACAATCGCCAATGCAAGAATCAGCGGAATCAATATCATCAAAATTGTGCGCCATAAAAAGGTGCGAGGAGTCAATCTCATTTTATTATACCGTTTGTTGTTTGCGTGTCGCCCAGATCCAGTAATTTATAGCCCCTGCCCCGGACGGTTATAATATCTAGGTTAGATAATACAATATTTAATTTGTTGCGCAAGCGTTTTGCAACCATGGGTGATGCAGGTGCGATGTTGCCAACGGGCTGTGTTAAATTTTGTAATAATTTTTTTTCTTCACCCGATAATGGCAGTATTTGTGATGCGCCCGTAGGTGTTTTTGTGAAAAAATCATCGTTAATAAATTCCAGGCCTGATGGCATTTTTGTTTCGGTTGGTGCATTGCGTCGTATGATGTTGTTTAACCGCAAAATTAATTCCCGAACCTGGAATGGTTTTGCCATATAATCGTTTGCGCCGTTGGCCAGGCCATCAATCGCATTCTCTGCGCCAGTCATTGCAGTTAACATTAATATTGGGGTTGTGTTTCCAGACTTTCTTAGTTTTGTTAACAAGCTTAACCCATCCATTCCTGTCATCATGCGGTCAAGAATTATTGCGTCCACCGATATTCGATTCAAAATTTCTGTGGCATTTTCGGCGGAAGGTGCCGTCAGGGTGTTAAAATTATCATTGCGCAACGCCCGTGCCAGGGTGTTGCGCAACATATCATCATCGTCAATAATAAGAACTGTTCTGTGCATTATTTTTGTAATGGTTCGACGGCGTATTCGCCGGGTTGTATGGTGCGCATCGCATTGTTTGCGCCCATCATATCTTCTTGGTCAATGGATGCGCGGAAATGCATGCCGTTGGTTGTGAATTCTGTCTTAAACAGTGCGTAACCCGTTCCGCCACCGGTTGTTGGCCCCTGCATCCCCAAAGAGTAATATCCGCCGATGATTCCATAGTCTAAATCAATATAATCAATGCTAAGAATTAATGAAACGCTGCTGATGCCGTCACTGGTCATATTACAGGCGAATTCACGATTGGACAACAGCGCTTCGGAATTTACGGGGACCACAATGTCCATAACGGTTGGTTCGCATACACGATCAATACCGTTTACCAAAAATTCATATGTCATGCCAACGGTTGCCTTGGACAGGCCGGTTGAAGTGCTGACCTGGGAAATGGTGCCTTTGGGGATTTTTACCATGGCATTGGCGATGCCACTGCGTACCGGAAACGAAATTCCAGATTGCAGACAGTCACGCGAAAATGGGTCTGCTTCGCAAATATACACGCGCGAGTGAGCGTTCATTAAAAACATGTTGGTCAAACTGTTGAATAAAAATGAACGGGTTATGCGTTCGTTCAGGCGTGTGCAACCAAAATTACGGCATATTACCATCGGGCGATTTGCAAACATTACGCCGGGGTGTTCCGCTTCTTCGGTGGCGCGGGCTTCGATTATATTTTGGTCATAGTCCAAACTGTCCATGCGGGTCATAAATTCTGTTTCTGGAATAAAATTCGGATCGTCCGGGTATGCATAATAGGATTGAACCGGTGTTTGGGTGTATATGGTTTGAAAATCCTGTTGTACAATTTCGGCATCCGCGCCATGTGCGGAAAATCCACAAAAAACAATAAATAGTGCCATAAAAAGTGGTCTTGACATGGTAAAGCCTTTGGTTCTCTCGGATAAATCTTAGAACATTTTTGATAATTGTGTCAAAACAAAAATATTTTTATTGAAATTTGTGTTTCGTTTGTTCTAAGTTAAAAACGAATTATAAAAAAGAAAGGTGGAAGTTATGGTGGATTTGATTATTACGGGCGAGTCGGGAAAACTGCATGCGGTGTATCATAAGTCGGCACAAGAAGCCGCGCCTTTGGCGGTGATTTTGTCGGGTAATCCACGGCAGAAGTATCATATGAACGATCGTGTGTCGTATGCCATGTTTCGGGCGTTTATGGATGCGGGGTTTTCTGTTGTGCGGTTTAATTATCGCGGTGTTGGTGATTCCGAAGGGGTCATAGGTACTACGGCAGATAACATGTTAGATATCGCAACCGTTATTGATTGGATTCAAAATCATAATGAAGACAGTGATAAGATTTGGTTGGCGGGACATCAATTGGGGGCATGGTATGTTTTACAGGCGATGATGCGTCGTCCCGAAGTGTCGGGGTTTGCGTTGGTGTCGCCTGATATTTCTGTATCTGATTTTGCATTTTTGTCGCCACGCCCAAATCGGGGGCTGTTGTTGCAGGGGGGCGCAGAAATTGAAGAATCGCGTGCGTTTGCGACGCATTTGACCCAAATTTTGAAAAAACAGGCCCGTATCGATTTGGAAACTATACGTGTCAAGGGGGCGGATGCCGGATACAGCCAGCCCGCCGATTTGCGACAGATGTATAATGATTTGAAGGCCT
>JAZSNY010000001.1:0-8914 GCA_045536625.1 Candidatus Enterousia sp.
GACCTCTACGATGCGAACGTAGCGCTCTATCAACTGAGCTACAACCCCAAAACCGATATACCACACGAACACCATCAGGCGAAATGTGGTGCGGATAAGAAGACTCGAACTTCCAAGGTATTGCTACCACTAGTACCTGAAACTAGCGCGTCTACCAATTCCGCCATATCCGCAAGTGCTTGCTATATTATATTATTTTTATAAATTTTGCAACAAGAAAAAACAAAAAAATCGCTTTGCAAAAAAATCCCCCAACCGAAACTATTTATTCACTTGCGCTAAAATTTACAAATTTGCTAAGATTTTACCAGAGATGAAGAAAATTCTGTTTTTTTGCGTAAATCTATTGGTATACATTGGTCTTGCCAATGCGGCTGTTCGTGACGGCACATCCGTTTCACGGGCAAAAACGGCTCGCGCCACCACATATACACAAAGCCGTGTTGCAACGACCCCTGCACGCACAACTATACCACGTACAACAGCGCTAACATCACGCGTTGACAACACGCAAACACGTTCTACATCAAATACCCGCGCAACAACCGGTACGGCAACCGTGGGGCGGGGCGGGGACACCAAAACCAAGTCACGCACGGCAACGAATCGTAACTATACCCCCATTGTTGCCCGGGCCACAGATACAGAAACAATTTCCATGTCCGAAACACGTGTCGGTGCGGAATACGAACGATGCAAAAACACATATTTTTCATGCATGGATCAATTTTGCAGTTTAAAGAATGATGATTATCGTCGTTGTTCTTGTAATGATCGCGTATTCAAATTGGCTGACAAGCGGGCGGTTTTGGCCGATGCAGGCGAACAATTAACCATATTTACCGAAAATTTAGATGTGGTCGGCATGACAGCTGCCCAGGCATCGGCCATGCGCAACGAATCCGAAGGGGAAAGCGCCCTGACCAACGATAACTCTGCATCCAAGGCATTATTACAAGCAATCATGAATTCGATTCGTGGCGAAGACAGCAATGTCGGTGGAAAATTCTCGGATTTAAACAGCATAACAATATCATTTGATACGACCAATGCCTTTGGCATGGCCGACATAGGCCAGGCCGTTGCCGCATATAACGGCAATGCACTTTATTCCGCGGTATACCCACAATGTCGTGATGCGGTACGCACCGATTGCAACAACGCATCCCTGCAACGCGCAATAACGGCATATCTGATGGCGATTGAACAGGATTGCAACACGGTCCAGGCGGCAATTGAAAACACCCAGAAACAAATGAAGGCCGCCGTTCGCGAAGGCAGTGCAATGTTGGACCTGGCACGTGTAGAAAATCGCAAAAAGCACAACTCTTCGGACATTACAACATGCATTAACGAAGTCGAAGCCGCAATATTAAGCGAAGAAGTCTGTGGTAAAAATTATCATAAATGCCTGGACAACGGTCAATTTATCGATATTGCAACCGGCAAGCCAATTATTGGGGTCGAAGATTTCTATAAACTTGAACAATTGCTGACATTTCGCGAAGGGGTCGAAGCTGCCGATCAAAAATTGGCACAACAAAATAAAAACCGCATGTTTGTCAGCAACTTTGAAAAACGCACAAAAAAATTTGCGGTCAATGCCCTGGATAAATGTCGCGAAGATGCGGATACAGTTTGGGCAGAATATCTGGACAAGGCAATGCTTGAAATCTATTACGCACAACGCGACAAAGTCCGGGAAATAAAACAGGGCTGTTTTGAATACATTTCTACATGTTATATAAACAATGAAACGGCTTTGAACTCGGCAATATCTTCTATTGACGCAGACAACCAGGTCATTTTACAACCGGGTTCCATCGCACTGACAAACCAAACATGTACCGACTATATAAACTCATGCGATAACATGTTTGACAACAATATAATCAAAGAATACGTTGAAAACATGAAAAACACCGATACATTAACCGCGTGTCGCGCCGTTGTAAAACAATGCTTTGACCGTTACGGCGGTACAAACTATGAAAACTTTTATTATCCATACAGCGGTCTATTTGAAGCAGGCCACGCCCTGGACTGGTTTACATTATATGAACAGGGCAATGAAACCGAATACGTATCAGAGTGCGCAAAACAATTACAAAACATACCTGCATGTAATGACAAAGTTATCATAGAAAAGGCCTTTGGTGGTCTAAACAGGCATGAAGATGGCATGAAATATGGCATGCTAGTATCCGGCACTTTTGGCACACATGAAATACGCCCATCAGGCGTCGCGACCGAAGTATTTAACCAAATCATTTCAATCCTAACGACCCAATGCACCAACCTGTCGGGCCGCTTTGTCGAGCCACAAAATCTAAGGACATCGATATTTAACGCCAACGACCCATGCATTGTAAACGATATAAGCGATAACATATACCCAAATCTTCGCAGCAATTACGCAATTGCCAATGGCGAAAACATGTGTCCACGTGAATATGAACTGGGTGTAGATATGCTGTCGTGGGGTTCATGCTCATGTTGGGAAAACGGCGGACGCCGCAGCAAAAATGGCAAATCAGTAAAATGTGTCGCCGCATTTCCCGTAAACACAAAAAGCGAAAACATTGATGGCGAGAATGTCAACAAGTATGCAAGCGATAGCAACTGCAGCAGTGATTGGACATTAAAATCCGACTGGGGGACTAACGTTACAGATTTCTCTGAAGATTCATGGTGTACCCAGAACCAGATAACAACCCAAACGAATCAGGTGTGTCCATTTGGTGCCACCGCAACAGCAACAGGTTGTAGTAATTGCGACAACAGCGACACAACAGCCATAGTAGAAACATGTCCAGAAATCCCCACGGGAATATAATCTGTATCGTGATTGCTGCGCAAAAAAATCACAAAAAAACGCCCGTTTTTATCGGGCGTTTTTTATTCCATCGGCAATCAATTCCCCGGCGGTTCCCTGTGGCCGTCGCCATAACTCATCGGCACCACGCAATTCATCTATCATTTTTTCACGTTTGGACGGAATTGTTAATTGTTGCACCGCATTTACAACATTTTCCACCGTCGCATCCGGCCCCAAAAATTCCGGATACACACCACGTTTTAATAAAATATTAACCAACGAAACCCAATTTACACGAATTATTTGACGTACCAACCATGTTGTTATCGGATTCATCTTATATACAACTATCGTCGGCACATGCAACATTGCCAATTCGGCCGACACAGTACCACTGGCCACAATCGCAATATACGTCTTGGCATAAATATCATATCGTTGCGATGCGGGCACCAATTCCGGCTTTACACGCCACCCGGCCACCTGTTGTTTTACATATTCGGCGGTTGTTTCAACCGTTGGAATAACAAAACGATACCCCATATATCCGTTACGCGCCAACATATCAACCACATCACGCATCAACGGCATCAGGCGTTTAACCTCGCTCATCCGGCTGCCCGGGACCAGGGTTATGATTTTCTCTGTCTGCTTCTTTCCCGCTTTATATTTACCAACCAACCCATCCGCAATCGGATGCCCAACCGCCACTGTATCCAAACCATACTTGGTGAAATAGGGCACTTCAAAATCAAAAAACGCATACAGTTTATCAAACGTACGTGCATATTTTTTTGCGCGTCCCGCGCGCCACGCCCATACCTGGGGCGCAACAACATGATGAAATTTTAACCCACTTGTAATTAAATCACACCCATCGGCACGTTTTTTGATTTGTTTTATAACACTTTTTGCAAATCCGGGTGCATCAATCGACACTACTACATCGGGTTGCTCTGCAATTATCGCATCAACGGTTTGTTTAATACGACGCATCAAAGTGCGCGCATGCGCCAATACCTCGACCGCGCCCATCACCGCCAAATCAGACATCGGAAATAACGACCTTAACCCAGCCGCCCGCATATTTTCACCACCGATACCGATAAATTCAACATCCGGCATTTCGGACATAATACGCCCCCCCAGGACATCCCCAGAAACCTCGCCGGCGATTATAAAGACCTTTAATTTTTTATTCTGCATTTTTGGATGTGCCGATACCACGCTTGGACCGGTTTTCAATAAAATCAATCGCATCCATGGCGTATTTATTATTTTTTACTTCTTTGCGCACCTTGGCCAAGCGTTCCGAAACCGTACCTTCACCACCACGAAATACGGCCGAATACACCGCATGTATCGCATGCATATCTTCGTTTGTAAACCCATGGCGCATCAACCCCACACGATTAATCGTACGATATACGGCACGTGGATTTCCATCATATATCGCATATGGCAACACATCATTACCAACGCCCGACATGCCCCCAATAAATGCATTACGTCCAATACGCGCAAACTGTAAAACCATTGCGCCACCACTGATAATCGCAAAATCTTCAACCTCTACATGTCCAGCCAACTGCACCAAATTCGACATAACTACACTGTTTCCAACCTTGCAATCATGTGCAACGTGCGCATTAACCATAATCTGACAGTCATCACCAATAACAGTCCCGTCGGATGCAGGCGTTCCCGAATGAATTGTCGCATATTCACGGATTTTACAGCGCTTGCCAATACGCACGCCGGTCATTGTATTTTCATCCTGCCACTTTAAATCCTGACTCATCACGCCGACAACAGCGAACGGATAAACAATGGAATCGTCACCAATAGATGTTTTTCCATCAACCACAACATGGGAAACCAATTCCACACGATCCCCCAAAACAACATCGGCGCCCACAATGCAATATGGGCCAATTTTACAATCCGCCCCCAGTTTTGCACCTTCGTGAATAATCGCCGTTGGATGTATTGCCATAATAAAACTCGCTTTTTTCTAATTAATTACGGTACAAATAATACATCATATTATCGCAAAATGGTATTCAATAAATATAACAAACTATAACAAAGCCCGTATTTCCCGCCAAAAATTAATCTGCGGAGTATTTACCCAACACAAAATCCCCATACAGGTTATCACGGGCATAACCGTTATTACCCCAAACACCATCAACAGCATTGCGAACAATTTATCCACCAACACACCATTAATACTTTGTGCATGCCACACCGACATTGCAAATAATCCCGCCACACATACCAACAATCCCAAAAAAACTGGCACGGCCTCGGTCAACAGGAACAACGCCCCCCCCAGCGCACATATCACCCGCATCAACCACCTTAGTTTAAAAAATACCCTGTCTCTAATCCTGGCACGCGCCGAAACATTTGCGACAACGACCAATGCCATCGCCACCACCCCAAACATCAAAACCGCCAACAAATGCACGGCGGTCAAATTGCCCAATTGGCCAAATCTGTAAAATTCTGGTTGCATTAAAATTGCAGTCACAGTCATCAGCATAATCAAAACTGTTCCCGCAATTGGACGCATTTGTCCACGCGCAAAGCGGCCCAACACCGCACCTACACAAAACGCACAAATCTGCAACAATGGCCCCCACCACGTATGCACATCAGACAACCCCACCGCCAACAACACACTTGCCCCCAGTAACCACTTTTGCCATTTTTTACCATTCCACACAACATCACGCAAATATGAAGACACAAACAAGGCCCCCAAGAACACTATTACCGCGTTCATCATTGGCAAAACAGAAATTCCATCACGCAACACACCATAATTTCCACCAAACATAATCACCCACAATAAAATCAACAGCGACACCCACATTGCCATACGCGATTGCATATTTTCACGACAAAAACCCACACGACGCGCCAAATACCCACCGCACATAAACACCACCACAAACAATGGCAATGCCAACAATGCCCACCACATAAAAGCCGGCCCCCACAACGCTGCATTATTAAATGCACTGACCGCACTTTCCACAACCATAATACCATCAAACATAAGCTTGCCTTTTATTTTCTATGCTTTATTATAAATAGGTATGGGCACAACACAAGAATTTTTTACCCTGTTGGGTGGACGTGTAAAAATCCACCGTGGTATATACAATCCTACATCGGACGCAGTATGGTTGGCGACCTTTGCGCAAAACACAGCAAAAACTATACTGGATGTTGGCATTGGAACGGGCGGGGTGGCCTTGTGCATACACGCCCATAACCCACACGCACAAATCACAGGCCTGGACATCAATCCTGAAATGTTAGAGGCGTGTACACAAAACGCAAAATTAAATAACACAGAAATAGAACTAATAAACGCCGACATAACTACATGGCGCACGAACCGCACATTTGACCTGGTGGTAACCAATCCACCATACTTTAATGGGACACCTGCGCATCATAAAGCCCACCACAACGCAGATTTGAAAACATGGGTATCACGCTGTATTGCACGCGTTCGCCCAATGGGCACGTTTTGCATAATAACCGACGCATCAACGATTGGTATTGTCATCGCACAAATGGTACAAAAATTAGGTGACATCAACGTATTCCCATTATTTGGCGCAAAACGCACCGCCGAACGTGTATTAATATCTGGCCGTCTGGGCACCCACGGCATCAGTGTTTTACACCCGGGCCTGCCCATGAATTGCGAACCTATTTTACGCGACGGCTTGACTATTAATAATTATTTGTCTACACTTACCACAAAATGATAAACTTTATAACACGGTACTTTACGTCACTGTGGGCTTTTATCACATCCCCATTTCGTGCCATTTGGCGCGTGATTTCGCGTATATTTCCCCCACGCGAATTTACCGTAATGGACACACCACGTGGCAATGTTTATACATATAACCAAAGCAGTTTTTGGCGTTTTACGCGTTTTTGCGGCAAAATTGGCCTGTTTGTGTGGGCAACCTGGTCAACATACGTGTTCGTTTACCATCGCCCATTATTACAAAAGCGCACACAACAACTGGAAGAAACGCGTGCCACACACGAACGCCATATGTCTGAATTACAGACCTATTTGAACAAGTACAACAACCTTGTACGCGATTTGAACGTTATTGATGACAAGGTATTAAATTCAAACAAATTAAAAGACGGCGAAAAAGAAAAATTAATGAATTCCCGCATAAAAACATGGGGGGAATTGGACTTTCTGCGCACACGAATTGTAGAAATGTTGGGCAACGAAGATTTTGAACCTGAATTTGCAAAATTATCCGAATTATCCATGGAATATGAACTAACACGCGCCGAAAACGAAGAACTTAAACGTCGCAACAACCAAATTATCGAATCCATGACCCAAATTGCAGACGCCGACAACATCATTGTTGACACGGTCACCGCACTGACCCGGGAAAACACCGAAGAATTACAAAAAAGCATTAAACGCATCAACAGCACGATTATATCCCTGGGACTAAACGAAAACTATCTGTTACGCAACGCAAACAAATACACAAATCCATTGGTCGGTTCGGCATTTACTCCGATTGATTTTGACGCCAAACTGGACGAAAAATATCAAAAATTGGCGGACGGCCTTGAACGTTGGAGTGGTCTGCGCAGATTAAACGAGGTTCTGCCACTGGGTAAACCGGTAAATTCCCGCGTAACATCAAATTATGGCACACGAAACGACCCATTTACCGGAAAACCCAAGAAACATCGTGGCATTGACTTTGCCGGTAAAATAGGCACAGAACTAATGGCGGTGGCGCCGGGCCGTGTGGTATCGGCGGGCGAACGCGTTGGATACGGCACAACCGTTGAAATTGACCATGGCCTGGGCTTTACAACATTATATGCCCACCTGTCGCAAATATTGGTATCACGTGGCGACTGGGTTCGTCCCGGCACTGTGGTTGGCCTGGCGGGGTCATCGGGCCGTTCCACAGGTCCGCATTTACACTATGAAATACGGTACAAGGGCGCACCATTTGACCCAACCAAATTTGTAAAGGAAGAATAAAAGCATGTTGGCATTTACAAACGCATCAGAAAAACAATCACCCACTATCATTGGGGCAGGGTGCAAATTAACGGGCGATATAAAAACCGACCATACCGTCCAAATTCACGGCGAAGTCATCGGCACAATCTGCGCGGGAACTGTCGTAATTGGTCGTGGCGGACGCGTTGTCGGCGAAGTACACACACCGGTTCTATTTTTGCACGGCACATTGGACGGCCCGGCAACTGTAAACACCGCAAACATATTCAGCGCGGCGCAAATGACGGGCACACTATCATACCGCACATTAAACATAACCGGCAACACCGGTTTGGAATGCAAACTATCTAAACGCAAGGGGGAAGACAATGAACAAAACTGTTTCTAGGGTTTTTATTGCCGCCGATCATCGTGGGGCAGGGTTAAAATTATACTTAATCGAAATGTTATCTGCCGCGGGATATAACGTTGTAAACCTGGGGGTTGATAACCCAAACGTCCCCGCCGATTATCCGGACGTCGCCGCAACATTGGCCGATTCAATGATTGATGATAAAAACGCACGTGGCATTATTATTTGTGGCACGGGCGCCGGTGTAATGATTGCGGCCAACCGCTATCGCCATGTCCGCGCATCACGCTGTTGCACCCCATCCCAGGCCCGCGACGACCGTTTCCACGACGATATAAACGTGTTGGCCTTGGCCGCAGATGACATTGATATAGAAGTCGCGTTTCTGATTGCCCAAACATTCCTGGAAAGTCCGTTTGATGCAATTGAACGCCGCATCCGCCGGGTTGAAAAGATTTCGTAACCCCCCCAAAAAAACAAATTCCCCCAAAAGGGGGATTTTTTTCTGCAACCAACAACAATAACATAAAAGATAATGGTTATAGATGCAATTAAACCCGCAACCGCAGTGTACAGACGCTACATAAGGTTGTGGGTTTAAGTGCAGATATGCTACAAATTTTATAAAATAAAAGATAATGGTATAGATAAAGTAAATGGGGGAATCGTAGTGTACAAACGCTACATGAGATTCCCC
>JAZSNY010000026.1:0-16147 GCA_045536625.1 Candidatus Enterousia sp.
ATTTGGTTTGTCTTCCTAAGACCGCTTGGCCTCCGACTTGGCGACGCGTCTGTTGTTGTCGCAGAAAAATTGGCCGGCAGCGAGGGCGCCTTTACCGCAATGATGGAGAAAAAGGCCCGTAGCATTGGGATGGAAAAGTCAACATTTGGCAACGCAAGCGGACTGCCCAATCCAAACAATTTGATGACAAGTCGGGAATTGGCCATATTGGGTCAGCATCTGATTTCGGATTACCCGGACATTTATCCCTTGTTTGCGACAAAACGTTTTGAATTCAAAGAACACAAGACCGATTGGTGTCGTGAATGGGGGCGAACACATACCGTAAACTATAACAAATTACTGTTCAACATGCGTGGGGCAGATGGCCTTAAAACCGGGCACACGACCCAGGGTGGCTATGGCATGGTGGCAAGTGCCAAGGTTGGTGACCGCAGATTGGTGGCGGTTATAAATGGCTTTAACGGCAAGGGACACGATGCATTGGCGGCCGAAATGAAAAAATTATTGGAATACGGATTTTCAACCACAACGAACAAGGTCTTTTATCGACCCGGGGATACAATAACAGAAATACCCGTATGGTATGGTCGTGAACCATCGGTTGTGGCAACAGTCGACAAGACTTTTGCAATCACGGTTAATAAAAATGACGGCTTGGCGGGGGTGCGTGTGTTGGCACGCTTTGACGAACCAATAGCCGCCCCCGTTAATGCGGGAGATAAAATTGGCGAATTAGTTGCAGAACAAAACGGACGTGTGATTGCACGTGCACCGATGATTGCGGCGGAATCTGTGCGAAAGATACGTTTCATGGGGCGCGTAATGCAGAATATCAAGGTAATGTTTGGGTGGATTTGAAATGGCACCACGTAAAAAGATAATTAATGAATACAACTTTCCACACCCGATGGATAATGACTATCTGGTGGGGCATGCGGATACTTTGCGCAACTTTATGGCGGCGTGGGACCAACGTGATGTGCACCCGATACATCCGGTATGGATGTTGACCGGACCAATGGGAATTGGCAAGGCAACATTGGCGTACAAGATTGCCAAAATGGTTTATGGAAATGTCGGGGACTTTTTTATAATTGATCTGGATCGCAATATCGACAAAGACGGGAAACCCAAACCAGATGGCAAGGTTATATCCGTATATACCGTACGCGCAATGATTGACAAGATGCAAATGTCATCTATGTCGGGCGATTGGCGCGTTGTTTTGATTGATTCTGTGGACCAATTAAATACCGCGGCATCAAATGCAATATTAAAATTATTGGAAGAACCGCCGGCAAAAACGCTGTTCTTACTGGTCGTGCATCAGTTGGCAAACGTATTGCCGACGGTGCGTTCGCGTTCACGTGTTGAAAAAATGCGACCGTTGAGCATATCCCAATTACGTGATTTATGCGCAAAATTTATTACCGAGGACGAGGTCAGCACCGAAACCCTGCGCCTGTGCAATGGCAGTTTCGGGAAGATTGCAAACCTGAAAAAATCGGGGGGCGATGCGATATATGCCGAACTGATTGAATTATTGTCAAACGAACACAGCAACAGTGCAGACGTCATGATATTGGCAAAAAAAATTGCCCCGTATCCGGAACTGCATGGGATACTGTTAGATGCGATTGCCCACTTTGGATTGGCGGATTTGTATCCCGGGGTCACACATGCAATCGCAGATATCAAGAATATATATCTGGAGCCGGAAATCGGAATCTTTAAGATAATAATGGAAATAAAGAAATGTTTATAGATACGCACTGCCATCTGACCGATAAATATTCCGATGGAGCAGATGGCGTTATCCAACGCGCCGTAGATGCGGGAATCGGGATTATGATTTGCCCGACCGCGAATCCCGACGACATTCCGGCGGCATTGGAATTGGCAGAAAAAAATGATAATATTTTTTGCACCATTGGAATCCACCCAGAATACGCACCAAATGATGCCACAAAATATTTGACCGACGCCGTTATAAACCATCCGCGCGTTGTTGGAATTGGTGAAATTGGACTGGATTATCATTACAATTCAGACAACACGAAACAACAAATCGAACTGTTTGAACAACAGTTGGAAATAGCAAAAAAACACGCCCTGCCCGTGGCAATTCATACACGCGATGCCGAAGAAGACACAGCAAACATTTTGACCGGCGATGTACGTGGTGTTATGCACTGTTATACCAGTTCGTGGGATTTGGCAAAAAAAATGTTAGACCGTGGATTCTTTTTCTCTGCCAGTGGTATTTTAACCTTTAAAAACGCGACCGAGGTTCGTGATACCTTTGCAAAAATCCCGATTGACCGGATTGTTATTGAAACGGATGCGCCGTACTGCGCGCCCGTTCCACACCGCGGTAAGACGTGTGAACCCGCAATGGTTATTGAAACCGCGCGCGTATTGGCCGAAATTAAAGGTTTGCAAATAGATGAATTAGAATCTATACTGGCCAATAATGTAAAAAAACTGTATCCGAAGATAGATTTATAATTGTCATGCGCCCCTCTCTGTGCAAGAGAGGGGTGATTTTATAAAATAACGCAAACATTAGTTTGCTTATTAGGCAGTTATTAATTTTGCGGTTGTAAAAGTTTTTAAAATTGACTATAATTACTCTGTCGCGGTGTGTTGTCGTGACGGGGTGTCGAAACCCGATAATGTAGAGCCCTGAGATATGGGCGCTTTCTCCAACCGGGGGTTGGAGGGTTGGTGGAATATATTGAATACACCACACTATTCTACATTATAGTTTCGAACCTCCAACCGCTTTTGATTTATCAATGCGGTTTTTATTTGGGGGATTTTAAACTTGAGACTAGCTTTATTGATTTTTCTGTGTGTAATGCCCGTACATGTGGCACATGCCGATATCGCATCAATAGAATACGTCAATAAATCATCCAATAACAAAGTAGATATATCAGAATCAGCCAATCAAACAATGGCGGGCACATATACAATATCGGGCACGTTGGTCGTACCCACCCCACCGTTACCCAATGCACAATAGGTGACCGTCACCATGATGAAAAATTTATTTGCAATATTGTTTGGTTTTTGGTTCATATTTGTTGCACAAGCCGCACAAGTTGTAAATGTTGAATATATCCATAATTCTATACAACAAAAATGGAACATATCCATACCGTATAATACAGAGTTAACCAATCCACAAGTCGTCGCAAATATGAAGTATCTGTTGACCACAATAGATGTAGCAAACGAAATACTAAACAAAAACAAAACCACAGATTATGGAAACTGCGAATTCGCGACCATGGTTGCCGCAGACACGATTGCCACAGATACAGCCGTTACAGAATTAATAAGAGTTACCCCATCAAATCCAGATGACCCCACAGAAGATATTTATGATGACGGGGTCACCAGTCCAGAATACCCATTTGCAATCGAATTAATTGATGGCACAAATGAATTTAATTTTTTGCTGTCGGTCCAGGGTAATTTTGTCATAGACTGGGGAGATGGGACCGTTGAAAATATTACAAGAAACAATTTATCTGAGTATATCGTATCACATCGCTATGACACAATGGGGAAGTATATTGTAAAGATAGGCGGCGTTGCAACTGCGTATGAGACCACAATATTCCCAGGAAACTGGATACCTGCGATACCAGCGATAACGATGTCTGATTATTGGAGCATAGAAAAACTGTATGGTCGTTTGGGACGTGTTTTCCCGACATTAGCAGATGGATCACAACCAAGGTTTACGGGATCGTTTATGTATAATGAAGCCCTTAGAGAAATCCCAGCAACATTATTTGAGGGAATAACAAGCATATCCACAGATTATATGTTTTACAGCATGTTTGAGGGGTGTTATAATTTGGAACATATTCCCGAAGGGCTGTTTGATACGTTGGGAGATAACCTGGGCAACGGGACTCTGAGCAGAATGTTCGCCGATTGCAATAGCCTGACAGGAAAGTCAGCAACCATTAACGGCATGTACATATATAACAAATGGCCTAATGCCACAGATACCCAGGTTGGCGATATGTATTACAATGCAGCAGGCCTGTCGGATTATGACAGCATCCCAGATTATTGGAAATAGATAGGTTGCTTTTAGTATTTTATTAATATAAAATGCGTACATTATGGCAAGACAAATTATTAAATCAGGTCAGGTTTCAGAAAACCGCAAGGCGCGGTTTAGTTATTCTATTGAAGACACTATCGAGGCCGGAATTTCCCTGACCGGGGCAGAGATAAAATCAATTCGATATGGGTTGGTGACGATTGTTGACGGATTTGTTCAAAGACGGGGCGACAACCTGTTCTTGGCGGGGGTAGAAATTCAGAAATTACCAACCGCGGCCCGTATTGTGAACTTTGACGAAAGACGCAGTCGCCAATTATTGTTACACCGCAATCAAATAAACCGTCTGATTGGGAAATTACAGGAAAAAGGCGCAACCATTGTGCCATTGAAACTGTATTTCAATAATCGCGGTAAATTAAAGGTACTGTTGGGAATTGGATACGGTAAAAATAAAGTCGATAAACGCGAAACAATCAAACAACGCGAGTGGGATAAAAACAAAGCACGAATTTTAAAAGGACGATAAAAAACGCCAAATGGCGTTTTTTTTATTTCCATCCCAACAATTTTTCATAAAGGCGGACCGTGTCACGCCCCATTTTCTTGGCCGTATAGCGTTCTTTATAGCGGGCATATGCCAATATCCCCAACTTGGTACGCAGGGATGGATTTTCAATAACACGTATCATTTGACGCGCATATTCGTCCGTATCCAATTCGCACTTTTCATTTGATTGTACGTACAGCGCCCCCTTGCCAAACATTTCAACCAAACCGGCGGCATCACTGCTGATGATAGGCATATCATAGGCCATGGCTTCAATTCCTGCGAACGAGCAAGCCTCGGACAAAGAGGCAAACAATGCACAATCGCACATTTCATAGTATTTTTGCATGTCTTCGGGGCGTTCCAACAGGCCAACCTTGGTAATCGGCAACCCCTGAATTTTATCAAAAATCGGATTGGTTGGGTCAGACCCACCAACAACAATTACTTCTATTTTATGTGTTTCGGAAACCTTTTTAATCGCGGGCAAAATTCGTTCCAACCCCTTGTGCGCGCCCCAACCGTGCGCAAACAAGAAACGAAACACGCCATCGTTTGGTTTTTTCTTTAAATCAACCTTGGGCACATCAATACCATTGTAAATAACGGTATGGTCACGCTTGTTCTTGATACCTTCCAGATATTCACGGCCGTGATCACAGACCAAAATTACATGATCCATATTAAACAAAGCATCGTTTTGAGGAAAGGCCCCCAATTTACCACTGGCCCGATGGGGCAAACAATGCAGCGCCGCAATCGTACGCGCATAAAAACGCGACCGCAAGGAATACGCCAACCCTTCAAATCCAAGGCAATTGCTTTTTATAATTAAGTTTTCCATTTGGGAAATACGCGCGCCGGCAAATGCAATAACCGCTTCGAACAATGCAGACCCCGGATATCCCACCGGATGATAAACCGATATTTCTTGTTCAGATTGGGTTATGCGAACCTCTTTAAATTCGGGCGACCAATAAAAGATTATACGCAATGTCTTTACATAATCCGGCATTTGTTCATTTACAATTTTTAAATACCGTTCGATTCCCGATTGGAATCGCGCATCGCGACCATCAATTTCAATAATATTAATAATTTTGTTCTTTTTCATACAAAATACCCTGATTTCCAAAAAGAATTTAATCTGCGTCCAGATTATACGTGGCGCCTAGCTTTTTTGCAAGAACATATTTACAATAAAAATCCCCCAATCGGGGGATTTTTATTCAAGATAAACTTAGTTCAAAGCATCTTTCAAAGCCTTGCCTGGTTTAAACTTAGGTTGGGTAGAAGCTGGAATTTTGATTGCTTCGCCCGTCTGTGGGTTACGGCCCGTTGTTGCCTTGCGCTTTGCAGTTGCGAATGTACCAAAACCAACCAAGCGTACTTCGCCTTTCTTTTTCAAAACCTTGGTAACCGTGTTAATAAATGCATCCAAGCAACCTGCGGCTGTGGCCTTGGTTACGTCGACTTCGTTCGCAATAGCTTCAATCAATTGTTGTTTGTTCATATGTTTCTCCTTTCATAGAAATTTTTTACAAAGGTGTCCCGCAGTTCCAAAGGACTTTTCCTGTACTGCTTGTCCGAATCGTAAAGAAATCCGCGCTTTATGTCAAGACAATAATTAAAAAAGCCCTGTTTTTTGCATTTGTGATTGATGTGCAAGAAATAAAAATCGACGTTTTTATTTATCTGTGAACGGCAGACGCCCGTACCGGCCGGGCGCCAGGCGTATTGTTATCGCATAAAACCCAATCACCAGATGCGCCCGTCAGATGTACCGTACGAAAATAATTTGGGGTCGCCATTAGCAAGGACATTATCACAACCGCCCAAAATAATAATTTGGTAAAAGACCATGGGGTTTTAAACGCATCGCGCACAAATTTGTCCTTTAATAAATTTTGATATAGCGCCCATCCCCATGTAAAAAGTAACACGATTAAAGCAAAGAAAAATCCAATTATTAATGGACGACGAAACATTGAAAAACCATTAGCCAAGGTTTCCCACATGCCACCACCCGCGGGGCATACGTACAAGGCATTGGGGGCGTTGGTTGCGGATACTGATACAACCTCGGTCGGGCCAAGCGTAATATTAAATGCAGTCATCAATATTATGGCGGTCATCATCACAACCGCAAACATCATAGTCGGTTTCATGAATTTATATCCCCTGCTTTTGTTCCATTATATCATAAAAAACTATCTGATTGCAATTTGGGAAAGTTTTATTTAATATTTTCATATGCTGTTTAATAAGTCGCGTGTTATTGTGGGACTGACCACGTATTATAATGAAAACCTGATGATATCAATGTCGGGAATGGCACAGTTGGGCAAACATGTGACGATAATTATCCACAACGATAATCCGGAAACCAAGATTACTCGCCGCAAAATTAGGAATATGGGATATAAAGGGAAATTATATATTATTAATTCCGAACACAATGTCGGTTTGCGGAATGCACGATTAAACATAATTGATTTTATACAACAGCATAACATACATGCCGACTGGTTCGTTTTTTCAGATGATGATGATATACTGTTAAATGTGGACGTGCCAAGTGTTGGCAAAAATCACTTTGCGTTAATTCAAAATATGGCGGTAATACGTACCAGACTGATTGATGTACTGCGTGTAATAAAAGACAAAAATAATTTTTTTATTGATAATGAAAACATTTACTTGGTGCGGCCACATGTTGGTTTGGCGGGAACCATGGTACGAACCGAGTATGTTTTAAAAATGGCATACGTGTTGCATAAAATTCATCCCCAGATTTCAGACATAGATGAATCTATTAACTTTCGACCACCAGTTGATATGATGATGTGGTCCACACTGAATATTGTTGCACGACATAATAATCCGGATGCGACACCTATTTACATGGATACAATAAACTATATCGCAACAGACATTGATACGACGCCAACAAAATACGGAATGCTGATTCAGCCCGCCAAGAATGCACACAAACAAATAATGGCCGTGATTGCAAAATATGATGCCGCAGTGCGCGCTGCATTGGTCACAGATGCCGCCCCGGCGGGACAAGAAGAAAACGCATAAAAAAATTATAAAAACGCAAATATCTGATTGAAACCGGTGGGCAATATTTATACAATAGCCCCGAAAAACACAAGGGATTACCATGAAATACAATGAAATAAGAAAGGCTTTTTTAGACTATTTTGAATCCAAGGGGCACAAAATTGTACCGTCGGCATCACTGATACCAAACGATCCAACGTTGCTGTTTACAGTTGCAGGTATGGTACCATGGAAGGGGATTTTACAGGGGACAGAACCCGCATTTGCCCCACGTGTGGCAGACGTGCAAAAATGTATCCGGGCGGGGGGGAAACATAACGACCTGGAAGATGTTGGATTTGATGGTCGCCACCATACTTTTTTTGAAATGATGGGAAATTGGTCCTTTGGCGACTATTTCAAAGAAGGCGCAATTGAAATGTCGTGGGAACTGTTGACCAAAGTGTTTAAACTGGATCCAAATCGTATTGTTGTGACGACACATTATAGCGATACTGATGCCGCAAAAATTTGGAAAAGGGTCGCTGGCAAAGATGCAATATTGCTGGGGGATAAAGATAACTGGTGGTCGGCCGGGGATACCGGGCCATGTGGGCCATGTACGGAAATGCATTATGATATGGGCGCCGATTTACCGGGCGGGATGCCGGGCAGCGCGGATGAAGACGGTGGGCGTTGGGTTGAAATTTGGAACGATGTGTTTATGCAGTTCGACCGCGACGCAAGTGGTAATTTAACCCCGCTGCCCAAACAAAACGTGGATACCGGTGCGGGCCTGGAACGTGTTGCCGCAATTTTACAGGGTAAAACGGATAACTATGATACAGATTTATTTGTAAACCTGAAACGTGCAGTTTCCGATATTACAGGTGTTGCAGAAACTTCGGAAAATATTTCCAGTTTCAAGGTGATAACAGATCATCTGCGTTCGGTCGGTTTTGCAATCGCAGATGGCGTACTGCCTTCTAATTCAGATCGTGGATATGTAATACGGCGTATCCTGCGCCGCGCGATGCGACATGGTCAAATTTTGGGACACAAAGGCGCGCTGTTGTCCAAATTATACCCTGCGTTGATAACAGAAATGGGTGATGCATATCCAGAATTGGCACGCGAAGAAAAACGCGTTGTTGAAATTATTCAAAATGAGGAAAATGCCTTTGCGGATATGTTGCAAAATGGTATGAAGTTGTTGGAAAACGAAATCCCAAAACTGAACAATAATGTGTTGCCGGGGGATGTGGCGTTTAAACTGTTTGATACGTACGGTTTTCCGTTGGATTTAACGCAAATGATTCTGCGCGATAGAAATATTGATGTGGATGTCGCGGGATTTGAAAAATCCATGGCGGAACAAAAAGAACGTAGTCGCGCAAACACCAAGGGCACACGTATATTCTGGGAATCGCAAACGGATTTGGTGGGCACAGATGACACGGCAAAGTATGCGCCCGTTGATATGGAATCGCGGGTATTGTCGATTCTGCGCAATGGGGAATTTGTCGAAACCGCAAACGCAGGCGAAGATGTCGAAATCGCGTTGGATAAAACAAATTTCTATGGTACCCAGGGTGGCCAGGTTGGCGACAGTGGCGAATTAAAGCGCGCCGATGACACGGTCATGAACGTGACCGAGGCCGCACGTGTTGACGCCGTCGTTATCCACAAGGGTACATTAACATCACAGGTTTCTGTCGGAGATATTGTTCGCCCAGTAATTAATGCCAATATACGTCAACAGACCGCACGTGCGCATACGGCAACGCACCTGTTGCAGGCGGCATTACGCAGCGTATTAAACGAAGACGTTGAACAACGTGGATCCAAGGTTAGCCCCGATTCTGTAAGATTTGACTTTTCTTTTGGGCGTGCCATGACGGCCGAAGAAAAACAAGCGGTCGAAGATTTGGTAAACAAATGGATTGAAATGGATATGCCCGTTGAACATGACGAAATGTCCATGGAAGATGCCATTAAAAAGGGTGCGATGGCGCTGTTTGGTGAAAAATATGGCGACAAGGTCAAGGTTATCACCGCGGGCGACGTTTCGTGCGAATTGTGCGGCGGGACACATATTTATCACACCGGTGAAATATTAAAGGCACGCATAAACAAAGAAAAATCAATCAGCAGCGGCATTCGTCGTATAACAATGTCGGTTGGGACATTGGCCGAATAAGAAATCCCCCATTCCGGGGGATTTTTTAACGCGTTCTGTAATTTTTGTCGATAATATATTTGTCGTATTCGGTTAACAAATCAAATGGAACCGACTGCCAATTATAAACATCTAATATTTTATTTATATCGTTGGGATGCCCTGCCAGGTGTCCCTGCATGATATGTGTTGCCATTTTCAAGAACGTATCATTTTTACGGATATTAATCCGACCATCTAAAATCATATCAAAGTATATCCGTTTATCCTCTGACATTTCACGAATTATACCCGACATATTGTTTATCATGCGTGCAACCTGGTATGTATTTAAATTATAATTACCTTTAAAATCTTCCAAATCCAACATCATGTCAACGGTATCATTATGCAACGTTATATAGTCTGCGTTCATCTTCTGTCGGCGTGCAATAACAGTAGCCCCAATAAGCCCCATCAACATAACAAGCATATTTGCAGTCCAACCAATAGTAGGCGCAAATTTGCCACGCTCGATATAAGTTGTTTGATTTAATTTTTTCGTTTTTCCATTAGATATCGGAACATACGCATCACGCAAAGCCTGGGCATAGGGTGTATGATTTATCGCGATACGGTCAGAATTACCCCCGGCACTGTTTAATGACATGCCCCATAATGTCCACAAAAAACTGCCCGCCAGGAATGCCATCGCGTTAAAAGCCAAAAGATTTCTGATAAAATCTTTTCTGATTTCTTGATTGGACATTACGTCTGTTTCAGGCAGAGCGTATTTTTTGCGTTTTGACTGACGTTCGGCTTCTTTTTTGCCTGTTGTTCTTTTTTTTCCTGTGCGATTTTGCACTGAATCTCTTCTTGTTCTTTTTTTAACATTTCTTCGTGGGTTATTCCCGGAAACAGTTTCTTGTTTAACATATAAAAAATACCTTTGTTGATTTGCGTGGTGATACTAGCACACACGCCGAAATAGTCAACGAAAAAACCGCCAATATGGCGGTTTTTTACATCCGAAACATCTATTAACGGGAATAGAATTCGACAACCAATTCCGGAGACATTTGAACCGGATATGGAACGTCTTCAAACGCAGGAACACGAACAAACGTCGCAGTAAAGTTTGCACTGTCAACCGATACATAATCCGCAAAGTTGCGTTCCGCAGATTCCAACGCCAATACAACCAATGGCATCTGTTTTGCCTTTTCGCTGACCGTGATGACATCACCCGGATTTACACGATACGACGCAATCTTAACACGTTTGCCGTTAACATACACGTGACCATGGCTGATTAACTGGCGTGCCGAAAATACCGTTGGTGCCAATTTTGCACGATATACAACCGCATCCAAACGACGTTCCAACAAACCAATCAAATTTTCAGGGGTATCGCCCTTCATATTGGTCGCTTCTAAATAATACTTGTGGAATTTCTTTTCGCCAACGTTACCATAATAGCCCTTTAGGGTCTGCTTTGCGCGATGCTGCTTTGCATAATCAGAAGAATTTCCACCACGAGAAGTTGGACCATGCTGCCCCGGTTTATATTTACGTTTGTTAAATGGGGATTTTGCCTGGCCCCACAGATTAACGCCCAAAGAACGTCCAATCTTTAATTTACGTGTGCTGCGCTTTGCGCCTGCTCTTGCCATAATTTTATCCTTTTATTTTGGTTTTTAGGTGCCGGGCGGGTTAGAACAGAATCCTTATCACAAATGGGACCAAAAAAGCACCATTGTTTAATCAGTTCTGGTTACCCAGCGGGGGTATTTTATAGTGTTTTATTTGAAAAATCAAGTATTTTCTGTAATGGCAGGTGTTTTTTACACTAATTTCATCGCGCAGTTGTTCGGCCAAATCAAAACGTCGACCAATTTGATCGATATGGTGTTCAGTGTGAATGATTGTGGCATTAAAATTTAACCTGTGGCGCAACCTTTTCGGCTTCATCAATTTCAAACATTTTTTCGGGCAAAATTCCAAACATATTCGCAACGATATTTGACGGAAACTGTTCAATTTGGGTATTCAGCCCCATTACAACCGTATTATAAAATTGACGAGTTGCCTGAATCTTATTTTCCGTATCAGCCAATTCGCGTTGTAATTCCAGGAAATTTTGGTTAGCCTTTAAATCAGGATAACTTTCGGCGACCGCAAATAAACTTTTTAATGTTTGGGTTAGTTTGTTCTGGGCATCGGCGGATGCGGGACCGTTGGCCGACATGGCCACATTACGCGCATTTGTTACCGCAGACAATGTTTCGGATTCGTGTTTGGCCGCACCACGAACCGTTTCTACCAGGTTTGGTATTAAATCATATCGACGCTTTAATTGTGTATCAACCGTTGCCCATGCTTCGCGAACCTGGTTCCGACGTGCAACCAGTCCGTTGTACACAGAAATGAAATATAATAAAATTATGGCGATAATTGCAATTGTTGTCCACATAATAAATCCTTTTTTTTGTTATTCTATAACCACGGATATCAAAATGCAATATTCTTTGAAAAAAATCCCGCCATTTGGCGGGAAATAATATTTATTCTGCAACGGGCGCATCAGTCACCGGCATTTCCGGATGCGCCGGACGTTCTGGATGTCCATGACGTTGTGGGCGCACATTTTTCTTGAACATTTTACGCGCGGCACGGAATTCTTCACGATTGATACAACCGTCCTTGTTTGTATCCATAATTTCGGCACGTTCCGCCATCTTTGGACATTTGACAACCAAACATCCGTTTTCAAATTCCGGACGTGGTCCCATCTTGCCAGATTTATTGAAACAGCACATTTTTGCCGTTGCAAACCCCAATGCAAAGATGATTAAAAATACGACCAATTTTTTCAAGAAACGGCCAAATGAGCATTTCTTTTTACCACAGCACGAATGTTCCGCGCAATGACCACCGCATGCACACCCTGCGTTACAACCGCATGGATATGTTTCAACGGCCGGTGCAACAACCTTGGTTGCCTTTTTAACAGTGGTTTTCTTGGCGACCGCCGGTTTAGAAACTGATTTTTTCGCAACTGTCTTTTTAGTCGCGGTTTTTTTTACTGATTTTTCTGCCATTTGTCCTTTCCTTTTTTGTTCGACGTGTTGATTGTATTCAATAAATTGAAAGATGTAAAGAAAAATTTCGTACATAAAAATATCCCCACCCTTTGGTGGGGAATATTGATATTAATTATTTTTTCCAAAATGCAAATCCACGGCGTGAAGATTTTTCTTCGCGTTGTTTGCGTTCTTCGATGGCGCGTCTGCGTTCAGCACGACGTTCCTGAAAACGACGGGCGGATTCTTCGTCACGTTGCACAACCGCAATTGTTGTTGCAGATAATTTGTCATTGCGAACTTCTTCTTCGAATTCAACAATGTCGTTTTCGTTTAAAAATCTGATGCCAGCGGCCTTTAAAGAACTTGAATGAACAAATACATCATCTGTGTTGCCATCTGCGTTTGGGGTGTCAGGACTAATAAATCCAAAACACTTTTTTCCGTTATACCATTTTACTTTTCCTTGACGCATAATTCTATCCTTTCCTTATGCAGTTATGGTTCTGTTAAACACGATAAGAACCTGATATGATTTTTACATTTTTATTAAATTAATGCAAGGGGAATAAAAACGCCCACATATCTGTGGGCAAATATTATTTCTTGTAATATCGCTGAACCTCGGTCATGACAAAGTTAAAGAGTTTGCCCGCCTGGGTTGTTTGTGGCATTGCCCAGTCGTGCTGCATATATGGCATGGCAGATACCAAGACAAATCGTGCCATGAAATGAAATATGTTTGCCTGTTGTACGCGCGACAGTTTTATTGGCGCATTTATTATGGAAAAAACTTCGTTTTCAATGGCGTCATCCAGTTTTTCATTTATATTATCCAATACCTTGGGCGGATAATACAGCCTACATTCCTTGGGGAAACCTTCGAACATGGTGACGGAATCGCCCTGGGAATACAACAAATTCCAACCAACACGTTCAAATAAATCTTCCAGGCAATCACAAATCATACGATTATAGGACTTTACACCCTGCTCGTAAAAATCGGCCAGTTGTGCTTCTAGGCTGTTCGATCTGGTACACTTCTTTTTACGGGAATCTTCATAAACATAGTGCGTTTTGTTTTCAAATTCAAAGAAGGTACGTACCTGACAGATAATTTCCATCGGGACAACGGTTTCGGGATTCGGACCAATATTAATTATAATCTTGGCGTCACGATAATTTCGCGGATTTTGCATGTTATAGAAACAGTCACGCACGGACAAAATCCTGTCGGGCATCATGGACTGAATACGTTCAATAAATGTACGCGCCTGGGGAATTAAATCAAACAGGCACTTTACACGCCAAACATCCTGAAGACGCATGCGCGGACGTTCAATCCGGTCCAGTGCACGCACCAATTCCACGGCAATTTGTTCATGTCCCGAACCGATAATTGACAGCACCGTTTCAGACGGGGTTGATATATAACGCTCGGTCAGTTTTTCACGGATTTTTGCAGAAATTGCACGGGCGGACGCTTCACGTTCATGCGCCGCAATAACACGATACACGGTGTTGGCCACTTCGTCAACATACGAAGAATAATATTTCCCCGTTATTTTATCCAAGGCGCGCGTAATGCTTTTCTGGGCACCAACAATTACGGTCACAATAGAAGATACCGCCAAATCAATTTTATGACCGGCAGAACTGGTAAAAAACTGATTCCGCATGGGGTCGGCATCCAAACGATGCTGAACAATATACGGGGATGATGGATTAATGTCTGAAATACGCATCGGTTCTTCTATGGCGCTGTCGCTTGTATAATCATATTTCATAACCGCGGCTTTGGGCGCACCAAAACATTTGCCCAGGACATAAAACACTTCGCGGAACCAATGCATGCTGTCCGAATACAACAGACGCAGATGTTCGGCCGCCTCTTCATTTATGCGGCCTGTCTCTACGGCTTTATTTATCGCGACTAAATTTCGCCGGTCATTTTCCGCCGCAATATCTTGGGCGGTTGTTTCGGCACCTATGTAAGACATAATTTACCCCCCTTTGGCCGTTTACTTCATTATTGGAAATAATATAACGTCACGCAGGGTTGGTTGGTCGGCAATAATAGAAAAGAATCTGTCAATACCCAAACCCAATCCAGAAATCGGTGGCATACCATGTTCCATCGCACGCAGAAAGTCTTCATCCAAATCAAAGGCTTCGTCGTCACCGGCGGCCTTGTTCGCGGCCTGTTCTTCAAAGGCTGCACGCTGAACAATTGGGTCAACCAATTCAGAATATGCCTTGATTAATTCGGCGCCGCATACAATCAACTGGAATATATCAATACGACGATTGTCCGCGTCATTTCGACGTGCCAACGGTATCAAATATGCCGGATAGTTATGAACAATTGCAGGCTGAACAATCTGGTCACGGATTTTACGTTTGAAAACATAATCTACAATGGCGGGCACAGACTTTAACGGTTCCAATTCATCGGCCGGGAACATACCCGCAGATACCAATTGCGCCTTTAATGCGTCCGTGTCACGAAATTCCAAGATATCAACCCCCAATAATTCATTCATACGTGCGGTATAATCAATTTCTTCGTATTTGCTGAAATCCAGTTTTGTGCCCTGGTATTCAATCTGTAACGAACCACGCAAATCCATTAATATTTTCTGAATCATTTTCCAGGAAAAGTCGATATTACGATGATAGTCCCAATATGCCGCATACCATTCTAACATGGTAAATTCCTGAAGATGCATGGCATCCATACCTTCGTTTCGGAAATTCTTGCCCAGTTCATAGACACGATCAAAACCGGCAGCAATTGTCTGTTTTAAGAATAATTCGGGTGCAATACGCAGATAGAAATCTGCATCCAGGGCATTGTGATGCGTAATAAATGGGCGTGCCGCCGCACCAGATGCCACGACCTGCATAATTGGCGTTTCCACTTCGACAAAGCCATTATTGTTCAAATAATCACGTATCAGACGTAACATTTGAAAACGCATTTTCATTGTGCGACGCGTATCTTCGTTTGCGATTATATCCAGGTAACGTTGACGATATCTGGTTTCCATATCGGTCAAACCATGATATTTTTCCGGCAATGGGCGCAGGGCCTTGGACAAAATCTCATACCCCGACACACGAACCGTTAATTCACCTGCGGTCGTATGATACAACGTGCCAGTAATACCAATAAAGTCCCCCAGGTCGACATTGGCCTTCATAAATTTATAGTTTTC
>JAZSNY010000042.1:0-38542 GCA_045536625.1 Candidatus Enterousia sp.
CTGTATGCAGTGATATGCACAAATGTTAAACAGCCATTTTTGCCCGTGATTCAATCTGTATTATGGGGTAATCTGGGAATTTTTGTTGTGCAGCATATGGGCTGTCAGAGTCCGGAGTTCTACCATTAAACTATGCCCCAATGCGTCGCGTATTATATACCCTTGATTTATAAATTGCAAATAAAATCTTATGTGAAATCACCCCTAGTGCTTTTTCCCTACAAAAGATAAATAATAAGCCCAAAAGGGAGAGCAAAATGCACAAAATAAAATTATTTGCAACATTGGTTGCATGCCTGGGGCTGATTCAATCGGCGGACGCATGCACGGGCATAACACTAAAATCGCGCGATAATGCAACCGTCGTTGCACGCACAATGGATTGGTCCGGTGCGGAAACAAACAATCTATATGTGATTGTACCACGTGGTCACAATCAGCAATCACTATTGCCCGACGAAACAATGAATGGCCTGTCATATATATCCCTGTATGGATACGCCGGAATTGCAACCGAACAACCCGAATTTATAATCGACGGTACCAACGAAGCGGGCCTGTCGGCCGCCCTGTTCTATTTCCCGGAATATGGCAAATACCAACCATACAACGAAGACAACAAAGACATTTCCCTGGCCGATTTTCAGGTTGTATCATGGATACTGTCCCGCTTTTCCACCATTGACCAGGTCAAGGCAGCCATTAACAACGTCCGCATTATCAACGTGGACAAAAGTGCCGGCACCGTCCATTGGCGCATAACCGAACCCAACGGTCGCCAGGTTGTATTGGAAATCATAGACGGTGTTCCAACCTTCTATGAAAATGAAATTGGTGTTTTAACCAACGCCCCCGGATTCCCGTGGCAAATGACCAACCTGAACAATTATGTAAATCTGCATCCCGGTGGCGCGGGCCCAACCAAGTTCGGACCAATAACGCTGCGTTCATTTGGGGCAGGTTCGGGCTTCCTGGGGCTACCGGGGGACTTTACCCCACCATCGCGCTTTGTTCGTGCGGCATTTTTCAAAACCTATTCATTGGAACAAGACACCGCACTTGACACCGTGAACCAGGCCTTTCATATCCTGAACAACTTTGATGTACCATTGGGCGTTCAATTTGCGGTTGGCGGCGCACCAAATAACATGCCATCTGCGACCCAGTGGACGGTGGCAACGGATTTAAAGAACATGACGATATACTATCACACCATGTATAATCGCACGATTCGCAGTCTGGATATGAAATCAATTGATTTTGCGACCGTCCCGTTCCAGTATCATTCCCTGGACGTGGCCAAGCGCCAAACAATCCTGCCGGTTGCAGTCGATTAAATCCCTTTTCACACCCAAAAAAATCCCCCAATCGGGGGATTTTTTTAACGCCTATTCCTTGACTTTTATTTTTTTTGTACTATATAAATAGTGTTGGGTCGTTATAAGAACACTAACCAAAGGAGATTGAATTATGAACAAGAAAGATATAAAAAAGAATTTTAAACGTGCATCATCTGCTGTGAAATATGGTACATTGGGTGCATTGGGTGGCACATTGGCAACGGCGATCATCATACCGATTATGGGACTGGCAGCACATGGTGTAAAGTATCTAGGCGACGAAAAATTGGAAAACTATTCGTTAAAGAACCGTTTTGAAACCGCATATCACTTTGATACACCATCAGAACACAAGTATTATTATTCAACACCTGTGATTTCTGGTTATGAAGCAGAAGGCGCAAGAGAATACGAATATTATTTAGCATCACCATACGCGACATACGGCGCAATGGCACTGGGCGGAATCGCGGGCGCAATCGCAATGGGTGGCGCAGGCATAGTTTTGGCAAAACGCCGTGAAAACGAACGATAAAAAATCCCCCAAACGAGGGGGGATTTTTTTTATAGTTTAGATTTTGCTATAACAAGTATATACCCCTGACTTTTAAACCAATCTGTTGATACAAATTCATCGATATTTGTACCCATAGAGATACACCCACCAGAGCTTTTTTTCCCTACCTTTTCTGTACCATGTAGATAAATATTGTTACGACCAAATGTTTTTGACTGATTTGAAGGCACCAATAACACTCTATTTTTTCCCCAAAAATCCCACACTTCTTCGTTCATTGCTTCTATATTATTTGTATTTAATAAATATACACCATCTGGCAATTCACCATATGACGGGATAAATTGATTTTCCTGACCGCGACAATTTTCAAAACCCGAAAATACAGGACGCCCCATTTGTACCGCCTTCCCTCCATGACAAGCAACAAGCGTTTCACCATTATAAATTAAAACCGAACTTATCAATCGTTCAGTATCACCCCCGCTATTTTTATCAGCAGATGTAAACTCATCCATAAAAGTAAATTCCTTATTATAAAATTCTCCATTCAAACTTTTTAAATTCGACAAAACACTTTCATCAGATACAGTTACATTAAGAGGACAATACTCACCAGATTGTACACCTGGATCAATATCTATACTGGAAATACATGCATCCAGATCAGCACTAATCCTAAAATTTATTTTGGCACGCTGCAACCCCTTTAAATCATTTGCCAAGCGATCAACATCAACTATACAAGCCCTAAGAGAATTAATAGTAGATTTACGATTATCATACATATTATCAACCCCCCAATGTCCAAAAGTGGGTTTAACACTAGATTCAGCAGAATATTTTTTATTAACCAAATCATCCAACAAACCACGTCTTTCACGACAAATCGAAACAAGAGCTCCAAACATAAAGTCCACACTTATGCCTTCCATCGACTGCAAACACCTGTTTGACTTTATTATCGATTCAAACACAGCAGGCAATTTATCAATATCATTATAATAATAATTTTTACCACCATACTGAAACACAATAACATCTGCAATATCATCCGCACGCGCAACGTTACCATACCCCACAAAACAAAAACAACATAAAAACAGCCCAAATAATCTTTTCATTATCGTAACGCCCCCTCGCACTTTTCTGCTGTTTCAACCGCACGTTTTATCGCACCAATCTGTGTTGCATTAAACACAGTTGCCGTCGCTGATGCAACCGTTGTTCCACCCGCTAAAATATTCGATGCTGTATTTAATGTTTTTTCTTTATTCTTACCGGACGCAGTATTATCCGAACGAACATCATCGGTATTTGCCATCGCACTGGTGACGGTTCCGGCCAACCCAAGTCCCGCACCAATTCCACTGGAAATTGTGGCACCCGATGCCTTTTTATTTATACTGCCGATATCAACCATTGACCATTCTTCGCATGCACTAACTATATTTTCTGCACGCGCCAACTGTGCTTCGGATACATCACCCGTCATACGCGCCTGCATGCGAACATTAGACAAAGTTTTAACAGAGGTCAAACACCCATTAATTTGCGTTTTCAAATCGCCCTTGACCCGATTGTTACCCCCAATAACCGCGCCGGCAATATTGGCCGCCGTTGCGGTCGCCATCATACCCGTACGCCAGTTACCCAAATTTTTGGATTTCTGTTCCAGTTTTGAAATTTCATCACGTCGCACAGCAATAGAATCCGCAATTTGTTTTCCGATCTCTGTTTGGGTCTGCCCAAACATTCCACCCAAAACCTCTAATAACTCATCTTCTGTTTCAAGTTTTACAAACCCCGCATTCTTCATAAGTTTATCTATTTCCGATTCCTTTTGTGCCAATTCTTTATCAACCCCTGCCTTGGCAATACCGGTCCCCAGTGCAACACCACCGGCAACGGTTCCAACAGACGTCACGGCGGTATTTATACCCGCCATTTTCTTTAAATCACTTAATTCGTCACTAATACCACCACACACTTCACGCACATTTTCAATCGCCGCCGTTAATTCAGTATTCGCATACGCCCGACCAAGACAGAATACCAACGAAAAAAAAATAAAACTTCCACGCATTCCCAAATCCTTTTCAGAGGAATTATATCATAAAAATCCCCCAAACGGGGGATTTTTTTTTACTTGTCTTCCAGTATTGCGACACCGGGCAATATCCGCCCCTCGATAAATTCAAGGAAGGCCCCACCCCCGGTTGAAACATAGGTAATGTCATCTTTGACACCGCACGCCTCTAATGCGGCAACTGTATCCCCGCCCCCAATAATACTTTCCAATTTACCGGCGCGTGTTTGTTCGGCAATCGCATTGGCAATCGCAAACGAACCATACGACCATGTTGGCTGCCACTCGGCCATACCAACCGTGCCGTTCCAGATTACTGTTTTCGCATTACGAATTTCTGCAACATCACGCGCGGTTGTTTGAATTCCGGCATCGATAATTACATCATCTTCTTCTATTTCGGTAAAGTCCTTGTTCATACGCACCGCTTCACGGGCAAATTCCTTGGCCACACCCTTGTCCAAAGGCAACAAGACCCGGCAATTATTCTTTTCGGCAAAATCCAAGATTTCCAATGCGGTATCTTTTTGGTCGGCTTCATACAGCGAATTTCCAACACGCCCACCCATTGCATAATTAAACGTTGTACCCAACGCCCCACCAATAATCAGCGTATCTGACAACCGCGCCAAGGCCTTTAACACACCAATTTTTGTTGAAACCTTGCTGCCGGCGACAATCGACAACAGCGGACGCGCCGGATTTTCCATAACCGCCGACAAATGTTCAATTTCCGATGCCAACAAATCACCCGCATACGACGGCAATATTTCCGCCACACCAACCGTGCTAGCGTGCGCACGGTGCGACACAGCGAATGCATCATTTACAAACACATCAAACCCACGCGCCAGGTCCGCCGCAAAGGCCGGGTCATTTTTTTCTTCACCCGCATAGAAACGAACATTTTCCAACAATACCACATCCCCATCTTGCATATCGGCCAGAAAATCTTTATCCAGACAATCCGGAATCAATTTCACACCCATATAATCTGCGATTGGCTGCAATGTATATTCCATATTACGCACACCCTTGGGCCGGCCACGATGTGCCACAATCGCAATTCGTGCGCCCGCATTGCGCAAAGCATTTATTGTCGGCATACTTTGTTCAATACGAAACGCATCCGTAATTTTTTCGTCCACAATTTGCACATTAAAGTCATCACGCAACAAAACATACTTGCCACGCAGATCCAAATTTTTAATCGTCCTCAGATTCATTTTTTATCCTTTCCTTAACAGGTCCAAAACTTTTACGATAATGCGAATTTATACCATATTTTTCAATGGCCTGTAAATGGGATTTTGTCGGATATCCGGCATTTTTATCCCATCCATACTGTGGGAACTGTTGTGCCAAATCATGCATAATTTTGTCACGCGTTTCCTTGGCCACAATGGACGCAGCCGCAATAGACCGCGACCGCGCATCCCCATGCACAACGGCCGCACCACTTAAACCGTTCGGCAATCTGTTCCCGTCCACCAGGCAAAATTGCGGCACACACTGCAATTTTTTTACTGCGCGTTCCATTGCACACATTGATGCCCACAAAATGTTCATTTCATCAATCTCGGCCGGGGTGCATTGTGCCACCGCCCATATTGTATTTGCCACAATCCAATCATACGCCGCCGCACGCTGACGCGCAGTCATCTGTTTTGAATCACGAATAACCACCGGAATTTCAATATCACGATTTGGAAATATCACCGCCGCCGCAACAACCGGCCCGCACAGGGGGCCACGCCCTGCCTCGTCCACACCGGCAACCAAGTTTGCGCCAGACGCAATCTCTAAACTAAAATCCGGAATATCCTTTGCCATACACGCATCATAAAATAAAAATCAGACAAACAAAAGAATTTTTTAAATTGACAAAACCAAATTTTTGCACAACAATTACAAGTATGAGCACAAATTATAATCTTAATAAAAACGATAATAACAACAAAAAAAACGACAATGGTTTTCATTGGTTTTTATTGACATATATCACAATCAATGGCCTTGCCACCGGCCAGGTTATCGCACACACCACAGACATGATAAAAAATGGCTATGACCGCCAAACAACCATTTTGATATTATTATGGCTGTTATCATTTATTTATTCTGCCCAACGCATATATGAAATAAACCGCGACCATAAAAATCGAAATAACAATAACGATAAAACGCGTTAACAAGAAAAAAAATCCCCGGCATGCCGGGGATTTTGTCCAATATATGTTAGTTTTTTTATTTTGTTCTGTCCATTAGAACTGAACATTCAGGCGCACACCCAATTCAGCCTTGACATCTGTGCCATTTTGTGAATTTTCATGTGCATCGTCGAATGTATATTCGCCGTATATGGCAACCTGCATGGCATCGGTCATCTGATACGCCGCCGTCAGGTTCAACACATATTCATCAAACCCATCTTCCATATCTTCGACCAAATCCAACAACGTGTTGACGACCGCAGTCTGCAAAGGCTGAAGAGCCCCCATATCCTTCAACGAAGAAGCCAAACCTTCAACACCGTTGTCCGAGTGATGTTTATATGTTAAACCACCACCAAACGACCAACGGTCATCCATCTGATAAAACGCCTTTAACCCGGCATTAATTTCAGTCGCTGATTTCAAATCAACCGAAATCTCATCAGGGAATCCTAATTCTGCGGGGGTTTTTATACCCATTGGTGTCGGAAATACCGCACCGGAAACATCAATACTGTTATTGTCATTACCAAATGTGCGCAAAACTTCTATGAAACCGGCGGCACTGAATTTTGACCATTGTTTACCGACCTGGGTTCCGACATGGAATCCCCAGCGACCATTTGAATAGTTGTCATAATCAAAGCCCTTGACCAAATCATATGAACCACTCATTTCGCTGATACCGCCCAACTGAGCGTCGGCATATAAATCCCAAACAAAACCATCTGTCGTATCAATTGCACGGTACTTTAAACCTGCACGCCCCAGGTGCATACCCTTGCGATCAATGTCGCCGTCATGGGTATACCCGAACTTTGCATAAGCCTCTAGGTTATCCAAGATACCGTATCCCAATTCTTCGTGAATACGCCAGATTGGAAATTCTGTTGCGCCATCATGATTTTTCTTTTGATGTGCATCTGAATCATCCGCGATTTTGTACATTACACCCGCAGATGTTTTGGAATACCCCGTACCCTGCTTTGGCATATACAGTGGGTTTTCCAGGTTGGCCGCAACCGCAGGCGCCGCAAATACGGCCAATGCAACTGCTGCACTTAATGTTTTTTTCATCATTTAACTCCTTGTTTTCGATGAAATGCCGTGCCCCCATTATTGGCAAGACCCGGGTTCATACCCATACCGCCCATTATTGGCAACAGTACGTTTTTATGATATGAACGTTCTATATTTTACCAGTATTAGGATATATGTCAAAAAATCTTTTTTCTTGACAGGCGCCCCTTGAAAATATATCGCGTGTTACCTATATATATTTGCTGTGGGGGATGCCACAGAACTTCAAAGCATATTAACCAAGGGAGTTCGCCATGACAAACCAACAAAATATTGCAAACGCGCAACAAAAATTCATTATCCAAATTGATTCAAAAACCTTAAATCGCATCCGACCATTTGATCGCACCGAATTGGTCAAGTGTTATGTGCAAATGTTTTCCGGTTTCGCATGGGTGAATTGGACAAACAAATTTTCACTGGGGCGCGCATGGCAAACGGCCCTGACCCAATGTGGTGCTTTTTGCGAACCCAAGAACAACAAAAACCCGGCCGCAAAATATTTGCAGGCAACATTTAAGGCCCACAAAAAATATTGGTCGCAAATCATCATGACGCACAAAAATCGCGAAAACACAATAAATCCAAACGATGCACATGTAAAAAATTTGCGTCAACACGGCCAACGCATGATTCGCGAAGCCATGGACAAAATAAACCTGATTTTATCACGTTATAACGAATACACATTGGACATCAGTCGCGATGCCACCGCAACAATGCAGGCCACCCCAAACACACATGCGCACCAACAGCGGACATTGGCACAACCCGCACAGACAAAACCGGCACAGCCCGCAATCCAAAGGGCCACCGAACCACAGCGCATGTTGCAACCCGCGGCCCAACCGGTTCAAAAAACCATCACCGCCCAACAACCGCAACAGCGGACATTGGGGCAATCCGTACAGATGAAACCGGCACAGCCCGCAATCCAAAGGGTCACCGAACCACAGCGTATGGCACAACACGCGGCCCAACCGGTTCAAAAAACCATCACCGCCCAACAACCACAACAGCGGACATTGGCACAACCCGTACAGACAAAACCGGCACAAATTACAAAACCTGTGCAACAGAAAAAAACATATGTTCAACCAACTGTAAACATTGCCCAGGCCACAAAGACCAAGAACCCATACGTGGCACCTGAAATGTCTGTACGCGAAAATCAGTTTGCCAAACAAATAACACCCCAGGCAAAGGTACAAACAGAATCCAAGGTTGCAACATTTACCACGGCGCAAATGCAAATCAAGCGACAAATTAACATATTTATGTTACGCAACATAAATCAACGCGCCGCATAAGCCAATCCCCCAAAAAACGGGGGATTTTTCATAGCCACAAAAGCGTCCTTTGTCTTGACAAAGCAAACGTTTGTACTATATTTATAGTGTGTGGCGTTGTTGCCACCCAAGACGGAGGTTTTATGGGCAAGAAGTTAAGATTTTTATCGGCGTTTTTATCGGGTGTAATTTGCGCCATGCCCGTCATGGCAAACAATTGCGACAACGAAATCTATCGCAGATATAATCCGGACAAATGCGTATCGGTCGACACAGATTCTGGCCTGTCTTTTGCCACCACCGCCGCCATTGCGGGTGGCGCATTGGCCGTCATTGGGGGCACCGTTGCAATTATCGGCCTGTCATCATCCAATGATTCCAACCACTCTTCTGCATCAACGGTTATACCGGTAAAATCCCCAACCATGTCCACTACATATAACTTGGTCGGCAATGATGTAGATAACATCACATTATCCGCCATCAGAAACAATTCTGAATACATCCGCAATAACAACCAATACGAAGATATTCGTGCGGCATACTCGATGGCACGTGGGTACACAGGCGCAGGTTCCAATGTCGCGGTTTTTGATTTCGGCAAAAACACATGGCACGGTGGCAATGTCGCATATTTATCATCGGGACAAATCGCCCCAAACGCACATGTTGCATCGTACCAAATCACAGACCAACATGGCAATTTCTATTCGTTCAACAAGATTGGCGAAACCATAAACACGGCAACAACCCAAAACGCAAACGTTTATAATTTTAGTTGGGAAATCACCAACGTATCCGCATCCCAGGTAAAAAATCGCCAGCACATGATAAACCTGACCAGTCGCGGTTTCGTAAATTCTTTAATCAATGCCGTTGAACAAAACGATGCAATCCTGGTATGGGCCGCGGGCAACGGATACAATTCGGAATCCAACGCCCTGTCCGCATTGCCATTACACATCACACAGTTAAATGGCCACTTTGTCAATGTGGTTGCATGGGACAGCAACCTGGGCACCCTGGCCGATTTCAGTAATAGGTGTGGTATTACACAAAACTATTGTATAACCGCACCGGGCGTGGCACTGGATTCACCAAAAACATCCACCCCATTGGACGGCACCAGTTTTGCCGCCCCAATCGTTTCAGCCGCCATTTCGGTTATCCGCGAAGCCTTTCCATATATGACATCCCCGGAAATCACACAACTGCTGTTTACAACCGCACGCGATTTGGGCGACGCCGGTATAGATGCAGTTTATGGCCATGGCATGTTGGACCTGGAACGTGCAACACGACCGGTTGGCGCCGCATTGGTTCCCCTGGCGGATGGCACACGGGTTGAATTACAGACCGCACGCGTTGGTGGCACGATTGGGCACAAAATTAAATCACAGAACATACAATTTGCATTTGTCGATTCCTTTGGGCGCGCATTTGCGACACAACTGAACGACAATATTTCAATCAAAAATCGCGGCATCGGATATGAACGCCTGACGGAACAGTATAATCAATCGATTGATTTGGGAAATATTGAATTTGGTTTTCGTGCAAACAACCTGTTCCAGGGTTCTGGATTCTTGGCAACTGATACCAATCCAACCACAACATTTATCGGATATAAAAACGATATACAAATTGGTAATACCACCCTGTTCCAAAAATGGACGATTGGTATGACCAAGCCCACCCCCGCAACAGAATCCATGATTAACGGATTTTCAAACATATCAACGGCAACCGCACAAATTGGCGCCCGATATGGCAACTGGACACTGTCAGTGGGTATTCCCGAAACAATTTTATCCGGCAACATGTACCTGAACACGCCGACCGGACGTCGCGCCAACGGCGAATATACCTATCATAACCACAAAATCGACCTGGCGGGCGCACCTGCTGTTGAATATTCTGCCACATACAAATTTATCACGGCGGGCTTTGTCGACAATCCCTATGGCACAGACGAAATTTACGCCCTGGCACGTGGCACAGTAAAATTTTAAATTACCGCACAAAAAGCCCTTGCTTTTTTAATACTTTCTTGGTCAAATCATAGCAGATAAAAACAAAACAAAGGAAGTGAACATGGCAGGCAGTATAAATAAAGTCATCCTGGTCGGCAACATCGGCCAAGAACCCCAGGTCCGCACAATGGGCAGCGGTCAAAAAGTGGTCAGTTTTTCCCTGGCAACATCCGACAGATGGCGTGATCGCACCACCGGTGAACAAAAGGAACAAACCGAATGGCATCGCGTTGTAATCTTTAACCCAAATTTGGTCGAAGTTGCAGAACGCATGTTACAAAAGGGAACAAAATTATATATAGAGGGCTCGCTTCGTACGCGTAAATGGCAAAACCAAAGTGGCGCGGACGTATTTACAACCGAAGTTGTTCTGAACCCATTTGGCGGCCAAATGGTAATCCTGTCGGGTGCCAAGGCAATGGATGGCGCGGGTTCTGAATACACGGCATCTGCCCCGGCATCCGCCCCACGCGAAGAAATATCCGTGGCGGACATCGGCGACGATATCCCGTTCTAAACGAAACAAAAAAAACGAAACCGCCACCCGGCGGTTTTTTTTACAGTTTATTCACAACCACAAAACAAACCCCGCCATTTGGCGGGATTTGTTTTACCTATCACCCAGCACATCAGAACTGACTGCGGAACTTAATCATACCGGTCTGGGATGTATAATCTTTGTGCAGATTCAAATCATACATCAACGATACTTTGATTCCCTTGTAATCAGCGGTCAAACCGATACCGAATTCACCGCCCATGCGGCTCAGACTTTCGCCATCGACTTTGTACGATGCGACACCCGGCATAACAACGGTCGCAGATGCATCATCACTGATCATGTCATATGTCATTGCCGCACGCAATTCCGGACGCAGTTTAATCGCCCAATCATTTTCAATTGCGAACGCATATTTCACACCCGCAACCCCCATCAGGAAGTCTGTATCCACCGCCCGGGCAAAGCCGGTTGCATCCTGGGCAATGTGCAGATAACGCAGACCCGCTTCGGTTGTGATACCGGTTGCAAAGTCATATCCGCCCATAACCTGCGCGCCATATGAATTAACATCATACGAATCGTTCCATATAACATCAAACACGGTTTTACTGTCTGTATATTCGGACATTGTATATGTCGCGGTACCATTTACGAACCAATTACTTGGCTTGTACTGGCCATATACGAACAGGGTCTTGCTGTCAATATCTGTATGAACACCATCTGCATGAACATCAGAATTATTAAACGCCAACCCCGCACCAACGGTCCATGTTTTATCGATTGTTGTATCCGCCCCCAGCGCAACACCACGTGTATATCCATGGAATTCGTCTGCAAATTTGGACTTGTTAAACAATCCCTGGACCCAGAAACCATTTTCTTGGGCAATTTCATCACCACCGGCGCGTCCCATAACGGCACCACCCGACATACGGCCCGCCGCCAATGACAGAACCTGGTTCTGAACAGATGTTGCCGCCGCCTGGGCAACCGGCTTATCCGTTGGGTTCAGTTTTTTGGTTTCGCGTTCAACCGTTGCAATCATTGCTGCATCGCCACTGTTCAATGCCTGTTGTGCGGCCAACGATACCTTTTGCAGTGCCGGATCCTGGGTCATTGTCAAACCTGCGATTGCACCGGCCGCCTGGGTTGAAATCCCCGCATCTTCGGCCAAGGATTCGATTGATTTGGTTTCAACAACAATACCATCCGCACCATTGTTCGTCACAACATATGCCAAACCTGCGTCAATTTTCATGTTGGCATCTGCATCATTAAAGATTTTATATGTACCAACCGAACCGACATTCAGTTTCAGCAATGCATCTTCACCGGCCGTAATATCACCAAACAGATGGCCATACGGACGACCATTTGTAACCGATGCAATAACCGTACCATTAAGTGTCATTGTATCAAACTTGATCGTAGACGTACCGATATCCATGGTTGCACCACTGTCCAATGTCAATGTCGCACCCGTTGCACCGGTCACATTACCATTAAATACCGTTTCACCGGATTCTATATCAATGCTTTCATTTACGTTCAGCATTCCACCACCAAACGTCGCATCATTTGCAACGATACGGTCAACAAAGATACCACGTGTTGTATCCGCGATATTTACCGTACCACCATTGATAATCAGGTCATTCAACACCGCATACATAAAGCCCTTGTCCTCGGCGATATTATCCTTGATCGCGGTTGCATTCCATGTTGCGCCGTCTTTCATTGTCAGCTTTGCAGAAGATACCTTGAAATAACTTTCATCTGGCGCTTTGCCTAAATAAGACACAACTGTATTACCGGTCCAAACCGAATCAGCATCCGACAACGTCACATCAACAAACGCGTCAACCTTGGACCCCGATGTCGCTTTGTCATAGTCAAACGCAATATCCCCCAACATCTTGACGGTATTTTCACCAGATTTATTAATATTTACCTGGGCTTCACCACGGGCCAAGATTGCATTTTGCGCACGAATTGTTGTATTTCCTTCTACATTTACAACACCCCAACTCATCGCTGCGACACCAATTCCCTGTTCAACACCATATTCGGGCGCTGTAATTTTAATATTGTCACCAATGATGTTTACAGTTGCTGTTTTTTCTTCTAACACATTATTACCCGCATGAACCGCGCCCATTCCATCGGCATTTGTGGCAATACTGATATTTTTTCCTTTGATATCGACTTGCGAACCTTTTGCCAACGCCAGTACACCATAACTGCCATCAGATTTGATATCAACAGATTTGGTATTTTCATTACCAACACTCAAGATTGCGCCATTCTTTGCACGGACCCCCATACCATCAAGCGCAGAAATTTCAATTTCGCCCGCAGTTTCCGTACCAATGTTAATCACAGACTGTTGTTCTGCACACACAGCATGCCCCGACTCTACATCTATTTCAACATCCAACCCCTGGATATCCAATTGAACATCCTTGGCAACAAAAATACTTGAATCTTCAATGGTTATCTCGTTTGCATTTAATACTGTTTTACCATCAGACGCGATATCTTCCTTATTCGTGTAAAATAATTTAGCATCCGATAACAGTGATGGATCTTGTTTCACAAAAGACAAAGAAGAACCATTTTTTACTTCAATCGTATCTGCATTCACTGTCGCCCCGTCAATAACAGCAGTCACTTTATCAAAAATTACCGAGCCCGCTTCTTTCGTATTATCACGATTTGCAAAGGCAACAACACCCGGCGCCGTATACTCTGCATTCCCAGCACCAATAACACCGGCAACGGCTGCGTAAATCTCAGCATCGGACGCCCCAAAATCAATACCCGCCAATTTTGCTAAATCAACATCCTGACCATCTTTCTGATAATTATAGGTTAAACTATCGTTTTCCGTTAATTCTCGCAAATTAATAGTTACAGGTCCAACATACGCAACACTATTGGATAATTCAAAAGAACGCCCAACCATCTGATATTTTGGAAATGAATTATTATATTTACCATCGGTCCACTCGCCACGATGTCCACCAAACGCCGTATAATGTATATCTTTCACATCGCTAATCGAAATATCCCCAAACAGGAAACCAACCCCTGTTGTGTTCACCTCTGCTATTGCGGGCATAATCGCCAATGCCGGCAAAATACTGCAGACTTTTAACAAATCCGCAAAGTGTTTATTATTGGACATAGCCACTCCTTTCTAAGTAAGATTAAATTCCAATTCCCTATGGGATTATTCATAGCACATAATTTTGAAGAATCAACAGAAAAGACTTTATATTTTTATTGACACGTCAAAAATGTACCGCCAAAGAAATTTGACGGTCGGGTGGGTTAAGAAAATCGCAAAAAAAGTAAACGACCCCGCCAGCCTTTGGGAACCCCTGTTTTATAACTGACGGCCCCCCGACCGATACGGCGGGGTTTTAACAACAATATAAACGGCGCAAATCCTGCGCCCATATTGTTCGCGGATTCAATGCAACACATGTTACATCGCTTTTTTTGCGGGCTTTCTTACGACCCCGAAACCAAATCCCTTTGGATTCACAACAGATAATAAAATTTACATCTTAAAAAATCAACAGTTTTTTCATGAACGAATCAAGAGAAATTAAATCGTCATACGTTCCAATATCTGTTGTTGTACATATTCATCTTCGCTGTTGTACAGTGGCCAATTACCATTTGCCAATTCTTCCATGGACGTCAGCGGCTGATTCAATCGCGCACGATACAGCCACAAATTCGACATCACGCGTTTAATATAACTGCGCGTTTCGTATGCCGGAAAACTTTCGATATACAACAATGGGTCGTATGTATAAAAGGTCTTTTCAAACTTTACCATTGTACCCATACCCGCGTTATATGCCGCCAACATTTTTATAATGCTGTTTTCCACCCGGTCATGCGACAATAAATCAACAATATATTGCTGCCCCAAAAACATATTATGTTCCGGATTTGACATATCCATCTGTGACAGGTCCACCTTGTTTGCACGTGCGACACGTTTTGCGGTACTGGGCATTAATTGCATAACCCCATTTGCGCCCGCCCCCGATTTTGCGGACACCCGGAAATTACTTTCCTGTTTGGTAATCGCCAACAACAGCGCCCGATCAATAGACCACCCACCCAACGGTTCCCAATCGGGCAAAGGATACTGGGCCGAATAAATAATATCGTCATCAATTTCCAAGATTCCCCTGTCTTTGATAACACTGGCCGATTGCACGGACAGGCGCGCCATATTAAATTCGGTCGCCACAGAATTTACCGCATGCAATATTCTGTCCGTTGCCTTGGGCGTAATTAAATATTTCAGATATTCTTCGGCCCTGTCCTTGCGCCCGACCTGAATCAACGCCAACGCCATACGTCCATATTTTGTTTCTGCCAATTCTGCATAGTCTTCATCCGTCGCCTGACTTTCAAAGAATTCATATTCCGGTTTTTGCCCCAACATGGTTGCCGACAACGCCCCATAGAACGCCATCGGGTACACGGCCGCGATTCGCCAATACTTTTTCGCCACATCGCGTTTTCCGGCAAAATCCGCGGCACGTCCGGCCCAAAAGGCGGCCTCGGTCTTGCGTGCATTATTAATCTGTGGCAAATCCAAGATACGACTGAAATACTTTTGCGATTCTGCATAATTTTCTTCTTTGAAATACAGCAAACCCATTGCCCACAATCCATACTCGGAATTCGCATCGGATGCAACAAAGCCCCATTTTTTCGCCAATTCCATTTCACCATTTGTATAGTATATATACGACAGACGCCCCGCCAAACGCCCATAATCCGATTCGCTTATTTTTTTACGGAACTTTTTATCTTCTAGTATCTGACGCGCAATTTTGGTTGATCCGGTTCGAATGGCACGCTTGAACTCATTAATCTTTTTATCCGTCGACCCCGAATATTTTTTTGCCGTCCATGTTTCAGATTGGGCCGTTTCAATCGGTTCCGCCGCCGTCACAATGTTCGGCACACGCGCCCTGCGCACAGTGGCCTGCTTTATTTTTGCCAATTTTTCCATACGCACCGCACCCGGCATATCGGAATATTTTTCCATCCATGCCACAATTTCTGCCCCGCGCGTACGATATGTATCGGAAATATATCGCTGATACAAAACTTCATTCATCAGCAATTTATCCGCAATTTGATTTTCCACCTTAATCGCGGTATCAATCTTTTCCCTGTCCTGCAGCATAAAAATTTGTTCATACAGACTGGCATCCACATCGGTCAGAATCTGTGGCAAATCCGCCGCCAACAAATTCAGCGGCAAAAACAAACCTATAAAAAAGGAAATAAATTTCTTCATATTATTAAATACTTCAGAACAATGACGTTTTTGGTAATTTACATACAACCGCGCCTTCATCATCTTCGGGTATTTGTGCAATAATCTTCTTAAAATCCGAAATACGCGAAAACTTGCGATACACCGAAGAAAAACGCACAAATGCAATCGGATCCAAATTCAGCAAAGAATCCGACACCATCTGACCGACCTGGGCACTGGTCACCGTATCATCCGGTGTTTCAGTTTCCAATCTGCGATGAATAGACGTCACCAATTTTTCAATTTGTTCATCCCCCACATCCCTGTTTCTGCATGCCAATTTAATACTGCGGCGCAATTTTTCACGATCAAAAGCCTCTAACTTGCCACTATTTTTACGCACCATCAAATCGCGCATTTGCACGCGTTCAACCGTTGTGAATTTGGCACCACATTGTTCACAAACACGCCGACGGCGAATAATCGCGTCTTCTATATCCGGGCGGGAATCCGTAACCCTGCTATCCCTTGAATTGCAATATGGACATCTCATAGTACCTATTACGGTAGCAATCAAATCATCTTTGCGCAAGTAATTTTATTTTTTTGCAAAAATGCATTTTTATAAAAAATCAAGTCCTTTATTTAAAAAAGTTATCCCACCCTACAAATTTTTATCGCCCGAAATGTGATAAAATGTACACCAACGGGGGGGAAAACAGAGAGATGAATAAATACCTGGACCAAATTTTACTGGGCGACTGCCTGGAAATAATGCGCGGAATACCCGATGGTTCGGTTGATGCTGTTTTCGCAGACCCACCATACAATTTACAACTGGGGGCCAAGACATTATATCGCCCCGAAGATCAAACGGCGGCACGTGCGGTACGCGATGAATGGGATGCATTTTCATCAAACGCAGAATACGATGAATTTACACGTCGTTGGCTGGCCGAATGCAAACGCGTTTTAAAGCCAAACGGCGCCATGTGGACAATCGGCAGTTATCATAACATCTTTCGCGTTGGTTCAATTTTACAGGACATGGGTTTTTGGATTTTAAATGATGTTGTTTGGGTAAAAACAAATCCAATGCCGAACTTTCGTGGCACCCGTTTTACCAACGCGCACGAAACATTAATTTGGGCCACACCGACCAAAACCGGCAAATACACATTTAATTACGAAACCATGAAGAAATTAAATGGTGGCAAACAAATGCGTTCAGATTGGGATTTAAATATATGCCTGGGCGAAGAACGTATCAAGGGCGCCGATGGCAAAAGCCTGCATAACACACAAAAACCACTGGATTTGTTGCATCGTGTTATTTTGGCATCAACCAAACCTGGTGACATTATATTGGATCCATTTATGGGTTCTGGCACCACGGCGGCGGCGGCGTGCGAACTGGGGCGTCATTTTATTGGCATTGAACGTGAATCGGAATACGTAACCGCGGCACGCAACCGCATTGCGAACGTCACCCCCATTGATCTGACCGATATCGAGGTTACCAAGCCCAAACGCGACGCAATCCGCGTGGCGTTCCGTGAATTAATTGATGCAGGCCTGTTGTATGTTGGCCAAACACTGGTCAGTCCGCGTGGCGAACGCGTCATGATTACCCAGGATGGCAACCTGACACACCAATTATACGGCCGCGCATCAATCCACGTCATGGCGGCAAAATTGCAACGCAGCGTCAGTTACAATGGATGGGATTATTGGTCCGCCCAAAAACGCGATGGAACATTGGTGGCAATTGATGAATTACGCAAATACATTCGCCAAATAAAATCAGACATAAAAAAAGCAGCATAATCAACAGGTTACGCAAAAAAAAAAAAAAAAAAGAGTTTTCTCTTTACAACATACAAAAAAAAACATATAATTAATTTCGTAAACAAAAAAAGGCGGGAAAAATGTTATCCAAAAAATTTAAACGTATATGTTCGCATGTAATTGCTGCACTTTCCTCGATTGGGATGGTTTCAATATCTAAATCATCTAACGCTGCGGATCTTGCATGGACAACTTATGAGCAAGGCGACACTGTTACATATAAAAGGGCGGCACACACCAACTTTGCGGCAAACTATACAACCGTTAGCGATTCGACCATGTGCGCTTTTACAACATCACAAAACGTGACAAGTAAATACACCACCAAAGAATACAGCAACAGCGATGGCACAACAGGATTCTCTGGCGTGTGCACATGGACCTGTAATGCGGGCTATTATAGCAAAGCCGACGGTACAACCACAACATTTACAACTACAACTGGCCTTGGAACTGAAATGACTTTAGACAGCACCAAAGGTTGTGTACCAAAACCCACATCATGTTCTTCATTAACAAATGCCACGGCGGGCACCCCGTATTATAACAGCTCCTACAAGGCATTCTACTGTAAATGGACCTGTAACGCCGGTTATTCTGTTGGCGGCGGCACAAGCACAACTACAGTAATAAACAGTAATCCAGCAACATCAACATCCGCTATGACCGCACCGAATACATGCTCTGCACGCACATACAATGTTCATTTCGATTGCACGACAAATGGATACATTGCAGGTACGACCAACCGATATTACCACGATACCGCAACCTATGGTTCCTCTTATACAATCGACCAGAGTTGTGTATCCAAGGTTGCAGGAAAAACATTCTCGAACTGGACTGCTTCGGAATCGTAATGGCACGGCATACAAAAAAAACGGGGTTATCCCCGTTTTTTTATACAAAATGTATTTCAATATTAAAACATCCACAACACCACACAAAAAAAACCACCAAATGGTGGTTTTTTATCAGAACCCGAAAACCATACGCTGTTTCGATTGACGTTTCTTTTCGTTGCGAACGGCTTCTTCTTTTAAACGCTTGCGTTTTGTTGTTGGTTTTTCATAACGCTGACGTTCCTTCATTTCGCGGTACAGACCTTCCTTTTGCGATTTACGTTTCGCAACACGCAATGCCTGTTCTACGTTGTTATCGCGAACCAGAACCTTAACCATATGTATTCACCCCCTTTAACGCATTTATTTGTTATTAACCAAAGAAAGGGACCGCGGTCCCCTTCCCCTTTTATTTTTGGTGGAGCCAATCAGACTCGAACTGACGACCCCCTGCTTGCAAAGCAGGTGCTCTACCAACTGAGCTATGACCCCAAAACTTTGCACCTTCATCACGAAAGCGAACAAATTTTATACATTATTTATACAAATGTCAATAAAAAATTACCCATTTAACATTAAGATTGACAAACGCTTTATGTTGTCTATAATAATGCACATCATGAATGCAAAGAACAAACCATGGCTGCTTGTAATATCCGGACCAAACGGTGCGGGTAAAAGCACATTTTTTGAATACGTCATATCAAACAATCCATTTTTATCGGGCGCCGTTTTTGTTAACTATGACAATGAAATAAAAAGATTAAAATCCATACCGGAATATTCTGCCCGCTATGAACAAATTGCACAGGACACAGAATATAACATCGGCATCATACAAAAAAATGCGGCGGCTGCATTCAAAAAGCAAATGGAACAAATCGGTGGTCCATTAAACGAACGTATCAACCAACCAATTGAAAACAAAGAATATTGGCACGCACAATACCGTCTGTTCACACGAATTCCCGTTGAATGGGAACACATAAAACCAAACATTCATTCAAAAAAAGATCTGGTACAACAAATTGGTGGCCAAACAATTCACGAACGCATAAATGCCAAGGCCGAAAATAATAACTGGTATCCAACATACAAAAAACTAATTCATAACCCAGAAATCCAGAAGATAATTGTAATTAAAGACGCAGAACAACGGGTGCAAACCCTGGACAATCTTCTGCGCAAAGAAAGCCTGAAAAATCTGCACACAAGAATAAATTCTTCTTTTGAACAAAAACAAAACATCATATTTGAAACAACCGGCGCCGGCATAGAACGCATCAATAAACAGGCAAAAAAGAATAATTATAACATTTTTGGTTCCCACATTTGTGTATTACACCCGGAAATAAGCGTTTCACGCGTTCAACAGCGCGTCCAAAAAGGCGGACATGATGTACCAATCAATATAATCTTTCAAAGATACCAAGAATATCTGACCCTTTTGCCACGCATTTTACCAACAGAAGACATCGCTATCGTTATCGATAATTCTGGCAAAAAACCATTTATGCCTGTGTTCGCCATGACAAATGGCCATCTGATAAACATCAGCCAATGCCCCGAATATTTACGCGATATACACGAAAAGATAACGGCAATGTTTCCACAAAAGACAATACAGAATTTATTGCACACTACAAAAAGCATAAACATAAAAACACTGACCGATGAACAGCATGAAAATTTCGGGCAAATTGTAATAACAACCCTGTTTGGATTGGCCAATACCCCCACGCCCAAAAAAACAACCTATTTTACATTCCTGCATAAAATCGGAAAAACATTTTATTCATATTTTCAAAAGAACAACCAAAAATAACAACAATTTAAATTATAGACATTCAATTCACAAGCATATATAATACAAGCACTATGCTAAAGAAAATTAAGTCCTTTATCAAAGGCGATGAATCAAACGGTCGTATTAAATGGTCGCTGTACGGACGCGTATGGCGTGAAGTCGGGGCCCCATATTGGAAATGGTTGGTGGCCGGCATAATATTTACCATACTGGCCGCCGGGGCCGAAGCGTATACAATCACCCTGGTTCAACAGGTTGTGGACAAGGCGTTTATTGAAAAAAGTATGAATGCCATCTATTGGTTGGGAATTCAGGTTATTGTCGCCTTTGGTGCCAAGGGAACGTTTACCTATGCCAAGGCACTAATTATGTCCAAGGGTGGACTGTTGGCCAGCGCAAACCTGCAAAAGAAAATATACCATCACATGACGCATATGAACCTGGCCCGGTTCTATGGCGATGGGATTGGCAAAAATCTGAACTATTTCGGAATTCAGGCGGGCGCGGTATTAAACCTGGTGACGGGCACGGTAATCAAGGTTGTACAAAACGTCGCTACACTGATTATGACATTGGCTTTAATGTTCTATTACGCACATCAAATGTGTATTGTATTAATGTTTCTGGCACCTGCAATCATGATTCCAATGATTGCGATTATGCGCAAACGTCGCAAACTGTCGCGCCAATCATTTGGGATTGCAAACAACGTGTCACAACAATTAAATCAAACCCTGCATGGCATTAAAACAATCCAGGCATTTGCCGCCGAAGAGCGCGAAGAAAAAAACTTCGCCCGCGTATTAAATTCATCGGTTATTAACGCATACAAAAGCACCCAGGCCAATGCCCTGCGTTCTCCATTAATGGAATTTATGATTTCAATTGGTTTATGCATTGCGATGATTATGGGCGGACATTTTATCGCATCGGGCGCAATTACAACCGGTGATTTTACGGCATTCCTGTTGGCATTAACCGCGGCCTACAAACCCGCAAAAAGTATCACGGGCACCGGCGACACATTGCAACATGGTCTGTTGGCGGCGGAAATACTGTTTGATTTTCTGGACAGTAAACCCGATATCACCGACGCCCCAGATGCACGTGAATTATCGGCAAAAAAAATGTCGGTCGAATTCCATGACGTATCCTTTGCATATAACCCAAATGAACCCGTTATTAAAAACCTGAACCTGCATGTACCCGCTGGCAAGGTTTGCGCACTGGTCGGCCCATCTGGGGGTGGCAAGACAACATTATTTAATCTGTTGGAACGTTTTTACGATCCACAAATTGGAAAAATTACAATCAACAAAACAGATATTCGGAAATACACGTTGAAATCCCTGCGCAAAAACATTGCCGAGGTTTCACAATCCGTATTCTTATTCAACGGCTCAATCGAAGACAACATAAAATACGGCAATCCAAATGCAACCCATGAAATGGTTGTTGCAGCGGCCCGTGCGGCAAACGCCGACGGATTCATTAACGAATTCCCCGATGGATATGAAACATCGGTCGGCGAAGGTGGGGGACTGCTGTCCGGCGGTCAAAAACAACGAATCGCCATTGCCCGCGCGATATTAAAAGACGCACCTATTCTGCTATTGGACGAAGCAACATCCGCACTGGACACAGAAAGCGAGAAATTAATCCAATCTGCATTAAACGATTTAATGCAGGGACGCACAACATTTGTTATTGCGCACCGCCTGTCCACAATATTGGATGCAGACATAATCTGTGTAATAAAAAATGGTGAAATTGTCGAAATGGGCACAGATGCCGAACTGTGTGCACTGAACGGCGAATACAAAAAACTGCGCGATATACAATTCAAAACAGAAACCAAGAAAAAGAAATAACCATAATTATTTTTATGAGGGGGGGATAAAGGAGGAAACAACCAAAGGAAAAAACAATGTCCAAAAAGAACCAGCTAGATATTAACGCAATTATAAATCAAATATTAGAAATTCCAGAGATTTCTGCCTTGCTGCACAAGGTTGTTGAACAAATAGCATCAATTATAATCCCAAGGTCGTTACCTGACAACATTATCGAAAGCGCCATCACACACAAAAAAAACACACTTGCCCCCATTACACCCAAAACAAACAAAAAGACTAAATCCACCAGAAAGCCCAGGGATCTTTCCACAATGTCCCCACAAAATTTACGCGCACATTTCTATTACCGCAAAAAAAATAATTTACCGATATCCCCAGAATTAAACAATGCTTTGGCCACAACTTTTCCGGGCTATGATAAAACAACCATGACATTTTCCGGACATATCAAGGGAACAAAAAAAGCATCAAAAAAACACGATGTTGCAAAATTTCCACTTTATTCAAAAAAAACAACCGGTGGTAATTATTGCTTGGTATTTGACAACGGGGACACAACAAAAAACATACTAACCGCATCCAAGATTCCATATGAAATTTATATGTTGGATACACTGACTCAAACCGCCGTTATTCGTAAAAAAACCAAAAAACACAACCATGAACTTTATTTAATAAATTATACAACCGGGGAAATTTTTTCGGAAATTCCACATGGTGTTGAATGTGTTTCATATATTGCGACCACACATGATTTATATGCAAAAAAAAGTAAAGACTCGTCCCGACATTATATACATTTTCCATCAAACGGCGTTGCAACAAGCCATGTTCTCGCATTGCCATTGGGTACAAAAGCATTGCGCACAAACGAAACAATTATAATAGATATTATGGGCAACGAAACCACACACCAATTATTGGTACTGAACCCCGATATAAAAGCCGATAAAGTTTTAAAACATATAACCAATCAGACAACACATACTGCCATAACAGTTGAACAAAATATCACCCCTGATGCGACCGCACAAAAAACAAAATCCGCACCAATTCGAATTACTGATATTTCACAAGGCACCACAACCCCCACACAAAACAAAGCGCCAACCAGTAATTTGATTGTAAAAATAGACCCCGTAAAAACCACACTTAGCGGAACATACAACAATGTTTATATAAACGGCAAAAAAATATTATCAAACCATTTTGATACAGATGTAAAATTAATGTTTGATGGCACATTATTGGCAATTCATGGAATCGTTACCGACAATCCATCGCTGCCACAAAAACCAATTTGGCAAATCTATGACACAACACTGCATTCACGCGTGGCAAACATTAAACAAAAATTCAGCGGATATAACATACATGCGATAAACATTCATGAAATCCCTGACGGATTACGCATAGAGTTATCAAATCGCGCCACCGCAATACTCAAGGCAGAACGAATCAAGAAAGAATCGGGTCCAAGGCGTTTTATTCTAAATTCGGAACACACAAAATAAAACAAAATCCCCATTAAATGTTTAAATGGGGATTTTGTTTTTCTCTGTTGCCTTTCCATGATAAATCGATTATAATATTCTGCGTAGAATTCTGTGGGAGATTTTATATGAAACGCATATTACCAATATTTGCATTTTTACTTCTTATAACACCGGCAATCGCCGAAAATCAAACCATTAACCTGGCCAGCAAGAAATACGTAAACGAAACATGCATAACCACGTCGGGTAACTCATCCTCGCCCCAGGTTATGTCCGGGAATTATTCTGTATCGGGTTCATTATCGGTACCAACGCCCCCCCTGCCCCCAGAAGAATAAAACAATTTATTTATAAAAAAATCCCCCCATTTGGGGGATTTTTTACACCAACACAAAATCATTATTCTGCGTCTGTTGTTTCTTCGTCAACAACTTCTTCCGCCGCCTTTTCTTCCGCAACTGGCGCATCTTCTTCAACTTCTTCTACCTTTTTGGTACCAAAAGTCAAAGCCTTACCCGCAACCAAGGCTTCAATTTCATCTTGGGACTGGGCGACATAGATTCTCACAGGCACAATTACATCTGGATGCAATGCAATCTGTGTTTCAAATGCACCAACAGATTTAATTGGTGCCCCCAACATAACCTGGGCCGATTCCACCGCAACATTTGCAACGTCTTTTAACATACGTGCAATATCACGTGTAGATACAGAACCATACAACTGACCGGTATCACCCGCCTGACGAATCATATACAACTTTGCATTTTTAACCGCATCAACGTTTGCTTCGGCCGATTTTTTCGCCGCTTCCTGACGTGCGGTCAATTCCGCCTTTTGCGCTTCAAACAAAGCAACATTTTCACGGGTATAACGCATCGCCTTGCCATTTGGCAACAAATAGTTACGTGCATAACCGGTTTTAACTTCTACTGCATCACCGATATTGCCCAACTTTGTAATTTTTTCTGTCAAAATAACTTTCATTTTATCTGTCCTTAGTTTTGATTTAAGTTAGGGATAAATCCCAAATATTGTAAAAAATAATTAGAATGAGATAGATGCGCAGTTGTTGGCAAGTGTAGTGTACAAACGCTACATAAACGCGCCAACAACAAGCAGACATCCATTATAATTATTTTTAGCCCAAATTGTTACGAACGAACGGCATCAACCCCAAATGACGTGCACGTTTAATGGCGGTTGCCAACGCACGTTGATCCTTTTGGGAAACACCACTGATACGACTTGGCACGATTTTACCACGTTCCGTGATATAGTGTGACAAAGTCTTAACATCTTTGTAATCAATAACCTTGCCCTTCAAAGGGTTAGATTTTTTACGATAAATTGCTGCACGAACTGCCATTATTCAGCCTCCTCGGTATTCTTTTTCATCATGATAGAAGGTGTGGATGACAATTCATCAACACGCACATTCAAAAATCTGATAACATCCTCATCGATACGTGAACGACGTTCCAATTCCGCAATCTGATTACCCGGCAATTCAATGTTCAACATAACATAGTGTGCCTTGCGATTTTTACGGATGATATACGCCAAATTTTTCAAGCCCCAGAATTCTGTTGCCTTGACATCACCACCCAATTCTTTGATGATTTCTGCGAATTTTGCCGCTTTTTCTTTTACCTGCGACTCGGTCAAGTCCTGGCGAAAAACCAAGACACTTTCATAATAAGCCATTTTATTTCCTTTGGTCTTAAATCAGCCGACGGCACCATTACCATCAGCAGGAACGCCACCAATTATGGCAATTTTCAAACAAAAATCAAGTCTTTTTTTACACAATAACAATACCTGTTGACACAGGATTACAAAATTTACTAACCTTGTTACATAAGGCAGGGAACACAAATGACACGATACTTTCATGGCGCACTTAATCGCATGACGTTATTCACCGCAATACTAATTGTGGGCCTATTGTATTTCTGGGCCGAATTCATGGAAATTTCAGTTGCAAACATTTGGTTAAATGGTGTTATTATCGGCACATCTTTATTTGGGGTGGGACTGTGTTTCATTCAAATGTTCCAATTACTGCCCGAATACAAATGGCTGCATGGATACACCACACACAAGCGCGGAACGATGCTACCACCACGGCTGTTGCGCCCCGTGGCGACAATGTTGGCATCCCGCCCCAAGCGTATATCTGCTACAACATTAAACGGCTTTATGGAAATGATTTTATTGCGTTTCGAAGATTCACGTGAATCGGTACGCTATATCACCAACACTTTAATATTTCTGGGATTGTTGGGGACTTTTTGGGGATTAATCTTAACGGTTGGCGGTTTTGCGGAATTAATTGGTAACCTGAACTTTTCTGATGAAACGGTACTTAATTCAATGCAGGCGGGTCTATCCCGTCCATTGGCGGGCATGGCCACCGCATTTACCAGTTCGCTACTTGGCCTGGGGGGCAGTTTGACCGTCGGATTCCTGGCACTTCAGGTACAATCGGCCCAAAACGCCATATATCACGAATTGGAAGATTATCTGGCCACGCACACACACGTTGCCAATCCTGAACGAATTGCGCAAATAAACCTGGAAACACATGAAATAACAAAAATAACCAACAAGAAATAATAAACCCGACAAGAGAGAGAAAAACATCATGATGAATATTCGTTATCGCAGCACAACAAATGCATGGCCCGGCTTCGTGGATTTGTTTTCAAATTTGGTTATCATATTGATATTCCTGTTGATTGTCTTTGTATTTCTGTGGACAACGACCAGTGTATTTAACAAAACCACCGGCGCCAAAACGGTCGCAGAATTGCGCACGGCAAACGCCGAACAGGCCGAAAAGATTCAACAAATGACCATGGACGAGCAAGAGGCCAAACGCCTGCTTATCCTAGCACGCAATGAATTGCAATCCCTGGAACAGGATAACGCCGAACTAAATGCCGAATTAAACGAAATGGATCTAAGCATCGAAGATTTAATTACTGCATATGAAAATCAGGTAAATCAATTACAATCCCGTGGTACAGAATTACAAACCATGGTGGACGACCTGACCCAACAACTGGCCCAGGCAACCCTGGACAAGGAAAAAACGGCGGAACTGGAACAAGAGCGTAAAAAACTGCAAGAAGAAATGGATGCCCAGCGTGCCAACCTGGCCGACCAATTGGCTAAATTACAATCGGCCCTGGATGCCGCCGAAGAAAAATCACGCGCCCAGGAAATTCAATATGTCGAAATGTCATCACGACTAAATCGCGCCCTGGCGGACAAGGTTGCAGAATTAAACGAAATGTCGAAATATCAATCGGATTTTTATCGTGCGGTCAAAATGGCCATTGGCGACCGTACCACCATCCAAACCGACGGCGATCGCTTTATTGTCAACAGTGATATTTTATTCCCCAGCGGATCATATAAATTATCCCCCGAAGGAAAAAAGCAATTACACCTGATTGCAAATGTAATCAAGGATATGGAAGAAAAAATCCCAACAGACATTGATTGGATTATCCGTGTTGATGGCCACACCGATAAAAAACAGGTAATCACCGGCACATGCGGATATAAAAACAATACCGAACTGTCACTGTTGCGCGCCACGGCCGTTGCCAATGAATTGGCCAATGCCGGCGTTTCCAAACGCCGTCTGGTCCCCAGTGGCTTTGGTGATTTGCATCCGGTTGAATTGGGCAATGATGCAAAATCCCTGCAAAAAAATCGTCGCATAGAATTACAATTAACCAACAAATAAAAAAAAATCCCCCGTTTGGGGGATTTTTATTTACGACGTTTACTAAGAATTAACGTCAATCCATTGGTCATTATTTTTTCAATAATCCTGTCCGGCATTAACATCTTTCCATTTTCTATTTTTATTAATTCGCGGTGCGATACACTTAATATCCTGGCTGCATCCGCACGACGCAGATTTACGGTCTTGCGCGCACGGGTTAAATAATGACCAAAATATTTGCTGTCCACCAATACAATGCTCATTTTATCCTCCTTGTTTTATTAAACAAAAAAACCGCACAAAAGGCGGTTGGAGGTTAAGAACTATTCGTCATAGTGCTGTTTATTTATATATATCACAGCCCCCCAACCAATAATTGATTGAGGAAATGTTTTATGTCATTCCTGACAGACGACGAGGTTCTTACACCCCACACCGGTTACCCAATGCACAACCATTATATGCCAAACAAGATAAAAACGCAAATTCAAAAGTTCATTTTTACAACACTAATTTTTCCCGCTTTGTCATCCCGCAGCTTGTTTGGCCCCCGCAAAAATATATCTACATTTTTGTGGGTAAATCCCGCGACCCCCAGGTCTGTTTTTCTTCTTCTGTCATCCCGGTGCTTGACACCGGGAACCAGGTTATTATTTCTTATTTTTTATAAAAACAATTACAATAAATTCGCACGCGTTTCACGCGCATTACCTGGGTTCCGGAAACATCACCCGCAAAAATTTTTAATTTTTGTAGACCGCCACCTACTTAACCAACCGCACATCCATTTGCGGAAATGGAAAACTGACCTTTTTCCGTGGCAGGGTCGAATAAATATTTTCTATCAAACTGTTTTTTGTGGCATATGCATCAGAATACTTGCTCCACAAACGTACGGTCAATTCCACACCGCTGTCCCCCAAATTACTGATAAAAACCTCGGGTGCGGGGGTCTGCAAAATACGTGTATCCCGCGACATTAAATCCATAATAACCTTGCGCGCAATATCCACACTGTCGCCATATGAAATACTTAACAAAACATCAGAACGCCGAACCTTGCCATGGGATAAATTTGTAATTTCACCATTTGCCAATGCCCCATTTGGCAGAAACACAACCTGATTATCAAAGGTATGCAGTTCGGTTGTAAAAATCATAATTTTTTTTACAACCCCGGTCTTGCCCGTTGCGGTTTCAATGGTATCCCCAACCTTGAACGGTTTAAACAGCAGTATAACAATTCCACCCGCAAAATTTTGTAATGTCCCCGACAGGGCCATACCAACGGCCAACGAAGCCGCCCCTAAAACCGCAACAATGGACGTCATCTGAACACCAACGGTGGTCAAACAAATAACAACAACAAAAACTTTAAATAAAATATTTAAAAAGGACAGCAAAAACGACGACAGCGACGCTTCCAATTTTCTGCGTTCCATCCCGCGTTTAATGGTATTTAACAATTTTTTACTTAACCACAATCCCACCATTAAAATCAGTAACGCTGCAATCAAGCGCATACCAAACGATACCGCCTTTTCACCCAAATTCGACAATATTGCCTCGATACTGCCTGCCTCTATCTGAACTTTTTCCGCCACAGTCATTTATCATATCCTTTTCTTAAACACGGGGCTTAATCGCCCCGTGATGTTTACATTGGTATATCCTCGCACTTTTCAACCGGCTTGGATGTCGTGCATGATGTAGAATTACTGCCCCCGATACCAAAGAAACCATTCTTCTTTTTGGTGGTACAACTTTGTGTAACTGTACTGGTACAGAAATGACAATTTCTTGTTTCACGATTAAATGTCGACCACACTTCACGACTGTATCCCGAACCCTCAAACTTATGACGCTTTGATCCAAAGCTCAACGTAGACAAATCAACACCAGATTGACTGAAATCCGAACTTGTTTTCAATCCTTCGTTTGTCGAATGTCCTCCCTTTAACAAATCACTGTGTACCAATCCAGCTCCAACATCATATGAAATGGCATACGGTGGCGCCAATGGGGTATCAACCGCGGAATTCGGCGCGCCCGCCAATTCACCATTTGTTGCAGCCAAACGTTGACACATATACTGTGCCAGGTCCGCAGACGCATCCTTGGTCGCGGTCGTCACCGCTTCGTTAAATTTCTTGTTATAATTATTTTGCGCCTGACGCAATGCCGACATCGCAATCTGCATCTTAATTTGATTTAACAAATTCGGGAAACGAGCGGTCGTTTTCTGATTTTTCTTGCCCGTAATTTGTGACAAATCACGCCCACTGACACAGAATTGAATTTCCGGATCCTGTTCGACCATCTCAATAGTACGATTAATAGTCCCAACAATGTTATTCAATTCTTCTTCAATTGTTGCGATAATTGCATCCGCATTTTCGACATTCACATTTTGCGCACGAATATGTTCCAAATATTCACGTACCCCCAATTCGCCCGGCCCCAAGACAGCTTCATCATCATCGGCGCCAATATCCTGGGTACGTCCGGTTGCATCACCCATTTTTATTGAACCAAATGAAATCATACCCGTTACACGATAAATATTTCCGACCTTCTGCGAACGCAGGCTGCCCGTCCCCATGGTATCATCGGCCGCAAAGCGATTACAATCTTCGGTACTGCCACAAACCTCGGCCATCTTATTATCAACCAGTTCCTGACACTGATCCAAGAAAGAATTATCCATATTCAGATATAACCCCATCAGCATAGAATCCAAATCATCCATCGAAAACTTTGGATTATTCGCCTTGCACACAACCAGGCTATCTATCGGACAAATATCGTGAATAAAGTCATAATCCATACCTATGCAATTTTGGAAATTTTCACCACAACGTGTATCCGCGGTAAAGCAATCCTTGACTTCTTGGGTACATGCATCCACCCGCATTGCGGCCAATTTATCCTTAACATATCCCCAAATCAGTGGTTCCATGCGTTCACACGGATCTAATTCCACCTTGCAAAAACTGCGCACCATTTCCGGACGCGATAAACATGCATCCATGGTGTCCTTGCCCTTGCCCACAATATCATCCTTGCACGCCTTTTGTATACAATCCGAAATATCGGTCAGGCAAGACTGACGAAATTCCGATTCAACATATTGTTCCGCAACTTTGATTGTCGGTGCCGCTTCACGCAAGAATGCCGGCCATACCATATCACGCACGGCAACACAACTGCCCAAAACATTTTCACAAATTGTACGTTTCGCGTTCAGGATTTCCATCGTAGATGCGGTAATATCGTATTTTTCAACGGTTGCAACCGTTGTTCCGGCCGTGCTTTTTGCCGCGTTATTTTGCATATTTTCAGATGCAATAATTGAAACACAGTTTCTCCAATTTTCACCACACGCATCCTCGGTCTGCATACATTTTTTGAACTGAACCATACATTGCCCCAGGTCATATTTATTGGCCTCTTCAAAAGATTCCTTTAATGCCTGACGCACATCACCTTCGGCACTGGCCACGGCCATTTCTGCTTCTTGTTTCTTAGCCGCAAGACTGTTTTCATACCCTTTGCAATCCGACGTAATTCTGCGTGAATACATATTTCGAATTAATTGTATATCATCTGCGCATTCATCGGGCACCTGGGCCAGACACATTTCTTCGGCGGCATGATACAACGCCCCCCCCTGTAATGACGAAAAATCAGTTGCTGATTCAAAAACGTCATCATCCTCGTCTTCATACAATGTGTCCCACATAGACAACAAATCTTCACGCTTTGATTTTTTATCCTGGACGGCAATTTCTTCTATTTCCTTTAAATTCCCTTTTTCGTCATATTCACGTGTACCGGTAAAAACAATATCCGCCTGGGCACCTAATTTCACCTTTTCAACTTCGACCGTAGAAATCCGTTCTGCCTCGGCCAACAGTTCTTTAATTTCTGCAAATTGCTTGTCATATTCAATGCTTAAATCACTGCACGCACAACTGCCACCGCTTTCATTATCTGCGATACAAAACTGATCCATACAACCGTAATATATGTCATAACACTCTTGGTCATACAGGCCTTTGGCTTCGGTCTTGGCACTGACCGTCGTCCCCTTTTGAATTGCGGACTGTTTTTGTGTATTTGTCTTTTTGGTTAATGCAAACGCATCCCCCCCCATCACAATAAGCAGTGCAGAAAAGATGGAACAAACCAAACCAAAGCGCTTCATATTCTCTCTCCTAGTATAAACTACATATTAATATCTTCACAGGATTCTATTTCCTGGCAATATTCTTTTTCATCTGCGGCACTGGCACCCAAAAAGGCTCCACCGACCGCCCCAACGATACCACCAATTGCGGTTCCCCAACCGGGACTGACCATCGTACCGGCAGACGCCCCCGCTGACAATCCACCTGCGGCCCCTTTGGCCAAACCTGTCCCCTTGGATTCGCCACCCGTTTCACATACCTGTTGCATACGACAAACATGGCAATTACGCAGGGACGGTTCAAAAGACACACTGCGAATATAACTATAATTCTTTTTACCCTCTTCTGGTTCTTCAACTTTGTACGTATTCAAACAATTCTGTCTGGCTTCTTCCAAGTCCTGTTCCCGTGACAATTCTGCAATTTTCATTTCCAATTCACGCATGGCACGATTTTCCGCACCAATTTCTGCGATTATCTTGGCAGTATTAAACACGCTATTTCCCAAACTTTTACGACCGGCCGGTTTTTTCGCATCTTGACAGGCGGCAATCGTCATATCCTTTTCAAATTGCTTAAAGAATTCATCAACCGCCATTTTGGAATTTTCGCGCACCTGGACACGCAGTGCGGCAATATCCTGCTCATTATCAGGTACCTTTTGCAAGGCCATCACCGTATCATCCGATGGCAAACACGCCATATCGGTTCCACACGTGCGCCCCAACTGTTCACTAAAATGATTAATACACCCCTGCATCAACTGATAATCCATCTGCAAGACTGCCGCCGACACAATTATATCGAACTGGGTTTCATTCTTACATGACGGAAACATATCCTGGGGACACAACTCAACAATTTCTGATGTTTTTTTACCAACACATTCCGGCGCAGTAAAATTTTCACCACATCTGTCACGCAAACACGCATCGATATCATTTTGACAAAACTGGGTCCGCAGATATCCCAACTTGTCATTTATAACCGTTTTAATTCCCGGAATCATTTCATTACATTCATCAATTATCGGGCAAACACCGGCCGCCACATTAACATCTGACAGGCATGCCGAATTAGTAGACGTCGAACATCCATCTTCTAAACAAACCTGAATCTGGGCCAAACACGTCTGACGACGATATTTATCGGCATATTTTGCCGCATCAACCAAGATGCTTTCTGCTTCGGCCTCCCAGTCGCTTAACACATCTTTGCGAACGGCCATACATTGATCCAAAACATTTTCGCACGCATTTGCACGACGCCCCAACAAATCCGCATCTAAACAGTTTTCAAAGTTTGAACCACACCCACCCTTGTCCGCGATACAGGAACGATATGCCAACAAACATTCCCCACGATTATACTTATTCGTTGTATCCAACATAGCAAGACGCGCCTGACGCACGGCCGCCTCGGCGGTACGCTTGTTTGCCTGGGCATTCAATTTTTGATCGGCCAAATACAAATTAAAAGACTTACAATCCGCCACAACCTGACGCGTATACAGCATTTCTTCCATCTCTGCCTTATCACCACAGGCCTCTAACTCGGACGCACAAAATTCCGCCGCCATATAATATAACCCATCCCCAATATCAGCATCAGAATCCAATGCCCCTTCATCATCAGCCGCCCCACTGTTCAACCATTCGGTAAAACTAAGACCGGACGCACGCGAACTTTTCTTGGCGGCCTCGCTCTCGCCAAAAACAAGCCGCGCCTTGGCCCCCAGATTTTCGCGCTCTACCCCCTCGGTATACAGTTTATCTGCCTCTTCCTGGATTTTTTGAATTTCCTGAATTAAATCTTTGGACTTGTTTATATTAGACGAACACGCACAACGATAGCCTTCGGATTCATCCAACAGACAAAATTCATCCATGCATGCACGATATGCCTCGCGACAATTCTTGCTGCCAGACGGCTCGTCATTGACGACATCATCACCCGTTTCATCATCTATCACACTATCATCGGGCGACACAACATCTTCATTATCGGGCACCACAGGTTCTACATCATCCGATTTATCAACCTTAACAGACATATTTCCGGTTGAAATACTTTTTGTCATCGTTGGCATACGTTGTCCCGCCGCCGCAACACGATTAACACCAACACGTGCACTATCCGTACGCGACGCTGCAAACACCAATCCCGGCACCAAGGTCAATAAAACGACAAACGAATGAATTTTCATATGACTCCACTCCCTATAAATATACACCATTTTATCAAAACTTTACCCCCCGTGCAAGGATTTAAAAAAAACTTGCTTTTTTTCATGCATTACACTATTATTTTTTGCATAAAAAAACAAACACAGACAAGAGATAAACATAATGGCAAAAGATGACGTTATTGTTTTCAGCGGCACAGTTGAAGACAAATTACCCAACACAATGTTTCGTGTAAAACTGGAAAATGGACATGAAATATTGGCAACTGTTTGTGGCAAAATGCGCAAGGCACGCATTTGGGTCAACATTGGTGAACGCGTACGCGTTGAAATGACACCCTATGATTTGGACAAGGGGCGCATAACATTTGTGGAACGCAACCGTCCCACCACCGAAAGCGCTAAATAAAAAAACTAAAACCGCCCCGGCGGTTTTTTTATTGTTTTACCGGTCATTTTTGTTGTGACAATTACATTTTTCTGATAACATATACACACGTATATAGACGGATGAAAAAGACAGGGGTATTCATTGCGATAATTATCGCCGCGATTGGCATTGCCAATGCGGCTGTTCGTGATGGCAACAGTGTAAATCGCGCCCAAAAATCTAACGCCGTCACACGAACAGATACCAACACCAAACAAACCATGGCACGCACCACGGCAAAAAAAACGGTATCACGCGCAACAACGCCACGCATCATATCACGCAACGCCCAATCACGCACGGCACGAACAACCCGCGCCGGCACGACACGTGCGGCCACCACGGTTTCTGCGACACGTTCGGCATCCAACATACGTTCAAACACAACAAAAAAAACCACCCGAAAAAGCACAACCGCCGCACGCGCGGGAACAACACCGACGGTATCGGGCACATCAAATACTTTTAATGCGGGCTATAACACATGTCGTGACGCCTATTTTACATGCATGGACCAATTTTGTGGCCAGGCAGATGCAACATACCGCAGATGCATATGTTCGTCCAAACTGCCCCAGGTCCAGTCACGCGAACGCGCCCTGGGACAAACCGCCGACCAATTGGCAGATTTTAAAAATTTAAACATTGATGTCATCAACAAAACCGCGGCCGAAGTAACGGCTATGTTGTCCGCCACGGCCGGGGAATACGCCCAATCAACCACCCGCGACAGTTCCAACAGCGCGAAACAATTGGCGGGCATCAGCGATGTACTGGCCCAATCAAAAAGCAAATCTTTATCCACCCAGGGCACGGTTGATATTGCCGGCAACATTAACGCCATTTGGTCCACCACGGATTTGGCGGGCGGTGCAAACATCGCGAACCTGACGGGCGAAGCACTTTATAACGCGGTTCACGCCCAATGTTCGGAAATGGTAATCGACAAATGCCCATCCGAAGCCATGCAAAACATGGTAACGACCGCATACGGGATGTACATTGAAAACGACTGTTCGGCCATTCTTAACGCACTGGACGGCAAAAAGACCACCGCCAACAGCACGATTCGTCAAACCGAACGGGAAATGCAACTGGCGCGGCTTGAAAATTATAACGCACACAATTCGACATCCATCAACGATTGTATTGCCCAGGTTCGCACCGACATAACATCGGAAACCGCATGTGGGCCGGACTATGTACATTGTTTGGACGTAACGGGTATGTACCTTAACCGCGAAACCGGCGCCCCAATATACAGCCCTAATTTTTATCAGCTAGAGGTAATAACATCCCTGTCTGGCGACATTTTAACGAACCAAACCAATCGTCTGTTGGTTGCGGAATTAAATCGCAAACGCGATTATGCAAAACGCGGTCTGGACACATGCCGCGATATTGCGGACGAAGTATGGGATGAATTCCTGCGCCAGGCAATATCCGAAATATACCAGGGCCAACAGGAACGCGTTCGAACGGTAAAAAATGAATGTCTTGACGTTGTAAACAAATGCTATGACGAACAGACCAAGTCATTAAAGGATTTTAGTAATATTGACGAACAATTATTGTTGGGACAACGCATCGAATTATCCGAACAAATGTGCCAGGATAAATTAACCGCATGCAGCAACCTTTATGGTGGCGGAACATCCGGCATGCAGGAACTGTTAACCGCAATGCATGCACTGACCGATCAAAAGATTGCGAATCAATGCCAGACCATATTACAGGATTTCGTCCAAGATTTATGCGCCGTCCCCGGCAACGATACATTACACGCATACCCATATTCATGCCGTGTATACACACCTGGTGAACAAAAGTACGCCACAAATAAGATTTGTAACCAACAGGTTACATCACAGGTAAATGCGCTACAACAAACACCAATTGATAATCTGGACAAAATATATCAATGCCCCAAAATATACACATCATGCAAAGTGGGTTATTACCTAAAAGACGGGCAGTGTTACATATGCCCCGAAGGCGCCATCTGCCAAACCCAGGATGGCATAGAATACACAGACATATATGGCGAAAATGCCCAAACCATGGACTGTGGCGAATATGTGGGCAGCCTGTATCACAAAATCGCACGATACGCCCTGCAGACATGCGTTCGCCCATCGGAATCCCAGGACGCCCTGCCGGCCACCGTACTGCAGGATATAAACATCGTAATGGATAAAATTCACGTCGACATGTCAACAGAATTGGCCCGCGAATGCGAAAGACTGGGCGGGACATGGGCAACAACGAAATGGATTGACGAAAACGGCGATTACAAACACGACGTTCGTGGCGATTACCTGCACAAGAACTTTTATGAAACCACATCGGCAAATACCGAATGGGGCTATTGCAGCACCGAAGATGAAGACCTGGCCAAACAAACCAACACCGCAACCAATGCATCAGGCGGCAACACAGACGTACCAACCGATACCACAACGGGAAAAACATGCATTTCCCCCCAATATGGAATTATCCTTGCTACCGAATTTGCTACTGACTCATGCTGTCAAACAACAGAATATAGCACCACCTACACAATGTGTTTATCTGACGACACAACGCTTAATAAGGAAATCACTATGACTGATTTGAACCCAACCTGCACGATCCCAATGTCCGCGGGATGCGACACAAATCAAGAATGTAAATTCAATGGATTCTATTACGGTCAAACCCAGGTATACGATTCTGCCGGAAAACTGCAAGCAACCCCCACAATAACATTTGACGATAACCAAATGGCAAAATTATACCCCCACTGGAAATGCCAATAAAACATCCACACTTGCGCCGGCAACAAAAATTTGATAAAATAACGTAAAAGAATATAAGAGAGAACCATGAAAAAAATCTTTTTAATTTCCACAATATCCCTGTTTGTTGCCGGCGCATCAAATGCCGCAACACCATGGTGGTTACGCCCAACGGTATGTCGATTGAATCCGACCGACTGCTATTCCGCAATGGGTGCGGGCTTTGATGCCGGCATGTGGGATGCAACCGCAAATTGTTGGGGATTAAAAATGATTTGCCCCGAAGCGTTAAAGTCATCTGCCAACGCGCCGGTCGCAATGGGAAAAAATGAAATTAAAAAGGGTACAAATATCAATTCGGATTATGACACAGACGTTTTATCATCCACGGGTGATTGTTTTGGTGCCCGCAAAACGGCAAACAATGGCGCCACCATATTGGTAAACGGTAAATATGTAAATGTATACTGTCCCGGTATTTTAACAAATCCGGACGAAACAACCGAAAACGGCGAAATCATGTACACGACCCAGCCGACATGCGCATCCCTGGCAGAATATGGATATATGGCGGTTGAAAACGGAAAATGTTTTGGAAAATATTATGACAGTTCTAATTACTTTATCGAATGTGGAACGGCGCTGTTACCCAAACGCATAATCGTATTAAACGGCGCGGATTACACCGCCCCGGCGGGTGGCGCCCCGACAACGGCATCGGCGGCGGACAAATTATTTGACACCATGTATTCGGTATCAAAAACCCAAAAAAAGAAATATTTTAACGAATAAAAAATCCCCCAAATGGGGGATTTTTTCAAAATTTATTTAAATAAATTTTGTTTGCGGGGGGCCCGCCCCCCAAGAAAAAGCCGCCGAATCAAACATCTGGGATTTTGTTGTTGCAAGGCTTGCCGCCATGCGTGTCGATTCTTGTACAACCGAGGTTAAAGAATGTTTACAGGCCGAAGACAGATGTGGTGAAGATTATACTCAATGTATTG
>JAZSNY010000009.1:0-32206 GCA_045536625.1 Candidatus Enterousia sp.
TAAAATTTATTAAACATTCGCACGCGTTTCACGCGCATTACCTGGGTTCCGGGGTCAAGCCCCGGAATGACAGAATTTTTTTGCAAAAATTCTGTTCGATTTTACTGTATTGCAATTTTCTCTCTCTTGTCATCCCGTGGCTTGACCGCGGGACCCAGGTCATATTTTATCCTTTTTGTCATCCCTGTACCTGACCCACGCACCCCAGGTTTGCTTTTTTACATAAAAAGTTTTGTCATCCCCGCGACGGCGGAAACAGGGACTATAAAATTTATCAAACATTCGCACGCGTTTCACGCGCATTACCTGGGTTCCGGGGTCAAGCCCCGGAATGACATAAGTGCTTAATTTTTTTAATTTCTGTTTGGGGTTATTGTATTAAATTTCAATTATTTCTCCCCCCTGTCATCCCGGTGCTTGACACCGGGACCCAGGTTTGGCCTTATAATAAATTATTCAAATCTTCATATAAATCACACCAATCGGGATTATATTTTTCTATCAAATCTTTTTTCCAATTTCGTTTCCACTCTTTTAAACGCTTTTCGTGTTTTATCGCCATATTTACATCTTCAAAGCGTTCAAAATAAACCAGTTTATCTACATTATACTTATCCGTAAACCCCAGCAAGATATGATTTTTATGTTCAAATATTCGCTGGGGCAAATTACCGGTAAAGCCAATATACAACGTACCATTTTTGCCACTGGCCAAGATATAAACGTAATAATATTTTTGTTCAAAACCCATATTTATCAGAATATATCACCTGGGTTCCGGGGTCAAGCCCCGGAATGACAGAATTTTTTTGCAAAAATTCTGTTCTAATTTACTGTATTGCAATTTTCTCTCTCTTGTCATCCCGCGGCTTGTTTGGGCCCCGCAAAAATGTAAATACATTTTTGTGGGTAAATCCCACGGGACCCAGGTCATATTTTATCCTTTTTGTCATCCCGGGGGCACCCCAGATTACGCATAACAAAAAACCGCAGGGAATCCCATGCGGTCAAAAACAATTCAGATGAACTATATATTATTTTCACCGTTATCATCAAACACAATATTTCGCGCACGAAATATTGCCGCCAGATTAATCGCCTCGGCACCCTTTTTAAAACCTTGCGCGCGCATATCCGCCCCCAGGTTTTCCGTACCGACATTAAACTTTTTTACCATATCAGTCATTTCAAATGCCCTTTATCAAAACATCTCTCTGACGTCAGCCAATATATATTACAAAAAACTTTTTGTCAAGTATTTTGTATCACATATCCTTACTGTTCGCAACCATATTCACCACACCCATCCAACGCAACCTCTTCCACCTCTATCGCCAATGGAACCGGCTGTGCTTCTTCGGTATAGTGAACTTCTTTGACAACACGAACACGACGATTCGCCGCATTTGGTGTATTATCGGGCGTTGGCACCGCCAAACCTTCTTCACCCGCAGAAACCGCAACAATCTGACTGGCCGGGATACCATACTTAATTAACATTTTTTGTACGGCTTCGGCACGACGTCCCCCCAGGGCATAGTTATAATTACTGGTCCCCGCCGTATCGGTATGCCCAACCACAGAAACCTTGATATTTTTATTTTCCTGGGTTGCAGTTGCCAATTTCTGAATCAACTCCTGATATTCGGGTTTAATCGTTGCCTTGTTAAAATCAAAACGGACTTCAAACACCTCTTCCATGACATGCTGTTTTGGTTCCAACGGAATCTGTTGAACCTTAATCATGGTTTTTTCACCCTGCGTTGCCTGAATTTGGTCCAAACGCGCATTTATTGCCTGTAATTCCTGGCGCATGGCCATCATCATATTAATAAACTCTTCGCGCGTAACCAATTCGTCACTAATCACGGGGATTTCAACGGGCTGACAATCGGGACATTCCTGGCACTGTTGACACTCCTGACATTCCGGGCACATCGGATCTTGTTCTAAATTACACTGTTCACACACCGGACATGGCTGTTGCGGTTTTTCGGACACAAACACCGCCACGGACGGCGCCGCAGGTTGCGGTTGTGCGACCTCTGCCGGTGGCATCGACCGATTGCATGTCGCATCACCATTTGGACAATCCATTTGTGCACTCAGATTATTATTACTGTTTCTGATGCTGTTATCTGCCTGACTTTTTGTAATAGATTTGTCCCCACCATAAATATTCTGATTAAATACCATCGGCTGTACCGGTTCGGGCTGAATCAAATGCTCTGGGACATTTACGTTATTAACAATAATAACCCCTTCGCGATTTTTTACCCCCCTGTTCATGGCATTCAAACTGCGGGTATCGGGATAATACTTGCCGGCGCTGCGTTGTGATGTCCCACCCGTTTGTGTTGTAAACTGCTCGACAATCGTCTCTTGATCAACAATGGTTTCCTGGGTCGCAACATTTTTCTTTACGATTTTGCCCCCTTCGCAATCACGCAGGGCGGTCATAGTCTTATTAAATCTGTCACGGCATTGTTGCGCGGTTGCAACCTGACCACTGGCGGTGGCAGATAACCAACAATCAAATTTGGCCTGGGCCTCGGCCGCCAATTCAGGATTTGCATACGATGCATCATTTTTCAATTGATCCATCAATTCATTATATGCGGTATACAGTTCAAAAGATTCTTGTTCATTTTCAACCGGCCAATTATCCAATGATTCTGGGAAAGGCACCTCGCCACTAAAAGCGGCGACCGCCTTGTTTGCAAACAATTCGCCCATATCGGCATAACCACTGGTCCGTGCATTATAAATCGCATATGAACGATAATTCATCGCCAACTGATTCAAGAAAGAATCCTTGTGCGGGGCGGAATATACATCCAATGATTCCACATAATCAACGGTTGGCGTCGAAACAGGCCCCATATATTCGACCATATCATTTCCCGAATTCGCACATGCCGCAATGGCCACAACACCCGCCACCATCAGCATACGTGAAATAATCCATGTCGCCACACAAGACTTATTTTTCATTTGAACTTCCCTTCTTTCTTTTTAATCCCCACTATTATACGATTTTTTCAAAATTTAGTAAAGCAGAAAAACGACATAACAAACTGATTGCAATCCTGATACTTTTTTTAATATACTGAAATACACACCCCACGGAGAGATAAAAATATGAAGAAAATTTTAATGACCATCTTCGGTGTCTTGTTGTCACTGAACACCCACGCCGCCCAGGTCGCAAATGTTGAATACATCCACAACGCAATAAAACAGCATTGGGATATCACAATTCCATATAATCCACAATTGACCAACCCACAAATAGCGGCAAACATGGAATACCTGTTAACGACGATTGACCGCGCGAACAAAATATTAAACGGCGAACAAACATCCGATTACGGCACCGGCACATACGCAACCACCGCCACCGCAGATACAATCGCCACAGACACCGCAATACAAACACTTATTAAACAGGGCCAATATAATTTTTCCATAACAACATCCGAAATATCCAGTTTTGATTTCAAAATATCCGCCGCCGGCACATTCTATGTCGATTGGGGCGACGGCCAAACGGAAAAGAAAATAAAAACCAATACAGATACCATATCATATTCACACACATACGATACCGCGGACACATATACGATAAAAATTGGCGGCCTGGCAACCGAATACAGCACCAACGAAGAAACCGCCGCAATTGATTTCAATGGCAACCGCACAATAACCGGCATTTCAGGCAGTCTGGGAAAAATATTTCCAACCCTGCCCGACGGCACACAACCACGTTTTTATCGAACATTTCGCAATTGTTCAAATATAACATCCACTATTCCCGGCAATTTGTTTGCGGGAATCCACGGAACCCCTGTCAGCAATATGTTCAACGGAACATTTTTCAGTGCATCACAAATATCCGGCCCGATACCTGAAAACCTTTTTGCGAACATTTCGGGCCAACCCGGAACACAAACATTTGCCTATACTTTTAATGGATGCAAGGGGTTGACCGGTCAAATTCCCGAAAATCTGTTTGGAAAAATATATGGGAACCCAACCGAAAAATTATTTTACCGCACATTTACAAATTGCTCCAACCTGACGGGCGAAATACCGGCAAAATTATTTGCGGGATTGCATGGCGACATGGCGCCATCTGTATTTGAAGAAACATTTTCAAATTGTGGTGGTATTACATCAATAAATCAAAATTTATTTGCCACGCTGCGTGGCGCACCCGCGAACAACATGTTTATGCACACGTTCAGCAGATGTACCGCCCTGACCGAAATTCCCAACGGCCTGTTTGCAAGTATCACGGGCGCACCCGCCCCATACATGTTTGCAAACACTTTTTATGGCTGCACGGGCATAAACAAACCAATTCCCGGGAACCTGTTTGCCGGTCTTGATGGTGCACCCGCAAATAACATGTTTGAAAATACATTCAGTGGTTGTTCAAACATACCATCCATTTCCGCAGATTTATTTGCCGGCATACACGGTGCACCTGCATACGCAATGTTTAAAACCACCTTTTCATCCATGAACGCATTAAAATCTGTACCATCGGGGTTATTTGCACGAATCCAGGGTCCAACCGCAAATGACATGTTCAACGGAACATTTTCACTTTGTCAAAACGTAGAAACAATACCCGAAAACTTATTCGGCGGAATTTACGGTCAACCACTAAACCGTTCATTCTATCAAACCTTTTTCAAAAACTATGCCCTTAAAAGCATCCCAGAAAATTTATTTGGCCAATTATCAGGAACACCGGACGGATACTCGCTAAAAGAAATGTTTTACGGTTGCACCGCATTAACCGGTGATTCCGCCAAAATAAACGGCAAATATCTGTACGAAATTTGGCCATCTGCCACCGCAACCCAGGTGGGCGACATGTATCGCGATGCACGCGGCCTGAATGACTATGCAACAATGCCAACAATATGGAAATAAGAACAAAAAAACGCCCAAACGGGCGTTTTTTTAACCAACTGTCAAATCCTTGCCTTTGACATCGATGTAAACGGTACTGCCTTCGCCAACTGCACCGGTCAGAATTAAATCAGCAATCTTATCTTCCACCGCCGATGTAATCAAACGTTTCAAAGGCCGGGCCCCAAATACGGCATCATAGCCATTATCACCCAACCATTTAATCGCCTTGTCTGTAACGGACAAGTCCATACGACGTTCTGCCAATCTCTTTTCCAGACCCTGTAATTGAATCCGTACGATTCCCGCCATCACATCTTTACCCAGTGAATTAAAGAACACAATTTCATCAATACGATTGATAAATTCGGGTCTAAAATTCTTTTTCACTGCATCCATATCGGGCAAATTACTGGTCATAATAATGATGGTGTTGGTAAAGTTCACCACATGTCCCTGCCCATCGGTCAAACGTCCATCATCCAATATCTGCAGAAACACATTAAAGACATCCGGATTTGCCTTTTCTATTTCATCAAATAACAATACTTGATACGGTCTGCGTCTAACGCTTTCGGTCAGCACCCCACCCTGTTCATATCCAACATATCCCGGGGGACTGCCAATCAGGCGCGAAACAGAATGCGGTTCCATATATTCACTCATATCAATACGTGTCATGGCCGCATCATCATTAAACAAATATTCCGCCAGGGCCTTGGCCACTTCGGTCTTGCCCACACCCGTCGGCCCCAGGAACATAAAACTGCCCATTGGTCTGCGCGGATCAGACAACCCCGCCCGACTGCGGCGAATTGCACGCGCAATAACCCCCAGTGCATGATCCTGGCCAACAACGCGTTTACGCAATTCATCTTCAATATTCATCAGTTTTGACTGCTCTTCGGCATTTAATCTGTCGGCGGGCACACCGGTCCATTTGCTGACCACTGCGGCAATATGTTCCGGCAATACAGTTTTATACTCACGCGCATCGGCGTTCATTTTTGCAATCTTTTCTTCCAGTTCCGGAATTTTCCCATATTGCAATGCCGACGCCTTTTCATAGTCCCCGTTACGCATTGCAGTTGCAACTTCGGCCTTGGCCGCATCCAACGCCGCCATCGCATCCGACAAACCACGCATCTTCTGCTGTTCTGCCTGCCACTCTGCTGTCAGGGCGCGCGATTCTTCTTCAACACCCTTGATTATATTTTCCAAATCTTTCAGGCGCTTTTTAGATTCTTCATCTTTTTCTTTTTTCAAAGCCTGCTGTTCTATCTTTAACTGCATCAGGTGTCTATCAACCTCGTCCAATCTGTCTGGTTTTGATGCAATTTCAATTCGAACACGTGCGGCCGCTTCATCAATTAAATCAATGGCCTTGTCCGGTAAAAACCTGTCTGTGATATAACGGTTAGACAACTTTACCGCCGACACCAATGCCGCATCCGCAATACGCACCCCATGATGCCCTTCGTATTTTTCCTTTAATCCACGCAGGATTGATATAGTATCATCAACGGTCGGTTCATCCACATAGACGGGCTGAAAACGTCGTGCCAATGCCGGATCTTTTTCAATATACTGGCGATATTCGTCCAGCGTGGTTGCCCCCAAACAGTGCAATTCACCACGCGCCAACATCGGTTTTAACAGATTTGCCGCATCCATGCTGCCTTCGCCCTTGCCCGCCCCGACCAGGGTATGCAATTCATCAATAAACAAAATTATTTTACCATCCGACTCTTTCACCGCCTTTAATATGGCCTTCAATCGTCCTTCGAACTGACCACGGAACGAAGCCCCGGCCATCAACGCCCCCATATCCAGGCTTAACAACTGTTTTTTTAACAGATTTTCCGGCACGTCACCCGAAATAATACGATTGGCCAAGCCTTCGACAATGGCGGTCTTACCCACCCCCGGATTACCAATTAAAACGGGATTATTTTTTGTACGACGACTTAACACCTGAATTGCGCGACGGATTTCTTCATCACGCCCAATCACCGGGTCCAGTTTGCCGTCAGATGCCAACTTGGTAAAATCCGTAGTATACTTTTCTATTGCCTGTTGTGGCGTTTCCTGTAAATCATCTGGATTCATCCAATAACTCCTTGGTTGTTTTGTTATCCCATATATAGTGCCACAAAACCACCTTTCAAGACACAGGAACAAATCCCCGGCGCCACTTGCGATTAAATAAAAATTGTTTTATCATCACAAAAAAGGACGGAAAACATGACAAATTTCAGCGACCAAGACATCACACAAATACGGGAACATGGCCTGACCATTGATGCAATTAACCAACAAATGGCCAATTTTGAAACCGGGTTTCCATACACACAAATAATTCGCCCCGCCACAATCAATGACGGCGTATTACCAATGTTGGATGCATCATACGCCAAATACTATACGGACAAATGCAACAACTTTAAAATCATTAAATTTGTCCCGGCATCCGGTGCGGCAACCCGCATGTTCAAGGACCTGTTTGAATACCTGTCCACAAACACAATGAACAAAACCACCCAAACGGTCCTGGACAATTTGGATAAATTCGCATTTTATGATGACCTGACACAATATCTGCCCGAAAATTCAACCGCGCGCGATATCATAGAGTGCATCGTAACCGACCGCGGTCTAAACTATGGCAATTCGCCCAAGGGACTAATCCAATTCCACAAATATAAAAACACGCCCCAAACCGGCGCGGCCGAACACCTGGCCGAAGGGGCGCAATACGCATGTGCCAACGGCGCCGTTAATTTACACTTTACCGTATCGCCCGAACATATCGCCGGGTTTCAAACCCTGTTTGAAAAACTGGTACCACAATTCGAATCGCAAACGGACAAAAAATACAACATAACAATGTCCACCCAAAAACCCGAAACAGACACAATCGCGGTCAACCCCGACAACACCCCGTTTAGAAATGACGACGGAACATTACTGTTCCGTCCGGCGGGGCACGGTGCATTAATTGAAAACCTGAACGACCTGGATGCGGACATCATATTTATAAAAAACATTGATAATGTATGCCCCGAACATGCGCGCGCCGACACGGTTTTACATAAACAAATGCTGGCGGGACTGGCCATACAGACCCAGGAACAGATATTCAAATATATTCGCGCCATCGACAACGGCACCACCAATCGCCGGGAAATACATAAATACATATGCAACACATTGGGTATTGTGGTACCAGAAAGCACAAATTTACGCGACATCCTGAACCGTCCGCTGCGCATCTGTGGCATTATCAAGAACACAGGCGAACCCGGCGGTGGCCCATTTTGGGTACAAAGCGCAGAAAATATATCCAGTCTGCAAATCGTTGAACCCGGTCAAATATCACCCGATCAAAAACATATTTTGCACAACGGTGAATTTTTCAGTCCAACGGATATTATCTGCATGCCATACGACGTAAACGGCAAAAAATTTGACTTAACGCAATTCACAGACCCCCGCACCGGTTTCATATCCGAAAAATCAAAAAACGGGCGCACACTGCGCGCGATGGAGCGTCCCGGCCTGTGGAACGGCGCGATGGCAAAATGGAACACAATATTTGTCGAAACGCCACTGACCACCTTTACCCCGGTCAAGGTGATTACAGACCTGCTGAACGCGTCACACAAATAAAATAAAGAAAAAAAAGAAAACAACACTTGACTTTTTCTTAATTTTGTTATAAATTTAGCGTCGCTATTAATTAAAGGTTTAAGTATTATGCCACGTGTATGTAAAGTTACAGGTAAGAAAACAGAAGTTGGGATGAACGTTTCCCACTCGCACCGTCGTACAAAACGTACGTTCTTGCCGAATCTGCAAACATTAAAGTTCCACAGTGATATTTTGGGACGTGATTTTTCATTACGTATTTCTACCGCGGGTTTACGCACATTGACAAAACATGGCGGCCTGGACGGTTACGTAATGTCGAAACCTGTATCACGCTTGACCACAGAAATGGCCGCAATTAAGAAAGCCATTGAAAAAAAGGCCGGCAAACCTGCCGCCCCTGCGAAGAAACCTGTACACAAGGCGAACCGCAGTGCACGTTTGGTCAAAAAAGTTGAAGCAAAACAGGCTGCCTAAATAAACGCAGTTTGTGCTTTGGCCCCGTGGCGGAATTGGTAGACGCGCTTGACTCAAAATCAAGTTCAGCAATGAGTGTCGGTTCGAGTCCGACCAGGGCCACCAGAATTAAAATCCCCGTTTGGGGATTTTTATTTTGTACTATATCGGACACCTCCGCAGTAAAAAAACACTTGCTAATAAAAAAAAGCCCCAAATGGGGCATTTTTTATTTTGTATTCAACAACCGTTTTTCGTTTTGCAACGAATCGATTTGTCGTTGTAATTGTAAACGACGCGCATTTGCACGCACATATTCATCATAAGAAACAGTTCCTGTATCCGGCGCTGCAACCTTCGCGTCTTTTTTCACACCATTGGCCGAACGAACATTAACACAACCACATCCCCCCGACACCTTATGCGCGTAATCATTAAGTCCACAACACGTGGCAACAAAAATCAACGGCCCAAAAATCATACAAAAAACCAAGCCCAGGCTCTCATTTGCTTGGCGTCTAAACTCTCTTTCATGTCCCCATCGCTGGGCCCAATCCCAATCTTCTCTAAAACTCATAATACATACACCTTTGCTTTATTCTGTCACCAGAATACAACACAAAAAAACAATTTCAAGAAAAAACACAAAACAATATTTTGTACACACATAACCTAATAAAAAAGCGCCCCAATCGGGGCGCCCCGTTTTTCATGCAAAAATTATTCTTCTACGATATCAACAACTTTTACTTTGAACACAACAGATTTACCCGCCAATTCCGGCACATATTCTGTTGGGAATGTGATATTAATATCACGTTCTTCACCTTCGCTCATACCGACGACCTGTTCTTCAAAGCCCGGCACAAACTGGCCACTGCCCAATTTTAACGGAAAGTTTTCGGCCGTACCACCCGGGAACTGAACACCATCCAAATAGCCCGCAAAGTTAATAACAACCGTATCACCATTTTCCGCGACCTGTGTTTTTTCGCCACAACCCGCCAATCCCAACATTGCACAAATTCCCACAATAGATGCTACTTTCTTCATTTTTCTTTCCTTTTGTTTTGTTTAGTTGTTATAAACACATCTGAACCCGTATTCACGCATGGTTGCGCCTTCGGCCTCGATTCTATAATCAAAATATGGTGTTGGTCGCATTGCATCAAAAGACGGTTTGTCATACACCATAACAATACTGTCCGCATTACGCCCACAAACACGCTTCATTTCAAAATCGGCAACTGCGGCCAAAACCGTACGCGCATCGCCATCAACATCCATACCATCTGCGTTTTGCATCAAACGCAAACGCATTTCACGCAAATCGGTATTTCCCAACAGAATCTGAACACGCACCATGGTTCCCCTGTACTCTTGCCAACGGGTTTCCATACGCGACGTATTCCAACGATTTGAATTTTGTTCCTTTTCCGCAGCCGTCTTGGGCTTATACGAATCGATATTTGCATACTGATTATCAGATTGCATAAATTCACTGGTACGTTCATTATACAGTGGCGCATCTTCACCACCCTGGGCAAAATCCCGCTGATTATATGGCGCATCAGAACCACCGCCACACCCCACCAAAACCAAGGCCCCCAACAAAACAAACAGCAAACTTTTCTTCATATCTTTTTCTCTCTTTTTTTTGATTTTAACAAATAAACATTTTTGATTCAAGTCACGATTTATGGTAAAATCATCTTGATGTCAAATGTAGTATTGGAATCTTTGCTAAAACCACTGGAAGAATTTTACAAACCATCGTTTGTAGAAGAAATCGCCATCAACCACGCGGGCGAAGTTTGGATGCGCCTGCACGGGGCACGTGTTCCATGGGTTTCTTATAATGCGGAAATATTAAGCAAACAATATTTGGTTGACCTGATACACACGGTTGCAAATATCTATGAACGTCCATTTGACCCAATTCATGGTATTCCGGTTGTGTATGCAACCCTGCCCGGCAATCATCGTTTTACCGCAATCGCGGGTCCAAATGTTCAATATGACGAACGTGATATCACCGGTGGTGTTGCACTAAATATTCGCGGTGGCGGCGCCCATGATACCAGTTTTGAAAACTATCACCTTAAGCGCGGACAAAAATTGATGCGTGTAAAACCACGCGAAAATATTCGTCCCGACGATCCGTATGACAGACTGATGTCTGCGATTAATGACGGCAGCCCTATTTTAATATCGGGCGCAACCGCAACCGGCAAAACCACATTTTTAAACCACATGTTGACACTGATTGATAAAAACAGTCGCGTTATAACGGTCGAAGACGCACGCGAAATTCGTGTTCCCCAGGCAAATCGTGTGCATTTTGTGCTGTCGCGTACGGAACAATCCAACAATTTCAACTATGCGCGTTTATTGGACCTGGTTGTGCGAATGACGCCGGATGTTATTATCGGCGGGGAAATATCAACCGACAACGCATCCATACTGTGGGAAATGTTGGGGACCGGGCACGATCACTTTTATACAACAATTCATGCAGAAAGCGCGGATGCCGCATATGCCGCTTTTGCGGACCGTATCCTGCACACACAACCGGCATATAACCGTTCCGATTTAATATCGGAAATGAAAAAGAAAATCCGCGTTGTGCAATTATCACGCGATGGTGCTTTGCGCGCCGTAACCGAAGTAGTTTAAAACAAAGGAAAATAAAATGGCAAAAAAACAACGTCCAATCATCACCGATCCAAACATCGAAGTTCCGGGCACAACAATGGAAGAACGCCTTAAAAAATACGAAGAAGAAAAGGCCGAATATTCACGCATCCGCGAAGAAGAGTGGCTTGAAAACGACAAGGGCGGCATCATTATCGCTTTTCTAGAAGGAATCGAACGTATAAAAAATTTATTTTCCAAGAAAAAGAAACAAGAAATTGAAAAACAAATCACACAAACAAAACAAAATCAAAAACAAAAATAAAAAACGCCCAATTGGGCGTTTTATTATTTTTCCCTGAACAGTCGCGCGGGATCAACCGCCTTGTTGCCACGTCGCACCTCTAAATACATCTCTGGCTTGTCCGGGTTCATGCGCCCAATGGGCTCGCCCGCTAAAACCTCTTGTTCCAACATAACATCAATCTGCCCCAGGTTTGTCATAACGGTATTATATCCATTTTTATGCGACATAATTACCACACGACCAAAGCCACGAAAACTGTCCGCAAATTTCACCACACCATCGGCCGGCGCCATCACCAATGCATCCCCACGCGTACGCACACGCCACCCATCAGATTTTAACCCCAGGGCCGTTTTTTCTGCAAAATGTACAACAACCCGTCCACGCACCGGCAAATTTAACTTGCGACGCGAAAAATGCGCATCACCCGACATTTCCGAACTGCCCACCCCCGCAGACAATTCTGAAATACTTTTTGCACGCGCCGACAAATCACGCAATTTCTTTTGCAGGGCAGAATGTTGGCTTTTTAACTTTTCGTTCTGTGCGCTGCGCGTACGCAACAGCTTATCCAATTCGTTCCTTTGTTTGGTATACTTTTTCGCGGTTCTGTCCAACTTTTCTTTTTCGATTGCACGTGCCGAACGAATCTTTTCCAATTCTTTAACCTGTTGTTCCGCCCGTTCAATTTGTTCATCCAGGTTATTGGCCACCCCCGACAAAACCGCCGAAGTCAAAACAAAGTCCCGCATACTGTCTGAATCGAAACTGGGATGCGCGGCAACAAACAAAATACTGCCCGCGGCATCGGCAATCCGCCCATGATTTTGCTCTATCTCACGATTAATCTTGTCACGTTGCGCATCCAATTCGGCAATTTTTTTCGCCATTTGCGCCCGCTGTTCTTCCAAATCACTTACCTTATCCGCTGTTCTTACCAGGTCTTTTTTTGTTCTGGACACTTCGCGTTCAGACGACTTAACCTGTTGTTCCAACTTTTTATTTTGCTGTTCGGTCTGTTTGATTTGGGCATTAATTTTGGATAATTCACTGGCCCCATATACGGGGGACGCACAAACAAATAACAAAGAAAATATCAAAAACAGTTTCTTCATTATTTTCTGACAACCCTCAGGAATACTTTTTTACCCTTTTGCAATACGACATCAAATGGCTGCATCCCTAATTCAAAACGTTCCGTACCATCTGCCTTCTTTCCATCCAATTTCAATCCACCCTGTTGTATCAGTCGACGCCCCTCGGACTTAGATTCGACCAATCCAACCTCTGTAATCAATTCCAACAAACTTACTTCTTCACATCTGGGCTGAATTTCAACCGTTGGCATATTATCCGTATTTATCCCACCACCAAACAGTGCATTTGCCGTTTCCTGGGCCACAACCGCCGCATCATGTCCGTGCGCAATTTCGGTTGCCGCAAACGCCAAAATTTTCTTTGCCTCGTTCAATTCCGCACCCTGCAAAGCCGACAAACGTGCGATTTCATCCAATGGAATTTCCGTAAATATTTTCAAGAATTTTTCCACCAAATCGTCCGAAATATTGCGGAAATATTGATAATATTCATATGGACTTGTCTTGTCTTCGTTAACCCAAACCGCGTTCCCGGCGGACTTACCAATTTTATTACCATTTGCATCCGTTATCAGGGCCGTAGACAAAACAAACGCCTCCTTGCCCAATTTTTTACGAATTAATTCTATTCCCATAATGGCATTACCCCATTGATCGGCCCCACACGTCTGCAATATGCAATTATGTTCGCGATACAATGTCAAAAAGTCCACCGCCTGGAACGTCATATAATTAAATTCCAAGAACGTCATACCGTTATCCAGTCGCCGTTTCACCGAATCCATTGACAACATACGTGGTACCGTAAAATCCGTACCAAAATCACGTAAAAAATCCAAATGGCTGTAATTTTTCATCCAATCATAGTTATCAACCATAATTGCATCAGATGCCGCATCACCAAACTTAAAGAATTTTGAAAAAGATTTTTTCAAGCCCGCCACATTTTTTGCCAACGTTTCTTCGGTCATCATCGGCCGCCCCGAATCACGCCCCGACGGATCACCAATACGTCCCGTGGCACCACCAACCAAAGTAATTGGTTTATGCCCATACTTTTGCAACCAACGCATCATCATAACCGGCACCAAATGCCCGACATGCAAAGAATCCGCCGTCGGATCAGACCCCAAATATGCCGTAATTTTTCCCGCATTCAACGCATCGTTCAATCCATCTAAATTTGACGTTTGGTTAATAAAACCACGCGCCTGCAATTCAACCAATAATTCATTTTGCATAACAATACCTTTTTATCAGAAAAATAATAGCACGCATTTGCGTGCTATGCAAGGAACACAAAAAATTTTATTTACTTATCGCACGCTGATAATCCAACACCAACTGAACCAAAATATCATGACGAATTTTATCCAAACTCTTCCTTTTTCCATCATCCCCAATATACGACACACGCCCCACAGATTGCAAATAACACGAATCCAATCCAACCGTTTTATCCGGGTAAAAGCAATATACCAAACGACCCCGCGCATCCCCCAACGGTGGCAAAACAAAATTTTCCAATTTTTCCCGGTGCGTTATCTGATTAACATCAACAAAATCCCCAAAATAAGATTCAACCGGTACCCCATTTAAAGTGTACTTTAACAAATTTTTATCGGCCTTTTTATCTTTCTGGACACATCCCGAACGGTTCAGCACATTTTTACCCAGGAAAACCTTAGATTCGGACACAGTAAAGGTTTTCAAATCAATATTTTGGTTCAATCTTTTATCTTCTGCAAAACTATTGACAATATCCAAAAACCACTGGGCAGATTTTTTTGGATGCAATTTGTCATCAACCGATACCGCCATACTTAACAAAGATACCGTTGGCAAATTCCAATACAACCATCGACGCACAATATCGCGCCCCAACAAACGCAACAACCAACGGGGTTTGTTGGCAAAAAAGGTTTCCACCTGCTGTGTACTGGCCATTAATCCACGTCCCGGCTTTAATCGTCGCAACATCCCCAACACCGCATCACGTGTATTTTCGTTTTGAACCCACGAACCATTTGTCTTTAATTGTAATGCAACGCCACGATTCAATACCTGGTTTATATTATATTCTAAATATGGAATTTCGGTTGTAAAAATCTCTCCCCCGGAAAACACAACATTATGGGTAAATTGCGGCACTTTTTCAAATTCGTCCAAATAAAAAACGATGTCATTTTCCGGCAATACGTTCCCGGTCATGCGTGGCGATGCAGACATATAACAGCCATCGCACGACAAATTACAACGACGCGTTAAATAAAATTGCAAATCAATTTCATAATTTTGTTCATCATATATAACGGCCGCAGCATTATCCGCAAAATCTTCCAAAGCGACGACATCTTTCTGGTACATTTCCAATTTTCCCAACCGAACTATAAAATCCCCAGACGGGGATTTTAGCAAATATTAACGTGTATGCACGTTCATATTTTCCAACAGACAGCCATTTCCACGTTGGAACGGATTAAAGGCAACCTCGGTCGGTGTAACTTCTGCCGGTGCAATATCTTCCACGACAACCTCTGCCGGTGTAATTTCCTCGGTTACGGGCGCTATAAATCTTTCAAGAGAACCCGTCCCATGTAAATTATACGTATTTACAATGCAATTCCCCGAAAAAGTACAGGGCTTGCCACCTTCTTTACCCAAATGGGCACACATATCACATACTGATGACATAACAAATCCTTTTGTTTTTTATTTAACCGAACGCAATAATAACACACAAAAATCTTTTGTCAACAGGTTTGTATTCTTATTTTTTGTTATAAAAAATCCCCGTTTGGGGGATTTATTAAATCTTTTCAACATAATCTATTTCAATTTCTGTCTTAAAGATACCACGATCCACATCGCCATACAATTTAACGGTATCGGTCGGTGTAACCGTCTGACCGCGCCAATTATCATCATCAATTTCAACGGTTATAGAGCCTGTAGAATCCTCGAATAAATACTTTTCATCGCCCATACGTTGAACAATGTGCCCCTTGACAATAACTGGGACATCGTCGCGCATTTCATTTACCTGTTTAATCGTAACAATGGTCTCTGCGCCACCAACAAAGCCTCCCTTGGAATTTGTAGTCGTATTTACAACCGGCTTTGATTCTTCACGAACCGGTTCAACAAAATCCGCCGAAGCAGCCCCCATTGCAAAAACACTGGTTAAAAGAATTGCAGAAAAAATCTTCATGTTTTCCCCTTTTGGTTTTATTGTTAACAATATTAATTCTAAATATCAGTATATCAAATATCAACATAAATATCACAGGATTCTTTGCCCAACCCTAGACGATACGTCGGCGAATTGCCCCAAACAAAGCAAACCCCATCAACAACACCATAATAAACAAAAATATTGCGATTGCGGTTTCATCATGTTCTGCAAACGGCAATTCCATATTCATCCCATAGTATCCGACAATAACCGTCGGCACAACCAAGATAATATTCCACATTGTCAAACGATTAATATTGGTATTTGAATCCATATTAATAACACTTTCAAATGTTTCTTTAATAGATTTCAACATCTTACTATACGATGTCACAACTTCTGTCGCCTGGGCCAACTCGATTCGCGCATCTTCGGCCAATTCCTGGGCATCATCGGTTTTCACAAACCCGCGGACTTTTTCCAATTTATCCAACACGGCAACATTTCCGCGAATTCCGGCCATATACAATGTATAACTGTTTTCAACCTCTAACAAATCCATCAATTCTTTTTTACGGATACGTTCCAACAAAACACGTTTAGACGCCAAAACACGCTTGTTCAATTCCTTTAACATACGCAGATAAGATTCCGCGATATAGTACATAATATTCAAAATAAATTCTTCGCGCGAAGTCTTTTCTGATTTTTTTATTCTGTCCAATAAATCACATCTTTTTCTGCACACTGTAATAACACGACTGGTCGTATAAATAATAGACAACGGTTCCGTGTGCCACAAAGTATCTGTTTCACGATTAATAATCGGAAAGCGCACAATAATAACCTTGTAATCGTCTTCGATTTCCAGACGAGGCTGTTCATCCGGATCCAAAATATCCGAAATAGTATCTTCATCAATTTTATATTCAGTTTGCAGTTTTTCAAAATCCTCGTGATCGGGATTTCCAACATTAACCCACGAGAATGTCTTTAATTTTTCCGTTACAAACATCACATCCTCCTTTGGTTTTATGGGCTAAATAATACCCTATTTTTTTACAATTTGCAATAAATTCTGGGAAAACAAACACGTATTTCTTATTCCCCAAAAATGATAAAATCAAAACAGCATTTAATCAAAGGGAACAACCATGGCAAAAAAATTCACGCACAACACCAACGCATTTTCCATCGCACATTACATACTGTTATTTTTGGTGGTTGGACTGTGCATATCAATAATTGCATGGATAATGATAACACGCAACAATAACAATCCCGCCAATAACATATCCCAAAACATAATACAAATCCGGGAAACCGATCCCTGTGTCCAACGCATCCGCAATACGGTCGCCCAAATGTGGGCATATGATCCACGCGCAGTTCCACAAAAATATTGGGAAATTGCCACCCAGTATTTAAACCAGGCCATCCAAACCCCAACCTATGGGATATGCCAGGATGTTGCCTTTACATGCCACGTTGGCCAACTGCGTCGTGATTGCGACCCATGCGCCGTACCGTCGGCACGTGCATATGCAATGGAAATACACACAGCGGACCTGATACGCACAAACTGCAAAGACAAAACCGATTAATATTTGCGTACTTTGAACAATTGTTGCAACCATTGAATTGCATATGGGGTATCCGTGCGGTTAATAATTTTCCGCAATTTTTCCTGATGTTCGGGCGCCAGAACCAAACATCCCGTATCCACGTTATGCTTTGCACACCACTTTTTAAAAACTTCCTGTTCCTGGCGTTTTTTACGCAACCCCGCGTCATCCAATTCCGGATTATTATAAACCATTACAAATTCATAGACATCGCGCGGGTGAAATTTAAATCCCACCCCCAACAGGAAACACAACACACGCCCCCAATCAGTGGACGGAATAATCTGGGCCATATAATCAAATCGTGCCAACGGATTAGCCGCCCAAATATATTGGGCATAATAATATGAAACACGCGCAGCATCATTAAATACACCGCTTTTGCGAATCGGTGCATGAAATTGCAAAGGACTTGATGCCAATTTATAAAAATACTCTAATTTATATGCATCACGAACAATTTCATCATGTGTTAATCCCGGAATATTATACTCGTGCGAAAACCTATAGGTTGTACGCAACCCCAAATCACGCAAATTTTTATCCAAATTAACCGCACTGGATTTAACATCCGAATACAAACCAATCATTTTATCTGCATATTGATTCGGTGTCATATTCAATACTTCAAACGCCCGCCCCCGTTCACGACACAACAAATCCACATCCGTAACCTGCCGCACAGATTCCTTTAAATCTTTTACAGAAAACAAATCACCGTCTTGAATCATAATACGACAAAATTAACACAAATTATTTTACAGTCAACTGCAAACACAATAAAAAAAAGCCTTGGCCACTTTTTATTTTTAATGGTCGGGGTGACAGGATTGTAATTCCCATATGCGCTTACGCTTTATGGGCCCCTTTCGCCCTACGGGCTCGAACCCAGGCATTTTCAATGCCAAGAAACCGAACTATTATACCCACTTATTAAAATAAAAACTGACCCATGGGTCACTTTTTATTTTAATGGTCGGGGTGACAGGATTCGAACCTGCGACCCCTTGCACCCCATGCAAGTACTCTACCAGGCTGAGCTACACCCCGACAACATCACGATATTAATGCACAATCCATAAAAATACAAATACTTTTTACATTTCATTCAAACATTTCCAATTGGATTTCATGTTCGGCACAAAATTCGTAAAAGAATTCTAAAAACGCCTGAACCTTGGCCCCTTTAACCTTTAACGGATTGCCAAAACCGGTCAAAACATATTCATAATCAAATTCTATGTTTGGAACTTCGACCAACCTCTTATTCTTATTGGAACACCATTCGGGCATCAACGCAATCCCCGCCCCCTCACATATTAACTGATATATAATTGATGCAGAATCTGCCGTAGTATTCAACCATTTCGCACGTTTAGAAATAAAATTAAATTCTGGCAATTGCAAGAACTTTTGCCGAATACACAGATCATAGTTTTCCAACATATCATCTATATCCTTTGGTGCCCCACGTTTATACATATATTCCGGAGTACTGTAAAATTTTGCCTTAGTTCTAAATTTAAACAATGCTTTTCCGGGAATTTTACTCAGATTTCGCGCATCCACTATCGTTATATCAGGACTTGACATATTCGTATGACAATTTGTCAAAATATCCAGACGAACTTTCGGATGCCTTGAATAAAACTTAGACAATTCGGTCAACAACCCACTTCCTGCGAATCCCTCTTCGGTCCATATTGACAAACACCCGGTCAATTCCTCTGGCACGGTTAAATTCTGCAACAAATTATCCAACGCATCTGAGATTATCTCAATATCACTATAAAGTTGCCGTGTCGTATTTGTTGGCACACTGCCCGCAGAACTGCGTATTAATAATGTTGTTTTAAATCGCGCCTCTAAATCCGCAATCATTTTTGATAAATTAGAATGTTTTATTCCATTTCGCTCGGCCGCGGCCTGAATCTGGCCGACATCTATAACCTCTTTTAACGCCAACAATTCACGCAAGAACGCCACTTTTGTTTTTATCGTCGCCATTTTTTACCCCTTTTCATACATAATACACCTTATTTTAGGAAAAGACACCAAAAATCCATCAAATTTATTGGGAATAAATCCCCAACAGCATAAGAAAAAATACACATTTCGACACATGCCCAACGAAAAAAATCCCAGATTTTCAACATTTAAATCATACTAACGCCCCATTTTTATACATACACCGACACAAAAACAGCAATAAAAATACGATAAAAATCTGTTTTATAATAAAAACATGTTCAAAACGAACGATAACCAAAAGGAAAAAAAATGACACATAACGACGTTTGGGGCGCAATCGACAAATTTGCAAATGCCCATCACATGACATGCTCTGGCCTGGCAAAATACAGCGGTTTGGACCCCACCACATTTAACAAGTCTAAACGATATTCCAAATACGGACAACCACGTTGGCCATCCACAGGCAGCATCGCAAAAATCTTAAGCGCAACCGGCTGTAACATAAATGACTTTCTTAAATTTTACCGCCCGGTGGATTTAAGCGCAGACCGATAGTAAAAAAATAATGAACGGAATTTCCGTTCATTATTTTTTTGGGAAAACACACGTATTGTCGCACCGCCCCATCCAATGTATCATTAATACGTCCGGACAAAAACAATAACAAACAAAGGAAGAAAACATGTCAAAATCAGAAAATAAAAACTGTAAATGCAAAAATTGTTCAAACGCACACGACACCGGTTGCAACAAAAAAACAAACTGCGATAAAAAAACTTGCGATAAATAACAAACCGCCCAAACGGGCGGTTTTAAGCTTACTTGTCATCCAACACTTCTACTTCTTGCGTATCCACATCCAATTGTGTTGGCAAAACTGACATACGCGCCTGCATTTTTCCCATTGCAATAACCATACCCATCGCACGTTGCAACTGATAATCACGCGCATCTTTTTCTTCATCTGTTAATTCTTCAAATGGCGTTTCTTCATCGGCATCCGATTCGTCTTTGTCAGCCTTCTTTTTATCTTTTTTCTTGGCCTTGTCATTTTTCAGGGCATTTTTAAAAGAGGCCTCGGAATACAGACTATCTTTCCTCTCTAAAACCTCTATCTTGGACTGTAACACCTCAACATCGGGCGTAATCCCCTCGTTCTGGATGGAACGCCCCGAAGGTGTATAATAACGGGCAATCGTGATATGAATCGCCGTTCCGTCACCTAACGGCTTTTGCTGTTGCACACTGCCCTTGCCAAAGGACTGCGACCCCATAACAATACCACGCCCATTGTCCTGCAACGCGCCCGCAACAATTTCCGATGCCGATGCCGAACCATGGTTAATCAGAACCACAACCGGCTTGCCATTGGCCAAATCGCCCGCCTTGGCATAAACACGTTCGATATCAGATTTTTCTTTGCCACGGGTCGAAACAATTTCCCCCGCATCCAAGAAAGCATCCGACACATCTATTGCGGCCGTCAAATATCCCCCGGGATTATTACGCACATCCAAGACATATCCAATAACATCCTTTTTTTCTAATTTTTCCAACGCTTTTTTCAAATCACGCGCGGTTGTTGCCCCAAAATCAGAAATACGAATATAACCCACGCGCGGTGTTTCTTTGTCTTCTGGATCCGCATCAGCCAACATTTTTTCAGAAGACTTAACCGATTCCACCTTGATAATCGCACGTTTAAGGGTCAATTCTTTGGATTCGCCATCATCAGATACAATGGTTAACTTAACCTTGGTACCGGGTCTCCCTTTCATCTTTTTTACCGCCTGATTCAGTGTCAAATCAAATACCTGTTCCCCATCAATATGTGTTATATAGTCCCCCGCCTTAATCCCGGCCTTGTCCGCGGGGGTATCATCAATCGGGGAAATCACACGCACCGCACCACGATCACTGGTAATCTGAATCCCCAAACCACCAAATTCACCATGCGATTTATCGTTAAATTCCTTGAAGTCATCTGCTGACAAATATGACGAATGTGGGTCCAACGCCCCCAACATACCGTTCATTGCGGCCTCTAACATCTTTTTTTCATCGGCTTCTTCCACAAAATTTTCACGCGCCACCTCGAACACCAGGGCCAATTTCTTTAATTCTTCATAAATCTGTTCATCGGTCAGATGCACAATCGGCTCTTCTTTTTTCTTCTTGGGCGCGGCATCCACAACAAATGGCGCACAGATTATTGATAATACTAATAAATACCTTAACATTACAACCCCCTTGGCTATTACCAAGCACAGCATAAAACAAATTTACCACACATTTCAACCCGATTTTTTATCGAAACAAAAAAACACACAAAAACTTGACATTTATATTTTTTGTACTATCATAAAAACCATGAAAGACATTAGTAAAGCAAATTTTATCAAAATACCCCTAGACAATCCAAACAAACTGGAATACGTAACCAACATGGATTTATCAAGACCATGCATACTAATACTTGGTGGCGAAAACACAGACACCCAAGAATGGGCGCGCAATTATTGTATTACCATTGCCAAAACATTATACCTGAACGGCATAAGAAATGGCTTGGACATATATTCAACATGTTATAAATTACGCGACCGCAACAGCAGCCTTGATCGTTTAAACCTATTCCGCGAATTTCGCGACACCAAGAGTCTATTTGATTATGGCAAAGGTCTAACGACAACTGACGTCACGTATATGAACCAGTCTTATCCACTAAGCAATACATACCCAAGTTACATATACGACATTATTAACTTTGCATTTATACCACGTATGGTCGGCCGCAATGAACAAATGCTAAGTCCCAAGAAAATAAAAGAAAATTTCAGAAAAATGATAATTTTCACGCATTGCCATGGCACATACGTACTGCGAATGATAGAAAAATACCTGCACCAAGAATCTAATAAATTTACGTACAGTCTACAAGACATGTATGACACACAAAAAAGCATATTGGCAATAAACCATGCGCCATTTGCACCATTGGAACAATGTAAATTTTCTGCACTATCATTTACCAGCGCATCTGATTCACAAATAAACTATTACAATGAACTTAGTTATCACATGCGCATGTCAGCACATGAATTCAAACCCGCATTTTTCGGTCAAAAATTCGGGAACGTAATGATTACAAGCCGAATAAAAGAAGATATAACCAAAGAACACAGTCAAGTTGGCCTTAGCGGTGACCCAAGAGACGAACACACACTAACAGAAAACGGAAAAATATTATTTGCCACAGAACGCAATGCATTGCTAGAGGGGACCCGCGCCATGCTTACAAATAAACCAATCCCAACAACGTCAAAGTTAATTTGCGCCCCAGATGAAGATTACGATTTTAACTTCTTTAAAACACGGGGACAACAAATCTGCATGAAATTAGACATAAAGACACGCTGATACAGGATAACAACAATGACACAGAACATAAATAATCTTATTCACGGTCGCGAAACATACATCGCAGATTTTGGCCCCGATTTCGTTATGAAGCGCCCATTGCCCACATTAGGATCGGATGCACGTGACGAATGGTTAATTAAACAACATCGCACCAAGGAAATAATTGATGAAATTTATAACGTTGGTAACCCACGATATAATATTCCACGCATGCGCTTTATCAAGGACGACGAGTATCAACTACTAGAAGAACGTGCACCCGGCCTGCCCCTGACCCGCGAATTATTCGCGACCATATCACGTCGTCAACGCTATGAAATAATAGACGGCATCGCAGCATTTTTGGTTGATATGAATGAATTAAAACCGGTTCAACCAATACAACGTCACCGTATCGCATCAGAATTAAAATTTAATCGATTTGACAACTTCGTAAACAACAAAATGCCACAATGGTTTACCCCCAATGAAGTCAACCAAATGTTAAAAATTCGCAACAAAATTGGCGCATTTGAATATGACACACGTCCCGCATGGTCACATTGCGACCTGAACCCAGGCAATGTTTTATACGACCCTGTAACCAGCACCCTGTCCTTTATTGATTTTGCCGAAGCAAACTATCGCTTTATCTATCGTGATATTTTTGCCCCACTGCAAATTGAATTAAAGATTTTCAGACCTGTATATGAAACATATTGTAAATTGCACAATAATTCGGAATACAATATGCCCAGCATACAAAACACCAATCTGCGCAACATCATGAAATATCGTATCATGGTCGCACTGCTTAAACGTTTTATCAAGGCATCAGACGACCTGCGTGGCAATCCAACAACCCAAAAAACTATGACCAACAACGAAAACAAAATCGCCTTTATGCGCCAACAGATGACATATATTCAGGAATTGGAACGACAATTTTCAAAATAAAAATTTGTAAGATACATAAAAAAATGATATAATATCAGAAAAGTGGGATATTTAAGTTCATAAGGCTGCAAATCACATAGGGGGGGACACATGTTTAACGCAGATAAATATTATAACAAATATCCAACGATACTATTTATCGGCGCACTTTGTGCTTTTATTTCAGTAAACACACCATGTCATGCAAATAAAAAGGTTTCACTTGCGTCCATTTCATATGTAAATGATGCGGGCAACATAAAAACCGGCACAATAACCCCAACCGTATTACCAATTGGCACCCAGGAAAACACAATCGCCGCCGGGAACGACACACGCTTTGACACACTACCAATCGGTCGCCCTGAAACAACAAATACGCCAAACGACCGCGTGTTGGTTTGGATAGAATAAAAAAGGTGGGGATATCCCCACCTTTTATTACATTACAAAGTCTTCGCCCAGATAAACTTTCTTGACCATTTCGTCCTGGACTATTTCTGCGGTCGTTCCATGCTTTAAAATTTTACCATCATGCAAGACATAACTACGATCTGTAATCCCCAACGTTTCACGAACATTATGATCGGTAATAATTACCCCCAATCCACGATTCTTTAACTGGGACACCAATCCACGAATTTCATTAACCGCAATTGGATCAATACCAGCAAACGGTTCATCCAACAATATAAATTTCGGATCATTGGCCAACGCACGCGCAATTTCAACACGTCTGCGCTCACCACCCGACAGGGCCGTCGCCGGACTATTCCGTAAACTTGCGATTGAAAATTCTTCCAACAACGAATCCAATTTCTTTTTGCGTTTTTTTCTATCTGGCTCAACCACCTCTAAGATTGCCATAATATTTTGTTCCACGGTCAAACCACGAAAAACACTATTTTCCTGGGGCAAATATCCAATATGTAAACGCGCACGTTGATAAAACGGCAAATGTGTAATATCCTGGGAATTCAAGAAAATCTGACCACCGGTCGCCGCCAACTGACCTGTGACGCAATAAAAAGCCGTCGTTTTTCCGGCACCATTTGGCCCCAACAATCCAACAGACTCTCCCTGTCGCGCCTCTAACGAAACATCCTTGATAACCATACGTTTTCCGTACGATTTTGACAAATGCTGAACTTTTAATACCGACTGTTTCATAATTTTATCACCAATTCATCCGTTCTAATTTTATCCCCATTACTGGAATCAACCCGCACATTCCCCATCAGGACTATCTTCTTTTGTACACGATTATACTGTCCACGATTTGCAATTATATTGTCAACAACCCTTGTTCCACCGGCAACACGACTAATCGTACCTGCAACAGAATCCATAAACACAACATCGGGATTATCATATTCTTGATATCCAACCTTGGCCCGCAGTTTAAAGGGCTCGCCATTTTTATCGGTCCCAACAAAGGAAGCGCCGGTCATTTTGAACTGATTAGTAACAATATCCGTCATATTAATTGCAGTAATCGGGGTCCACAATAACTGCTTGGTAAACAGGGCACCCGCAACCAAAGCAGCGACCATAACCAATCCCCAACCTGTAAAAAAGAACTGCCACAAACGCTTCAATCGTCTGTGTTTGGTCAAAATAATAAAATTCCGTTTGTCACCCTGCACACCCCCAGTTTAGCGCGCTAATAACAAAAATGCAATTTTTATATTTATAACACACAAAAAATATGATATAATTACCCCCAAGAGAGATGAAGAAAAAACTACTGATTTTTGCCCCCTTGCTGTGCATGACACAATTTGTGCCGGCGAATGCCATTACCATAAAAAAGGCGGCACCCGTCACAACCAAAGAAAATAGCGTTAAAGAAACCGGGGCCAGTTTGATACCAACCGTAATCGGCCTGGTCAGCAGTGTCCAAGAAATAACAAAAAAAGAAAAAGCACTGACCGAAGAATGTAAACCTACATCTGCGGAATTAAGATTTGTAAACGACACATTCAAGGAATGGATAAAAACCGGCGCAATGACCGAGAACGAGGTTTATACCATTTTGGGCGGACTGAACAAAAAATGCTCGACCCCCAACGGTGGCTATGAAGCATCCGTACGCATTGCCCAGGCAACCGAAGAAGACTCTATTGTTTGTTTTGATTATTATGCGGGCTCGGGTAACGATGGTATGATATGGGCGGGTTATCCTATTGCCAAAACGGTACATTACTGCACAGATGACCCAACTAGCAGCAGTTGTTCCGGCAAAAACCGTCAAGAGGTTTCAAATATATACGACATATTCAATTTGGTCGATTTCTCAACCGCTGACTACACCGAACAAGAAGCAAAAATGGCGGGCAATCTGACGGCAAAGATAGAACAATGTTCTAATTCAAAATTAAGCGCCAAGAAACGCGCAATGTGGGGGGAATTCTTGGTTGGTACAATCGGCAATTTGGGACAAAAAACAAACACAGGTGCCATAATGCAAACCGTCCAGGGTTCTGCAAACAGCGGTGGCATGGGCGCATTAAAATCCCTGGGGGGCAGCCTAACCCAATTCTTGCAATAAAAAGATAAATTCAAAAAAACCGCCAAACGGCGGTTTTATTTTTTATTTTTGCCCCAAAAATCTGTCATAGACTTTTTCATTTATTTCGATTGGATATTCACGCTTTAAAAAGGCATCATAATCTGCGGCAACACCTAAATTCGACATATTCTGCACCTCTTCACGCAAATCCGCCATCTTCTTGGTATCAACCACCGGCGCAATAGCCTTGTTAACCTTTAACACATAAAACGCATCCGCGCCTTCCTCGATAGAATTTTGACCAACATTATTACGAAATGCCGGCACCAAAACCTCTACCGGTGCACCCAATGCACGCGACACAGTTGCCACCTTGCCATTGGCTAACCTGCCCCCATCATTTAATTCAACCAACAATTCATTTGCACGAACATAGGCCTGTTTTTTCTGTTCAGCTTTTTTCCAATCTGCAATTAATGATTTTTTCACCGCTTCAAAATCCGCAGTATGCGATGGATTAACTTTATCCACACGAACAAATAAAAATCCATCTTTGGTTTCAATCATTTCGCTTTCCAAACCTTCATCCATATCAAAAATTTTTGCAACCATAGAATCGGTTAACACCTTGTCCACGGGACGATTATCGCGCCCAAAGGCATCCAACGTAACATAACGGGCCCCATGTTTTTTTGCCGCATCCGCCATTGATTCACCGGCAATAATATCATCTTCTACCTTAATCGCGGTTGCATATCCCTCGTCATACTTATCAGGCTGTGCCATATCCGCATCAATCATTACATATGAAACAGCACGGGTTTCCGGCACAATTTGTGGGTTCTGCTTGTAATATTCAGCCAACTGATCATCCGAAGGCGCCCCGACAGTAAAATCTGAATATTTAATGGTTGCATATTCTATTTCCCGTTGACCATATCGCGCGTTATACGCGGCCTGCTGTACAAATTCGGGCACCTTTACGGGTTCAGCAACCGCGCCCAGCACCATCGAATGTAAAACCTGACTTCGCAAATATGCGGCAAAATCCGCTTCACTCAAACCAGAATTCATCAACACCTGATCAAACGCCAGGGTCGAAAACTGACCATTCACCTGAAACTCTGGATATTGCCGAATTTCCCGGGCGATTCGCCTATCTGTAACAACGAACCCCAAATCATCCGCACGATTTTGCACCATACGTTGACCGGCGATCTGTTGCAACATCTGTTGATTAAATTTATCCTGACTTTCTGCATCGGTATAAATGGCACGTTGTTCTTCACGTGACATTTTGGCCAATTCATTTGACTTTACCGAATTAAACTGTTGCACAGTAACATCTCCACCACCTACATTCATCAGTGTTGTTTCCGCACTGCCACCGCCAAAGATCCACTCGGCCACGCCCCATCCAACAAAAGAAAAGGACAAGATTCCAATTAAAATTTTTGCGACCGGTTTTTCTGATGCATTTCTTAAATATTCTAGCATTTGTTCCCCTTTTGCGCTAACATAGCAAAACGAAATATCAAAAAGCAATAAAAAAAAGGGAAAATTACAATGAAAATTATTGCAGGAAATTGGAAGATGAATGGCACACGCGCCAACCTTGAATCAATGATAACCGATTTATCGTCCATTGACACACAAAACACCATCATATTATGTGTTCCATATACAATGCTGTGCACAACCCCGGGCCGCATATCCATCGGCGCCCAGGATATCAGCACCCACACACATGGCGCATACACCGGCGAAGTTTCCGCCCAAATGGTCGCAGAAACGGGTGCAAAATACGTAATTGTTGGACACAGTGAATGCCGCCAATACCATGGCGACACAAATTCAACCGTACGTCAAAAGGCGACATTGGCCCTGGCAAACGGACTGATTCCAATTATCTGCGTTGGCGAAACCATGGACGAAAAACAGGCCGGCAAAACCATGGCCGTAATCGAATCGGGTGTCCGCGAAAGCGTCCCATCTGATGTCAACACCCCAATAATAATCGCATACGAACCCCGCTGGGCAATCGGTGCGGGTCTGACCCCAACGGCCGAAGAAATCGCAACGGCACACACACTAATTGCAAACACATTATCTGACATGGGCCTGGGGGGGACACCGGTACTATATGGTGCATCGGTCAAGGGTTCAAATGCCGCCCAAATTATGTCCATACCAAATGTTGATGGTGTATTGGTTGGTGGCGCATCCTTGAAAAGCGACGATTTCATACCTATAATAACCAGTGTAAAATAAATATATAGTACATAAAAAATGGAAAAATCATGAACGAAGAAAAAGACGTAACAGTTGAATCCGTATCCATTGACGATGCCAACGAACCAACCGCAACGGATACAACAACACCAGAAATTGAAAAACTAAGCACAGAATTGGCGGAACTAAATGATAAGTACTTGCGCCTGGCGGCGGAATTGGAAAACACTCGTCGTCGTGCGGCACTGGACGCAGAATCACGCGCCCGCAATCGCGCCATGGGCGTGATTGAAAAAATTCTGCCGGTGATGGATGCCGTGGACGCGGCCATAAAACACAATCCCGACGATGCGGGCATTCAGTCAATGGCACGCGCCATGGAATCCGCCTTTGACCAAATTGGCATAACGCGCATCAAATCGATTGGCGAAACATTAAACCCAATGCACCACAATGCAATTCAGGTTATCGACACCCCGGACGCAAAATCAAATACGATTATTGATGAAATGCAAGCCGGTTATTTATACGGCGACACAATCCTGCGCACCGCGATGGTAATTGTTGCAAAATGATTTGCGCAACACATAATACCACCGAAGATGTTGCGGCAGCTGCAACCAATGATGACCAATTGACCGCATGTAATAAACCACGTCCGATTAAACCACAAAATTGGTGGATGGACATATTTATAAAAAATGGCTTCAACATAAAATACGCTGAACATATACGATGTTTTTGTGCCACTCCAAGACCCAGTTTTATCGCAGAACATCAAACCAGACATAAATAAAAAACGCCAATCGACGTTTTTTATTTTATTTTCTGTTGATTATAAACATCTATTACGCGACGTAAATTCCTAGTTTCTACATACAATTCATCTAAATCCAACATATCACGGCTAAACGTCTTTGCCTCTAAAAACTGTGCATCTTTGGTATTTTTGTGTTTTTGCCCCTCAAAATATTGTTGTGCCAGCATCTGATTTTGACGAACCACCGACATTTCTTTGAAGCGAGATTCACTGTTTTCTTGATTTTTTAACGCTAAAACCCATGTCAAAATATCATGATGCGACACAACACTGTTCGCATCGCATCTAAGGTTATCTTCCCAGTCTAAATCCTGCACTAAATCTTCCAGATTTTTTCGTTTGTCAGAAACACATTCTTTTGCATTTTGTAAGACATTTTTTCTGATACGCGAACGATCACGCGCTGCAAAACGCCTTTCTTTATTAAGATACATTTTGTTTTGCAATTTTTCTAATAGGCATGAAATATCATACATAATCCTATACATTTTTATTCCCCTATTTTTATCGTGCCCCCAGATTAACAAAGCCAAATGGATATTTCAATAAAAAAACTGTTTTCATGCTTTTTTGTTTTGATTACTATTTAAATCATACCGTGGAACAAAAATAAAAACCACCCGTTTGGGCGGTCTGTGCAATTCGCGAACAGAATTAGTGGCAATCGGGCAAGAGATTGATAATGTGAAAGATGAACTAAATATACTGAATTTGCATTGAATTTCTAGCGTTTTTTGATATAATTGTAAACATGGAAAATAAACTAAAAACTCTTTATCATGGTTCTCAACATAAAATAACAGATGGTGTTATTCATGTGAAACCAGCACATACTAATCATATGCAAACAGAAACAACCGCTGTTTTCGCAACTTCCGATTTTGCCCGTGCAAGAAATTATGCCTGTATGCGACTGATAGGGAACGGATGGAGATCCCCAAGAACAAGCGATACCTTGTATATTCAGAAATTAAAACAAGATATTTCTGGTAAAAAAGCATATATATACGAATTAGATTCTGACGGTTTTGAACGCGATATCGATGGGACTTATTATTCTTTGACAGACAAACCGATTAAAAAAGTTATTGAAATTGATGTTATGCAGGAAATAACAAGTGGAAACATAAAAGTATACGTTCTAAAACCGGGTATAGATTGCCCAACAGAACGTGACGATATATGGGCAGAACTTGTTAATAACAAGGATAATTTTGAATTGTATAAGCCTGTTTCAAAAAATATTGATATGTCGCTTTTATCACAAATGAAAGATTTAGGGATTAATAAATAATCTTACAAAGTTCGAAAGTGGCGTAAAATTGCCACTTTTTTAATTCTAACTTTCGAACTTGGTGAAATTATTAGAAAACAAAACCCGCCTTTATCGGCGGGCTTGTCTATCTTGGTTGTGCTCGTCATGCAATTCGCGAGCTGAATTGGTGGAAATAGACCAAAAGATTAAAGATTATTTTTATCTCTCGCGCTGAACCAATTTTTCTTTCTGTCTAGAAATTTCTACAATTCTAAAATCATAAAAATCATGTAATTGCTTTATCCATTTTTCTTTTTCCTGGGTTGTTAAAAGACGCAGGACATAATCTTTTGCAAATTCTTGTTCTATATGTTTTAAATTTTCAACATCAACATGTGTTTTCATTGGCGACAATGTTTTATCAGTTCTTACCACATTATTTTGTCTGAATATAATATACGAATCATCACCACCGCATTCTGTAAAGTTTTTATAAGAAAAACCGTCTATGCCAACTGATTCAAAAAATCTTATCATTCTTTGAAAAAACAAATTTTCTGCGTTCGCTTTATCATATAAAGATTCATAAGATATCTCTTGTTTGATTTTGCCATCGTCAATAGATTGCGAAATAAAATCATATTGATAAGGTAATTTTTTTAACGCCACAAATTCGCATTTTTTTTGGATGTCATCCCATTTTTTCAAATTATCTATATCTTCAATAATGGTTTTATCCAATAAAAAGGCTAAAATTATTGCCTGCCAATCCTCTACATAATGATTATTTAAATCGGGTATTTCCAGGTAAATTCCTTTTCTGAAATGTACCGGTATAATTTTTGGTTTGTTTATATCTATATTTTTATCACGTTTCCATTTGCCTTCGTTCAATACAGTTCTGGCTGAAAATTCCGTACCAAAATGAGTCAACGGAAAAAAATAATCAAAATCATAATAAGTGCCATGAAAGCAAGTTATGGTCTTACCAGATTTATCGCATAAAAATTCATTATTACCTGTCATGCCCATAATTATATCACAAAAGTTCGAAAATGGTAATTTTTTACAATTTTTTAAAATTAAACTTTCGAACTCGGTCAAAATATTAGAAAACAAACAAAAACCCGCCTTTATCGGCGGGTTTGTTTATCCTGGTTGGGGCAGCTGGATTCGAACCAACACTGACGGAGTCAGAGGACAATGGTCT
>JAZSNY010000034.1:0-2560 GCA_045536625.1 Candidatus Enterousia sp.
AATAGAATTTACAGTCATGGGTATGGATAAATGCTCGGTTGGTCAATTTGCGGATAAAATCCACAAGGTTCGTAAAGCAGATCCATATAAAGGAAAAGGTATCTTCTATAAGGGCGAAAGAATCCGTCGCAAAGAAGGTAAAAAGAAATAATAGTTAATTGATTCCCGCTGTTACGGGGATTGGAAAAAAGGAAAAAGAAAATGTTGAAACATTTATCTACAGAAGAAAGACGCACACTGGCAAATCGCGGTGCGTTGAAAAGAAAAAATCCTGGCAAGATTCGTTTGTCGGTTTTCCGTTCTGGACGTCATATTGAAGTTCAGGCGATTGATGATGTCAAAGGCCACACAGTTTGTGCTGCTTCGTCCAAAGAAAAGGGCTTTGCTGGTAAAGGCTGGAATATTGCAGGTGCAGAACTGGTTGGTAAAGCATTAGCAGAACGTATTGTTGCTGCGAAAATTGCTGACAACTGCTATTTTGATCGTGGTGGTTATCGTTATCACGGTCGTGTAAAAGCACTGTGCGAAGCAATCCGCGCAGGTGGTGTAAGAATCTAAGATCAGGAATAACGGAGTATATAAATGGCACGTTTTGATGATAAAAAATTGCAGACGGATAATTTGGTAGATAAATTAGTTTCTATCAACCGTGTGTCTAAAACAGTAAAAGGTGGACGTAATATGTCTTTCTCGGCCTTGGTTGTGGTCGGGGACAAGGCAGGTCGTGTTGGTTTCGGCAAAGGTAAAGCACTGGAAGTTCAGGCTGCTGTGCAGAAAGCAACAAAGGCTGCAAAAGCAAAGATGATTCGCGTTCCATTGAAGGAAGGTCGTACATTACATCACGATAGCGCGGCTAAATACGGTGCAAGCAAATTGGTTGTACGTTCAGCAGTTCCAGGTACTGGTATTATTGCTGGTGGTGCGTTGCGTGCAGTATTTGAATGCTTGGGTGTTCAGGACGTTGTTGTTAAATCACAGGGTTCAAACAATCCAAACAATATGATCCGTGCAGCGTTCTTGGCGTTCAATAAAATGAATTCTCCAAAAACTGTGGCGGCACGTCGTGGCAAGACAGTTGCGGAAATTATCGCCGGTCGTGACGGTAAAAAATTAGAAGCGACTGATGCAGAAGCGAAATAATCTGGACAATTGATAGGAGTTTGAATTATGGCTAAAATAGTTGTAAAACAAGTTAAAAGTACAATCGGTCGTCCAGAATCACAGGTCAAAATTGTAAAAGCTTTGGGCCTGGGACGCATCGGTAAAACCAAAGAAATGGAAGATACAGCATCTGTACGTGGTATGGTTGCCAAAGTTTCTCATTTGGTTGAAATTGTAAAATAAGAAAAAATAAACCGAGTACGTGGACAAGGGGGACTTGTCCACGTGCGAAAAAAGACTATATAAATAGTCGTTAGGACAAAAAGGAAAGAAAAAATGAAATTAAATGCATTGATGGATAATTTTGGTGCACGTAAAGACGTTAAACGCGTTGGTCGTGGTATGGCATCAGGTTATGGTAAAACAGCAGGTCGTGGTCACAAAGGTCAGAAGGCACGCAGTGGTTCACGTAAACAGGCAACTTTCCAGGGTGGTCAGATGCCAATTCTGCGCCGTTTCCCAAAATTCGGTTTCAACAATCCTTTTGCGAAGGAATATGTTACAATCAATTTGGGTGATATTGAAAAATTCATTGCATCTGGCAAGATTGATGCGTCCAAAGAAATCACAATTGATTCTTTGTTGGCTGCAAAAATCATCAATCGCAAATTAGATGGCTTGAAAGTTTTGGCCAAAGGCGAAATTAAAACAGCTGTTAATGTTGTTGCTACAAAATGGTCAAAATCAGCAGAAGAAGCGATTGTTAAAGCTGGTGGTTCAATTAAAAACAACTAATCTTTCTTTACGGCACTTGGGGCAAATACCCCAAGTGCCGTTCAACGGTTAAAATTCAAAGCGCAATGAAATTCTTGAAAAAATATTTAGGGAATTTAACGGACCTGCAAAAGCGTATTTTGTTTACGTTGGGTGCGTTAATTGTTTATCGTATTGGATCGTTTATTCCACTGCCGGGGGTTAATGCGTCGGCGGTGCTGCATTTGTTTAGTGGCGAAGGCAGCGGTATGATGGATATGTTCAATATGTACAGTGGTGGTTCTTTGTCACGTATGTCCGTATTGGCGTTGAACATTTTCCCATATATTTCAGCATCTATCGTTTTGCAGTTGTTAACAGCAACCAGTAAATCGTTAAGTGATTTGCGCAAAGAAGGGGAATCGGGTCGTGTAAAAATCAATCAATATACACGTTATTTGGCGGTGATATTGGCGATAGTTCAAGGATGGGCGATTGTACGTGGATTGCAGGCAATGGCACCGGTAAACGGTGTTGCCGCAGTTGTTAATCCAGGCTTTGCATTTGAATTGTCTGCGATTATTGCGTTGGTCGGTGGTACTGTATTTGTTATGTGGCTTGCAGAACAAATTACAGCACGTGGTATTGGCCAGGGTGCATCACTGTTGATTTTTGCAGGTATTATTGCAGAAGTTCCAGGTGGTTT
>JAZSNY010000004.1:0-4352 GCA_045536625.1 Candidatus Enterousia sp.
TAATTTCCTGACAGAATGTCAAAACGCTGCTAATGAAGCCATGATTAAAGTCTGCGGTGATACAGAAGATTGCTCTAACCTGACCGTCGATGATAATATTGGCGCAAGGTCACTGGAGTATAAGATTTGTGAATATAAGAGTTCAACAGAGGGGTTGGATATTTCATATGCGGGGTGTCGCACGGATATTTCACAAATTATGGACAGTGAATTGGGCCGTGTCGAAGGGTCTACCTCGGGTAAATTGGGGCCGATTAAGCCATTTGCCGGCGTTTTGGATGGTGTTATTTATTGGGGCAGTGTTGAAGTAAATGATGATGGTCGATTGATTTCTGTTGATGAGTATTTGACAAAAGCAAATATGGATGGAATTTCTGAAAAACAGAAAGAGGCCATTAAATCAGAATTGGCAATGTTACAGAAAAATATTGACACCGCCATTAACACTATCGAGGCCGACCCCAAAGTCCAATTCTGTATGACCGGACGCGAGGTTCAGGGGATGAAAAGGTCTGTCAGTGAAGGGGATACAAAAAAACTGTCTGCGACACGTTCGCGTATCGGCGAAAAAAGTGCCGATGCCGCGCGATTCCCGGAATTAACCAAGCAGATGCGTATGATTATTGCAAATGCCGCATTAAAACAGGCCCAGGATAATTATTATAAAAAGTATGATGAATTAAACGAAAAAATGTTACAGGACTATGCCAAGATGGGCGAACGTATGGCCGAAATTGCGGGTGAAAATGCACTGGATGCACGCCGTGATGTGGCGCGTGTGGCATGTGTAACATTTGCAGAAATTTCGTCTTTGCCAAAATCACCGGCGCCCTCTCAGAGTGTATTTGCAAAGATTGCGGGCGGCACCTTGGCCGCGGTTGGTATTGCGGCAACTGTGGTTATGCCGTTTGTCATGGCACCAATTGGTGTTGGAATGGTTGCATTGGGCGCAAGTATGACAAGTGGTAGTCCAGAAAACGGTTCTGATGGCGGGGTGTCTGATGGAGATTTGGGGGACAGGCAGTTAATTGGTTCAAAACAATTGAATCAATGGAATTATAAAGAGACTATTACATCAACCTTTGAATGGGAAACATTAAAATGTAATAAATGTACGCGTACACAACAATGTTCTAAGACCAAGAAACCTTTATTTGGTTCTAGATATTGTAAAACATGGGCCGATCCGGTTGAAAATTGTACGGTAACCCAGTTCTAAAAAATCAAAATCGCCCCATTTGGGGCGGTTTTGGTTATGATGATATATTTTTTAATATAATTGTCATCCCGTGGCTGGACCGCGGGACCCAGGTCTGACCTTTTCCAATTTTTGTTCACAAAAATTGTCATCCCCGCGCAGGCGGGGACAAATCAAAATACTTTTGGCACGCGTTTCACGCGCATTACCTGGGTTCCGGGGTCAGGCCCCGGAATGACAAAAGTGCTTAAATTTTTACAAAAAAAATTGTCATCCCCGTAACGACGGGAACAGCCCCCATAAAAAAAAGCCCCAAACGGGGCGATTTATTATTCACATACTCCATACGATTTTGCAACCGGCGAATTCACAATACATGCACTGCCCGATGGGACACAGGCCGAATAAATCAATTTGGGTATCTTTACACCCGCCGGCACATAATTAATTTGCGCACCCAGGCACTGATTCAAATCCGTAAACTTGGCACAGGTTTCATGCCACGCATCACAATCATCAACCGTTGCCGTTGGCGCAATCGTATCCGGCAAATTCAGATTCCATTTCACATAGAAATCACGCAACGTATCAATAACATGCGATTTACCCAGGCTAACCTGATTCAGGTTATCACCAACGCGACAATTAATATTATTATGTTCCACATATGCCGTAATTGCGGTTGCCAAACCACCGGCACCGGCACCAACCGCGGCACCAATACCAATACTTTTACCCATATTGGATTTTTCACCCCGTAATATTTTTATACCATCCAATATATCACCCAACGGACGCGCATCACGCGCCAATTCATCGTGATATATACATCCCGTTTGCGCATCACAGTAAATACTTTCCCCACGCATCTTGGCCAGGTTAATTGGCTTGAACCGACACTTACCATTATTATCCTGCGCATCAAAAGCCGCCTGAATAGCCACAATCAAACTATCACTGCTGCATTTATCTTCGGTACATTTCAGTTGTCCTTGAATACGTGCAATTTCAGCATCATCCAACACGGGTTTACCATCACGCACAGAAATCTCAATATCTTCCTTAATTTCTTCAGAAACTTCAAAATCTCTAATAACCTGCGTTTTGGTAATCGTGTATCTGTTACATTCATCAACAGCAACCAAAATTTCCTGATACTTGTTATACAAATCAACAACCGCATTACACTGGCCAATTGTAATATCACCCGTCAAGGACAACTGGTCAGATGGTTCCAAGAACTGATTTAACTGTCTAATTTGTCCCGCCTGGCGCAGTTCCTGGGCCAATTCTTCACGGTGATTATCACGTGAACAATCAAAGTCACGCGCACCATGTCCCGCAATCGCACCAACACCGGCCCCAACCAACGTTCCGCCACCAACACCAACAACGGCCGCCGTATGCGTATCGTTCATCAATGAAAAGCCAAACAAGTCCTTGTTACAGGTAAACGAATCCCCTGTGGCTTTCCATACCTCGGCGGGTTGATCGTCACCCATTGCACCAAATAACCAAGTATTTGTTATATGATTATCTTTGTTATATGCTGCGACACGCACATAGCATGTTGCATTTTTTGCATCCCACCGCGCATAGTGACCACGTGCACCATCAACGCCCGGATTACCCAAATTTACCGTGGCGCCCATCGGATTATTCTTAATCAGGATATTACCCTGCTTGCCATTATATGCACCAACCGTCTTATTATATTCGGCGGTTACCGCACCATTATTGGACACCGCATTAAAGGATGCACCATACGTATTCTTGTCCAACAGCGCACAAACCGTTTCCGCCTGGTTCGGGGTCAAACCCGTTTTACGCAGGACAAACTTGTAATATTCGGGCTGGACACGACGCGAATTAAAATCAATCCAAACATCCGCCGCAGAGCGATAAACATTATCACAGTCAATACGAACCTGGGCGATACATTTATCAACCTGGGGCACACACAGCCCCATACCATTAACAATGGCATTACGGGTATTTTCATCAAACATATCATTCAAGCCATTCGGCAACGCGCCATAATTCACACAACGCAAAACATCATCCATACACATTTCAACCGTATAGGATGAATTCTTTACACCGCCATCCGGACATTCCGGCACCTCTGGTTCACTTGGCTCATCGGGCGTATCGGGCACATCCGGGACATCGGGCGCATCGGGCACATCCGGAACCGAAGGCGCCGGCGCACTGGTCGAAACATTTTGGGAAATATTTCCAACCGCATGTATGGGCAAAGTCGGCATGGTCGGCATACGCGCAGGATTGGCCCCACCAACCGTTGTTGCGCGCACATTTGCGTACCCATCACGCCCCACGGCCGCATACGCACCCCCACACAACATTGCCACCGCAATCGACAGACCAAATATCCTTGAAATCCCAGGCATAAACCTCTCCCTATGTTATCCCTGTTATTATGCCATAAAAACAAGACAAAAAAAAGAACTTTTTAACAAACAAACCCGCTTTACGATTGACAAATCATTATTTTTTGTCTAACCTATTTCTGATGAAAAAAGTTTTCAAAATCTTTTCTGCAAACAAATACGCAATGATATGGACACTTTGCTATATTTTTGCAATGTGGGCAATTCTGTATTTCATGTTTGGTTTTTCAATTTTCAATGGTGTCCAATGGGACAAATTGATACACGCCCAACTGCGTGGCTTTGCCGGTTTTGTATTTGGGTTATTAATACTGTCCGCGCTGCCACTTTACATTGCAACCACCACATTGATTATACGAACCAAGAAACCACTGATTACCATCCCAACACCAAAAATTAATTTCCCAAAATTCTTTATCGAACCAAAACAGGTGCCCGCGCCCGCCCCCACCCCATCACCCGCTGTGTCATCGGATACCCCCGCCCCCGATACCACCCCCGAACAAAAATTGCCGGACGATTTACCACCGGAATTGCACGCCGCATTTTTACGCGCCCGCACAAACATCAATCACATGGAAATAACAAACCCAAACACCACACCACAACCAAACGCCGAAGAATCAGCATCTGACACCTTACCATTGCCAAGCGACTTTGACATCCAACTGGATGACGTCCCGGGATTTGACGACACACCAAATTTTAGCGCACCGGTATTCACAGATGTAAATTTTGACACC
>JAZSNY010000016.1:0-28907 GCA_045536625.1 Candidatus Enterousia sp.
AATAATGGAATCCGACAAAATATCAAACCGCACCGCATACCGCTATCTAAGCATTGCGTACATGAATCCAAATTTACTGAACGATATTATGGATGGCAAACTAGGGTGCAGTATTGATGAACTGTATGCGCTGGCGGCAAAAAATCAATTATAATCCGCCACGAACTGGCAGTGCGAAAAAGCCCATTGGATGTAAATGGCGCTTTTTTGTGCATTTTTGCATCCACAAAAACACATCCGTTTGCACACATCAAAAAACATCACCCGCAACCCCGCAGAACTCTGGGATATAAAAAATAGACGTGTGCCGAACACACGTCTATTATTATCTCTGGTCGGGGATATCGGACGAATTTCGAACTATTTATTACAACGACATTCTAAATCTGCGTCCGGCATTAAATATCGTCATTGAAAACATAGAAAACGAATACGGTAAGAATTGGCACATCAAAACAGGCCGAGAAATTTCCCGGCCCGCCTTGTAAAAAAGCATTCTTTCTATATGTGGCCACACATCTATCCCCTTACCCATAGGGGGGGGATGGTATACAGATATGCTATATTAACGTTCCCTGTGCACGAGTGCGTGTTAGTTTGCTGTGCGCCAATATGTCCTGAATGTTGGCATTTTGGTCACGCAAGGCATAAAAATTACTGCCGGTCAATAATACATACGACCACTCACAGCCCATGCGTTCTGATTCAGGCAATTCATTTATCTTGGCCACCCAGTCAACCGCACTGGTTTCTTTACTACACACATCGGCCGTTTTTGCCCTGTCGTCACCTTTGGTTTCTACGACATACATTTTATTGCCGATTTTTACCATAAAATCCGGATGATAGGTTCCCAATATGCCGTCCTGGCGTAAATAACGCAGGTGTGCAAACGTATGCTTGTGCTCATCAATTTTTATCAGACGTTCAACGGCACTGTCCGCATCGCAATATTCCAGAAAATCCTTTTCCAGTTTTGTTGTTGACGGATAGAACGTTTTTTCATAAATCGACTTTTTTATATCCAACGCAAAATTTTCACGCCCAAACATTGTATCAACTTGCGAAAACCAATGTTTTTCCACAACTGCCTCGGCCACATCGATTCTGGTGTGCATTTCATAAACCGCCTTAGACAGTTCTGTCAGGGTATGTTGCAATATTTGCCCGTTTGATAATATCAGCACGCGCCAATTCCCGTCCACCAATGGGTCAAATTCCTGGCCGAACAGACGTGTCCGGATATACTTATCGATGGTTCGCATTAACAACGCCTGGTCAATCTGCATCAATGGCAGTTCGGCTTTATGCCCCTTGCTGCTCATCTTGGCCATGTTTACGATTATTGTGCTCAGCATTTTTTGCAGATATTCATTGTATGACTTGGCATTAAATATATCGCCACGCACCCTGTATTCGCCAAAGCGGGTTTTTACCTGCATTTCAACACCAACGAACCGTTCATCATTGTCATTTGGCACCAATTTTTTCAAATCGTCCAATCTTGCCCCGTCCCATTGCTTCATGCTCTCAACCGATATAATATCGCCCGACATTGTTTCTTCTTTGTCTTTTACAATGCGTGGCCAAAACAAATTCAATTCTGCAAAGTTCGGTTTCAAACCAACAGAAATCATATCACCCAACGCCTTGCCCTTGCCACCAGGACGGGTTGCAGGTTCTTCAACCAACAAACTTTTATCCAGGTCATCATAGAACTTTTCAAACGCCGGATGTTCAATAACGAACAAAGTATCCAGATAATTAACCGGCTGTTGTTTCAGGTCGTATATGTTATGTCTGTTTTCTGCTTTGCTGTCTTGGAATTCGGGTTCACGCCACATTAAACGCAATCCACGTCCCAAAACCTGTTCCAACAATATTGGTGCCTCGGATGAACGCAGGGGCACAATAACGCAAATACTGTTAACATCAAACCCCTCACGCAACATCATAACACTGACAACAACCTTGGGCTTGTCAGACTTGTCCATGTTAAATAACTGCTGTTTTGTTTGTTCCCATTCATCTGGTGGGATTTCACCTTTGCGGTTGGAATCAATACGCATAATATCGTCTTCGGCCAATCCCTCGGACCGCAGAAAGTCCACCACAAACGGCGACACATCTGTATCTTCGCAGACAACTAACATTTTTGGCGATTTTTTGGCGTTAAGTTTTTCAAAATCTTCACGCAATATATTTAAACGTGACAGCCCAGCACGCAACATTAAACGTTGCCCCTCGGACAGACCGATTACTTGTTTGCCCTCACGCACGGCCTTGAATTCAATTTCTGCATTAGACAACGCCCCCAATTCCTTACGCTTGTCCAGAATAAAGGTTTTAACAAAACCGGCTTTCATCGCAGTCGCCAATTCAAAGTTGGTCACAATGTGCGGGAAAAAGTGTTTGGTTCTGTTCTTGCCACCGCCCGTCACAATATACGGGGTCGCAGAAAAGTCGATTTGAATAAAACTGTTGCCCTTGGGGTCCGCAATGGTATTCAATGCACGTTGCCATTCAACCTCGGCCACGATACCGTTCGATTTACTTTCGTGGATATGGTGTGCTTCGTCATTAAATACACACAGGTCTGGCAAACCTGCCAGATATTCAATTACCCCACCACGCAGGTATTTTGCATCCAGCGCATCCAATGCATTACCACTGGCAACACCCGGTGTCACAGGCAGGATTTCAGATGCCATATTTTGTGTATCACCAAAGTCAAAACCCATGATTTGGGTTTCGGGTTCACCATCCGGCGTATCTTCGTTCAATTTATGCCAGTTCGTTATTGCAATTATGCCGCCGCCAGTTGTTTTGTTGCCAATTTCCTTTTTATCCGCCACCGCATTTTGAATAAATGAAAATACATCTTGGCGATATTTTTCAGGCACAAACAATTCCTGGTTGCTTTTCAGGTCAGATGTTTCAAAATCACGCCGTCCAAGGGCAATTTCTTTGCCACGAAACGCATCCAGCAGACGTTCGTATACAATCAGCCCCGGCGCAATTAACAGAAAGTTCTTGGTATATTTTACGCCATTACTGGTTTGATATTTAGCATTCAAATACTGCCATATCAACAACGCATTCAGCACCCACGTTTTACCCGTTCCGGTTGCCATTTTAACGCAATACTTTGGATAGCGATATTTATCGGCGGTTATAACGTCTGTAAAGTTTTGGTCAACATAGGACGTATCTGTCACATTAGACAGGTGTGCATACATATCAACCACGGAATTGGACTTTAAAACCTCGTGCACATATATTGCGTTCAAAATCGCCTGACGTTGGCCATCATGAAAATTGCGGTCACGAACATCACAAAATGATGGGTCGAACCAATACCGCAACAGGTCGGCTGTTATTGGCGATACAGCGGCCAGAAAATGCCCGTTTTCCCATTCGGTATTAACCAATTCAGTTAACCCCTTGGCGAATTTTAATGGAATATCACGTGTTCCAGAATTTGTTGGTGATGCCATTATGCTACCCCTTTATTAAATAATTTTATTATTGCGTCTGCCAAACTTACCCACGCTGCAACCGCTACTGGCACAGTGAATACAATCACATAAGCCCCCTTTGCGATTATTTTTTTACAAAAATACCAGTTGCCTTTTGATGTAATTTTTATATTCGTGAACGACTTACCGTTTGAATACATCTTTTCATCACACGAAATATATCCACGTCTTAACAACTCTTCTAAATGTGCCCGTGTTTCATACAACACCCTTTGCGCCCATTCTTTTTGAATGTTATTGTGCCTAACCCCATCCCGTCCGCATATATCAATATCTTTTACACCCGGTATTTGTTTTACATATTGCAAAATTTCACGTTGTTTAGATTGCAATTTACACCTCCTCAACAACCATTGATTCAAACCCGAATACATCCACGGCCTTGACACAAATCTTGCGTTTGCCTGGGTGCGCTGGGGTGATAATTTCGGCATTGTGCACCACACGCACGGCATTTCCGTCATTTGCGGTGTTTTCACGATAATCCTGCCATACAGAACGGAAAGTTTGCCCGTCATAATCCGGGTCAATCGACCAATATTCAATCAAATCTAATGGACGTTCTGCCATAACCTGTTGAACCTTTACCTTGGCTTTATCGTCCAATGGCAAACTGTCCGGCGATAACAGCACATAATTATCCAATTCAACAGTTATCTTAACCTTGCCTTCTTCATTGGCCGGCACAACCAATGGCCGCTTAATGGTTAAATATTGCAGGGACGAGAATGTTATTTTCCCGCTGTTAACCAGGTCTGCATACCCCTTTTTCCGCAACATATCCAACAAATCTGGTGGAATAACCAGGACTTCGCATTCTGATTTATTCAGCCCCTGGATAGTGGCACCAATATCAAATGCAAAATTCCAGCCCAAAACAACAACCTTGTTCCAACCGCCCATATATGATTCACGCAGTTCCAGCGCACGTTTAACCGTGTTTGCATTGGTCACCTTGTTCGGGCTGTCCACATATACCAGGGTGCTGCTATTGCGAATATGCCCCAGGTTGGATGGCGCATCCGCCACATCAAACGGTAATGCGCCATACAACCCCATAACAACACGTGCCAGGTCGGACACACGTCGGAATTGTTTATCGGACAGGAATGCCTCACGCGAATAATCACCAATGCTGTGATACAAGAATGGTTTGCAATCCGGAATATCAATCAGACGTTTACGCATAATCATACATGACGGCTTGCCCAGGTCAGACGTTATCCAACGCCGTCCCAATTTTTCCGCAACCGCTGCAGTCGTTCCAGACCCGCCAAAGAAATCCGCCACAATAGAATTTTCGTTGGATGAAGTTTTTACAAATATTTCTAATAAACTCTCTGGTTTTTGTGTGTCATATCCAAGTCGTTCTGAATTTGTAGATGCCATTGTTGCTATATGCGATATCACATCGTTTATTTTTTTACCATCTTCCTTAGGATACGTCTTTCCATAATACACTTCGCCATTGGTTCTTACTCTTTTTATCAAAGCATATGATTTGCCATTTTCATCAACACGATTATATCTGGACATATTTTCATCTTTATATGGTTGCCCCTGCTGATTCCAAATATACGCACCTGTTTTCGAATACATAAAAATCGTATCGTGCGAATGTTGGAATATTCGCTTTGATTCAGTTCCCCTAAACCCTTTATTCCATATAATTTCGTTTACTAAATTACCTTTTCCAAACACGTCATCTAAAATCACTTTCAGATAATGTCCTGCATGCCAGTCGCAGTGAACATAAATTGACCCCTGGTCGGACAACAGTTCTTTCATCAACGCCAAACGTGGATACAACATTTTCAGATACGATATTGTGCCGTCTGACCATGTGTCCGAATATGCAAATTGTTCCAATACTGTCGGCTTTTGTTCCACATTACCATTTGGCAATGTTATTCCAGTTCTATAATCGGCTTTAGAATCAAACGGGGGGTCGATGTATATCAGGTCTATTTTACCACGCAGGCTGGGCAGCCCGGTTGCCGGGTCGCCGGTCAATAATGCCTGCATTGCAAACAGATTATCACCATTTATCAATCGGTTAAACCAACCGTCCGTTTCACAATATTCTGCGCTGGTATTATCGGGTGGACAACATGCACGAATTGTGCCACGAAACAAACCGCTTTCATCACGGGCGGGCAAAACATATTCATTTGTTTGCAACATCATTTTGTTATCAGATTGTGCACGTGCCAAAATCTGTTCAACCTCACGTCGTCCTTGTTTTACTACGTCTGGCAATGCCTCTATCAGCGATTTCATAACCCACCCCATTGTGTAAAAATTAAACCGCCAACGGGATGGCGGTCGGGGGGTTAGAAAAATCAGTTTTTATCAATTTGATTCCTGTTGCTTTTAGCAATATGCCTGTTTTATAACAACAGCCCCCCGACATACAAGTCAGGGTCAAAAACGGTGCAGACAACACCATGTTGGAAACGATGCATTCTGCACCGGATAAAAACTGGGCTTTCTACGGCCCCGGACACAACTTTCCCGATTGGTCCTGTCCATCAGTTTAACATACTTTTCCGCAAAAAACAATTTCAATGTAAAATCCCTTGAAACAGCCACTTTTTGCGATACCATTACGCATTATGAAACACAAAACAGAAATCTTTGAAAACTGCACCCTGCAACAGGCATGTGAATGGATTGCGTTTAAAATTCCGCCGATGGAACAAATCCGTGCAAATGCACTTGGATTCAAACGCCACGCACTGTTGCACCCAGATTTTGAAACCACACCAATAATTTCAGAAATCGCACTGCGTTTTACTACCCAGGCCGACAAAGATTATTCTAAACAAATATACGATGCCGCTGCCAAATTAAAACTGGCCCTTTATGATGGCGATATAAATGCCTATGGCGTGGTTTCAACACCCGATAAACAGCCCCAACACCAACAAATAACCAATATTCCAAATACGGTTAAACTGGACATTGGTAAAAATACAATCCAAATAAACGACACAACATACACCGACATATACATACCATTTCAGGATTTGAAACGTGAGTTTCATTCTAGACATTCCACAACCGCATTTAATGCCATTGAAAAACGATATTCCACACCATACATGGAAATAATGGTCGAGGTTATAAACGAATTAAAAATCACCGACACTAACCAACCACAAATAAAAGTTATCAAAGAACTGATTTTACAAAAATTAAACGAACGTGCTATCTGGGGTCAAAATGGCAAGCCATCCGTTAGTTTGGCCAGCCATCTTGCAACGGCAGTTCGATTATTAGAGTCCCAAAAAGGACATGCATAAAAATTTCACGATTCGCAAAATCCTAATTTTTTAATACTTCCACATAGAAATTTTATCTAAAAAAGACCAGAAATCCGAAACTAATTTGGGTTTAACCCAAAGGGTTCAACCCCTTGACCCTTTGCCTTACACCTGTCGTGCCATTTACATTGTTGGTATGACAAATACGCAAGCGTTATCTTTGCAATTAAAAACACTATATCCTGGTCAATCTATATCCGACCAGGACGCATTAGATGCAAGTCAACGCCTGGTTAAATTTGTTGAAATCCTGATGCAGGTCAACGCACAACAGCCCAAGGGACACAAATATGATTGATACGGTCATCCTAAGCATACCATTTGAACAATTTCAAATCGTTGACTATGATAAATTCAGCCCCAGCGCACGTGGACTGTTCGAACCACCATATTACATTCTGGGGGCACATGGACACTTTAAATGCTTTTTAAACCCCAGCAAACACGACAACGAATACAAACCACGCCTAACACTGTCCAAACGAATCCGACAAGGTGGCTTTTCAATCGCATTAAAAATCGAACTGTCGTTGCCCAAACTGATATTTGGGAATAATTTTGATGAAATGAACCCCAGTGATTTTCAAACCGTCATACAGATGTTGCATTACCAACTGGCGACAATGGGAATCATACTAACATACGATACATTGGTTAATGCCACCGTCACAGGCATACATTATGGCAAAAACATCGTGCTGGAAAACAAATCAACCTGTGCGCTGGTCATAAACGCCATACACAAACTGAAAGTTTCAAAACGCTGGGACCTGGGCGACACAGATTTTCGCAATGACGGCCAAGCGGTCAGATTTCACACCAATCACTGCGAATTAACATTCTATGACAAGGTTAAAGATTTAGAACATGCACGCATCAGCGAAAACCGGACAATCGAATCCGACAACGCAATTCAACTAGACCTATTCAACCAATTAAAACCCCAGGCACAAATTATACGAATGGAATGCCGACTAAACAACAGACGACACATAAAAAACACATTGCAGGAATGCAATATCCCCGTAAACAACCTGACATTCAAAGAACTATTTTCTGCGACAACCGCCCAATCAGTTCTATTACATTTCTGGGACAAATTCATACGACCATCATTAAACATTGTCATCACGGCAAACCAAAGTCCCCAGGCAATATTCACACAACTGCGTTCCTGCGGATTAAAAGAATCAGATACCATAAAATGTTGCGGTGCACTGGGCTATATCAAAGAACACGGAATACGTTCCCTGCACCAGGTATTATCCCCATCTGGACGCACATACAGGCATTTATCAAACTGCTTAAAACCGGTTGATTTAACTGGAAACTATTTATACAATATTTTCAAACAGATTGAAACCGAATTGGCAGAATTTAAAGCCGTTAAGTTGGCCGATTACCCGGAATTACAAAAGGAAACACGATGATTAAATCTTTTAATGACAAAGAAACCGAAAAGATTTTTAACGGCGAACGTTCAAAAAAACTGCCAACAAACATACAAGAACGAGCATTCCGCAAATTAACAATGCTGGATGCGGCCGAAAATATTGACGACCTGCGGATACCGCCGTCCAACATGCTGGAAACACTTGGTGGCAAACGCAAAGGCCAATGGAGTATTCGTATAAATCAACAATACCGAATTTGCTTTGTCTGGAACGAAAACGAGGCGAATAATGTCGAAATTGTGGATTATCATTAAACACTTGACATTATCTATTACATAATGTATAATACAGTTAACAAAAAAGGACATTTTCTATGACCAATTATATTGAAACCGGACATATTGGCGATATCTTACGTGAAGAATTTATGAAACCGCTGGGCTTATCTATGAATGCGCTGGCACGTGCAATCGACATGCCTGCGAACTGCATACACGGCATTGTCCACGGCACACGTGGCATTTCTGCCCAGGTAGATTTACGTTTAACACGTTATTTTGGCCTGTCCCAGGGATATTTCCTGCGTTTACAGAACCGTTTAGATATGGTCGTTGCAAGACGTGCCATTCCAGAAGACGAACTGATGAAAATCATTCCGTTCAAACAAACTGGCACAAAACCAGTGATTAACGTGGCGGGCATGTAAAATGTATGCGGTCCTGCTGGCACGAGTATCATCCCGAGAACAAGCCGAGGGAATGTCTATTGATGCCCAGACAGAAAATTTACGCAATTACTGTGCCAGAAAAGACCTTGAAATATTAAAAACATTCCAACTTGTTGAAAGTTCCACAAAATCCGAACGCAAAAAATTCGAAGAAATGTTGCGTTATATCCAGGGATTGCCCCATAAGGTCGCACTTGTAGCAGATACCATTGACCGTGTGCAACGTGGATTCAAGGAATCAGTCGATTTAGACGAATTACGCAATGCAGATAAAATAGAAATCCATTTTGTTCGTGAAAACCTGGTTATACACAAGGATTCAAACAGTGCCGATATCGCCAGATGGGACTTAGGCGTTTTCACATCAAAGACCTATGTCGGAAACCTGCGTGATAATGTTAAACGCAGTATCAATTACAACACTGGCAAGGGAATATGGCAGAGTTTGGCACCCATTGGCTACAAAAATGCCCGTGATGAAAACAATCATCCAACAATTATTATTGACCAAGAACGCGCATTCAAAGTCAAACGACTGTTCGAATTATACGCATCCGGACTTTACACACTTGGGGCAATGGTTCAACAGGCAAAAAATATTGGGCTAACCAGCAGACTGAAAAATGCACCACTAAACAAATCACTAATCCAGAAATTATTAACTAACCCATTTTATTATGGCGTTATGCGGGTCAAGGGTCACTTATACGCACACATATACGACCCCATAATAAGCAAAGAATTGTTTGACAAATGCCAGGCCGTTATGACCCAAAAAGCCAGCAAACGACAGAAATATGCAAAAATTCCATTCGCATTTGGCGGTTTAATTCGTTGTGCAGATTGTGGCTGTGCAATATCCAGCGACTTGAAAACCAAACCCAGCGGAAAAACATACACATATTTGAAATGCTCTCATTACAAAGGCAACTGCCAACAACCGTCGGTCAACGAACAGAAAATATTTGAACAGATTCAAACCGAAGTATTCGACAGATTATCAATCCCACAAAACATAATGCAGGAAATAGTCGATGCTTTAAAAACATCCATTCAGGCAGAAAACGAGTTCCTGAACCAGTCATTGAACGACTTGGCCAAACAATTAGAACGTGCCAACGATAAAAAGTCACGTCTGCTGGACTTACTTTTAAACCAAAGTATTACACAGACCGAATACGACACAAAACGCTCCGAACTGGAAAAAGAAATATTCGACATCCAAAACAGACAACAGTCACACATCGCAGCGGACAAATCATTTATAACCACTATAGAATCGGTCTTTTTGGTTGTTTCAATGGCTGGCGAATTATTTAAAAGTTCGAAAGTCGAACAAAAACGTGCACTGCTGAACTTACTACTTTCGAACTGCACACTAAAAGACGGAAAACTGCTGTATTCCTTGAATAAACCGTTTGATATGCTGGTGAATTTGACCACAAATGAAAAGTGGTCGGGGCGAAAGGATTCGAACCTTCGACATCTTGGTCCCAAACCAAGCACTCTACCAGACTGAGCTACACCCCGAAACGACGTTCATTATAACAATATTTTTTTCAAATGCAAATTTTTCTTTAAAAATTATACTTGTCTACCACCCACAAGTTTTCTATCATGTAAGTAATGAGAAAAAGAATCATCATTTTTATCTGTATATTTCTGGCTTCATTTAATGCGAACGCCACCACACGTGATGCCCAATTAACCAATACAACGGGATATAACTATAATTACATGTACCCGTACATGAACAACCAAATGCGCACCGATTTAAATCCGGGGGTTACAACGTCACAATCAACAAACCCGATTAATACGGTGGTTACAACCAAGAAATTATCATCCGACCGCCGTGTTGTTCAGCGTCCGACCATCGCACGTGGTGCAACCACAACATCTACGCGACGCGACATACCAACAACCACTGCACGCGCGGTTGCATCAACACCGGCACGCGCGCAAAACACCAATCGTCGTGTTGTTGCACGCAGCGGAATCCGTCAAAACGCAACAATGCGCACATCTTCACGTGGCGACACGTCACAAACGGCACGCGCGGCGGCGAACGCCGCGAACTTTGTCGAATCCAACACAACGCGCATATCTTCGGTCCGTTGTATGGCGGATTATACCGATTGTATGAATCAGTATTGCGAACGCAAAAACACAAAATACAATCGTTGTTATTGCAGTTCCAAGTTATCCCAAATCGATGCGCAATACCAAGATACAATTGACAAACTAATCAAACGAATCCTGACATTGGGGAATACCAACAACTGGACCGACAACGAAATGAACATATATTGGATGGATACCGTTGGAAAATATACAGGCGATGATAATTCATGGACAAATCTGGACAGTGCACTAAACATAAACTGGGCGGGCATGGAAAGTCGCGTTCGCGGGCAAACCGCCTTTACCACCGGCCATGAATATTGCATACAACATTTACGCGGCTGTTCATACATGATAACAAATTTACGCGATGCATATCGTTCCGAAATCGCACGCGATTGCGCGACATATGAACAATCTTTACAAAAGCTTAAAAATGTAGCCGAGAGTATTATAGAGGCAAATCAATGAAAAATTTATTAGGTATAGAATATGGTCGCGGCTGTCTGCGAACCGCGATTGATGGCGGCCCCGCACTGGCCCCACGCACAATACAAAAAATGTTTCCAAATGAAAACTGGACAATAATAACCGCCAATCCATTTGACGCAAACAAATGCGCCATGGATCGCTTTGGCGAAAATTTTGAAATACAACAATCAATATACAAAAACACGCCCCACGAATCACACATAATGATTGGTGGCGACCATTCTGTAAATTATGGCCACTTTGCGGCACTTCGCGATCAAATGCCAGGTGATGAATTATGCATGGTCTATATTGATGCACACCTGGACATACACACACCTGAAACGGCACGGATTCAGGCGTCGGGTGCGCCACACGGTACAAATGTGCGCGCCCTGATGGGATGTGGCGACGAACGTTGGTTATCATTACAGAAAAACGCACCTGCCCTGCGACCTGAAAATATATTTTATTTGGGAACACGTTCATATGAACCCGCAGAAATAGAATTTGTTCGCACAAACAATATTTACATGCGCCCCCCTACCGAAATTGACACCCCGGGCGCATTGGAATCAACAATTCGCGAAATTCGCAAAAAAATTGGCACACGACCATTTATCGTATCATTTGATTTCGATGTTATTGATCCACGGTACTTTCGCGACGTATTGGTTCCGGCGGGTGGTGGCATCAATATCAATACGGCCGAACACCTGGTTCGCGCATTTCACGATGCATACAGCTTTGAATTTGTGGAATACGCCCCATCCGGCGACCGCCCCAGCGCACAGATTGTACAAAACCTGATTGGAATTTTAATAAACGAATAAAATCTTAGCGCTGACGCACAGAATTAATAAAATTCTGAACAACGGTGTTATCATCATAATAGGCAATCAAATCCGCCAACCGCATTGCATTATCTAAATCCTTCTGCGCAAAACCGTCACGTGCCATATCAACAGATTTTTTAACCGCCACTGTATCACACGCCATTATCTGACGATATACCTTGCGCGCCCGATAAGGCATTGCGCCATAATCGGTCAGAAATGTTTCACCCCAATCAATTCGGCGCCCACCACGACGATTTCGGGATTCATCTTCTTTATCTGTCGTAACAAAGATTTGATTTGTATTTTTACGCGCCTCAATCTTATCTTCCGTATCCCCCGCCCATTGCGACAACAAATAGGGCTCATTGCTTAACGATGCCATATACACCCTATTATTATCACGCGCCTCGGCCTTGTTGGCGGCAAATGCGGTCGCCACTTCGAACCAGGCCCCATGATCTCGTTCGCCCCAAATTGGTCCATTTATATGGTATAACTTTAATGCATAGTGCGCATTTATTTCCGGGAAAGACAACTTACACACATATCCAACGGCCCCACTCCATGGATTTACGCCATAGACATTTATTCCACGTGCGGTCAATGCACATTTCGTTCCAAACAAATTTCCAATTTGTGTCAAATCATAAACACGATCGGAATCCAATTCGCCCAATTCAAAAATATTTTTCATCAAAAAATATTCCAATTCTGCACGAAATTCGGCCGTCACTTGTGGCAGGCGCGCCTTTGGCACGCGTGCACGCAACTGTGGTGGCAACGCGCCCAATTCACCCGACACATCACAATCACTAATAATTTGTTGTAATTTCTGCGGATTTCGATTCCAATTTCTGCGCACGTACCCCGTCAACGCCACATGCTTAACACGTGTCGCAACCCTGTTTTTATCCAAGATAGTCTTTTCCATCACCATACTATATAAATAGTACAAATTTTCACAATGTCAACGTCTATTATACTCTTCACACATACGATTATGCCGATAGATATTACGCGCCAAATCGTCACTGATAACATCCCAATCATTTGCGCGCCCATAAATGGGGCGACACACAACCGTCGCACAAACATTATTCTGCGATTGTATATTTCTTGTGCAAGATGCGACGAATATCGCCAACACCACGATTAAGCACTTCGACATCAAGTCCCCCTTGTAAATTGACAAGTTCCGTTTGTTGCGCCAATGTCCCTGCATTTATTTGCGCCCTGCACCGCTCGTTTGCCACCCGCCCACCGGCAAAATAGGCAAAAAAAATGGCGATAACAACCGCCATTAATAGACATAAATATAATTTCATTTTATTTTTTATCCTCTGCCGCCGCTTTATCATCATCCCTGTCATTGTTTATCAGCAAATTACCCACCGCGCCACCGACCGCACCAATTCCCGCCATTGTGGCCCCGGTTTTAAGTTTGTTTGCCGTATCGGATTTCTGTGCCGCCCAGGCCGCCGCATCCGCGCCATTTGGGTCCATCATCGCACGCGCCAGTGACGTAAACGCACCCGATGTTTTGCCAATCGCAACATCGTCGTACAGGCCACTTGTCGCGGAATCCAATATACTTTCGCTTTCAATCCCCGGTTTCATCCCCAGGGCGTTTTTACGCACCTTTAAATCATTGGCCAGGTTCACATATTCACTGTACAGCCCCACCAATTCATTACCGCCGGGTAATTGCACGTCTTTTTCCCCACCGGGGATGTTTATCCCACCGCCATAGTTACAATGAAACGTGGCCAGGTATGCGCGCATGGCTTCTTCGGCATCCGCGTCGGCGGACTGTTCGGCCATTGCACTCATCGCCTGCATACCGCCAATACCGGTTGCGGCCATAGACGCACCACCCAATAATTTGTTCGCGGTTGACATTTCACGCCCCCGCGCCGCATTATATTTTTCTTCTAATTTTGTTATTTCATCATATAACTCTACAATCGATACACCAACAGATTCATTGTATAAATCCATATAGGGATTATCCATATCGGGCAATAACCGCCACCCGGCAAACACCGGCCAACAAAACAAAGACAAAAAAAGAACTAATAAATATTTCATTTTTTTGACACACTAATACTATGTTCAAAATCTTTTCCTAGCACATGCCCACCCGGAAAAGTGCTTGACTTCCATGCATCCGGATTTTCGTTCCGTCGTGGGACATATAACCTCTCTCCAAACGGACTACCTTCAGGTAATTTCTCAACAGAAACAACATCAAATGCCCCCGCCAAAACATCATCCACCAAATAATTACGCCAATTATGCATATCCACATAATCATACGTATTACAATAAACAGCCAAAGTATATGTATCGTCATACCCCCCATTGACAATATCACCACGGGAACGGTGCTCTAAAGTTATATCACATCGCAAATTATAACCCTCCTGTGGCCTATCGCGCTCTATCGAAATTTTATAAAAATGCTCTGAACTTCCCTCTACCACATCTTTTTTACTATATTGCGGGAAAGTCTCCTGAATTTGAATAAAAAACTCCTCGAACCCATCCGGCCAAGGACAAATCATCCACCCATCCTTTCTGCACTTTTTTTCATCCAATTCACCACGATCCAACCAATAATGTTCTTCGCTGTTTTTAATTCTTGGCCCTTCTTTTGGCTTTACTTTCGAATCAAAATCTTCATGTCTAATCTTGCGGCCGGTTTCACGCGAACGCTGTTTTAAATCCGACATAAACTTATTTTTATAATATTCAAACGTTTCACGTGCCAAATACGAACGCAACATAGATATTTTTGCATCATCGCTTTTGGCCTGTTTTTCAATTTTTTTAACTATTTTTGGGTTTATTGCACGTACTTTCTCAATCAAAGCATCATAATCAGCCCGCAATTCATCACCCATATCCGACACCGATGCAACAACTTGTTCTGCCTCGGCCGTGTTATATGCGGCATCTGCATTTGCATAACCAATCACACCCAACAACAAGAAAACAGAAACCAAAAACCTCATCCCAATCCCCCAAAAACAAAAACCGCATCTGAAATTCAAAAGCGGTTGGAGGTTCGAAATTATAAAACGGTATAGTGGGCTTATTCTTTATATTCACCACCCTACAACCAACGGTTGGAGTTTTTCGTTCAACTTATGAACGCCGTTTCCAAGGGTTTCGACACCCCACCATGGCAACACACCACGACACATGTATTTTAACAAATTATTAAAATAAAATCAAACACCAAGATAAATAAAAGTTTAATGAAGTAAATAATTTATCACATTTGTCATGCCTATGCTGTCCCCCGGAACCCAGGTCATGCGCATAAAATGCGCACAATTAACAAAGCTTTTATCACCTGGGTCCCGCGGCCTGACCGCGGGATGACAGGATTTTTTTTCGAAAAACTTTTATTTATCTAGACAATCACGCAACATCAGCACCTATCATAAAAAATCCCCCAAACGGGGGATTTTATTACTGATTCATGGAACTGAAAAAATCCGAATTCGTCTTGGTTAAACGCAACTTATCCAACAGGAATTCCATCGCCTCTAACGTTCCCATCGGGTTTATGATACGACGCAGGACATACATCTTGCTTAAAATATCCTTGCCCACCAACAGGTCTTCTTTACGTGTACCAGACTTTGTAATATCAATCGCCGGATATACACGCTTGTCGGACAGTTTACGATCCAGGATAATTTCACTATTTCCTGTACCCTTGAACTCTTCAAATATAACTTCGTCCATTTTGGAACCGGTATCAACCAACGCAGTTGCAATAATGGTCAACGATCCACCACCTTCGATATTACGCGCCGCGCCAAAGAAACGTTTTGGACGCTGTAACGCATATGCATCAACACCACCGGTTAAAACCTTGCCACTGGATGGAACGCATGTATTATACGCACGCCCCAAACGCGTAATAGAATCCAACAGAATAACAACGTCCTGGCCTGCTTCGACCAAGCGTTTTGCCTTTTCAATCACCATTTCTGCGACCTGGATATGACGTGCGGCCGGTTCATCAAACGTGGATGAAATAACTTCGCCCTTAACGCTGCGTTGCATATCGGTAACTTCTTCGGGACGTTCATCAATCAATAACACAATCAACTTAACATCCGGATAGTTTGTCGCAATACTGTGCGCAATATTTTGCAACATAACCGTCTTACCGGTACGTGGCGGCGCCACAATCAAAGAACGTTGTCCTTTGCCCGTCGGTGATATCAGGTCAATTACACGCGCCGACAAATTGCGTCCCTTGTCCTTGTCATCAGCGACCTCCATTTTTAACTGTTCATCCGGATACAACGGCGTCATATCATCAAAAGACACACGATGTTTCAACTTTTCCGGATTATCACCATTAACCCGTTCGATTGTTTCCAACGCAAAATAACGTTCGGTTTCGGCGGCGGGCGCCTGGATTTGCCCTTCGACATAGTCACCGGTTTTCAAACCATACTTTTTAATCAAATTTGGCCACACATACAAATCATCGGGGCCGGCCAAATAATTTGATTCCGGCGCACGCAAGAATCCAAAACCATCCTGCATACGTTCCAACACACCATCACCAATCAGTGTAACCTTATTATCCGCGGCAAACGCGCGCATAACCGCAAAACGCAGTTGTTGCACATTTAATTGCGCCGGATTTTCAATTCCCATATCTTCCGCCATCTTCAGCAGTTGCTGTGGCGACTTTGCCTTTAATTCATTAATATGCATAATTTTTCCTATTTTTGGAGATATCAGACACCAGACCTGTGCCCCACCAGACCCAAGTATTATATACAAAATTGACAAAAAAGTCAAGTTTTTTTCTAGACAAACAAAAAAAATCCCCGGCACACCGGGAATTTTTTATCAGAATCTATACGACCCCGACAATCTGATATTATGCAACTGAATATCACTATTGTACTGATAACGATAATCAATCCCAAATTGCAGACCGTTCGCCGACAACAATTCAATACCGCCACCAATATTTGCCCACAACGGATCGATATCAACCCTATATTCCGTATAGGAATCGGCCGGTGTAAATTTATATTCCGCACGATCCGGCGCCCCCAGGATATCATATTCAACCCCAATCGACGCATACGGACGAATTTGGAACCACGCCGACGGATAGATACGTTTTTGTGCGGTCAGCGAATATCCCGGTGTCAAAATCATATAACCGTCCGACTGCAAACGCATATAATCATGACCACCGACCTTTTCTTTGACATCAAAGCCAAAATTATACCCCACACGCGCATACGCATTTCCAACAATATACTGGTTCAGGATATCATGCATCAATCCCCATTCGGAAATTAAACTGAACGCCGTTCCATCGCCATCAATGGTATCAACATAATTCTGGGTACGATTTACATCCAACATATGCATATCCATGAACGCATTACCATACAAACGAACCTTTTCAGAAACGGTTTTCATCAAATATGCACCCAAACCAATATTGGTATCGACCACATCAACACTTACACGTCCATCAATCGATTCACCCGGCACATACCCCAGGTCCATTTTATCCCCCGCCTTGGCACCGGTACGTGCAATACGCCCCGTCAACCCCAACTGCAAAGTGTTTGATTCCTGCCAATCGAAACCACCAGAAATACTGAAACGATTGCCGTCCGTATGTTTACCATCTTGGATATTCTGATAGAACATACCAAAATCAACATCCACCCATGCTTTATTCAAATTACGGTTACGATTCCAAATGAATTCATCAAACATACGATCTTCAAAGGAACGAAAAGCCGTATGTTCGTTCAATGCAATTCCACCCGCAATTAATTCCAATTCACGCACCTGGAACAAGCGACTAAAATTATACAACGCATCTGGATTATGATTATTTTCGGAATAATATTCCATGCGATTATACAATTCGTTCGCCATTTCCTGCATATTGGTCCCCTGGAAAGCCAATGGGATTACCTCGATAGGGGTACGATTCAAGAATTTTTTATCTTTTAATCTGCCCGCAATCAAATCATCCAATGCCCCCGCCGAAACAACAGAACCCTTGGTATGCAAAGCATAATTTTCAACAATCGGCTGTAACTTGAACACCTCAATCGGGCCACCAAAACGTGGATCAAACACGATATACAGGTCATTATCACGCGCCGCAACATATGCCGGCAAATCAGAACCACTTCCATTATTTGTATCCAAAGACTGCAAATAATCATAACACAGCGACCCATCCGCATTACAATAACGAACCGTCAAATTACGTGCCTTTTCCAGGTCACTGGTGTTAACAATTCCACCATCCGCATGCACGAACCAAATGGCGGTCCCCTGATCTACGATATCGCGCAACGAAATCCCAAATTGTCCCCCCCCCAACGCACCTGTGGCACCATCGGCCAGGTTCAATGCACTACTACCCGCGGTAAAGGTACCACCAACATTAATCAATGCATTACCATCCACCGCATTTTCTATTTTAACGACGTTATTGGAATCATATCCAACCGTTGACCAATAATTTACATCCGTTGAATCAATCGTACTGCCCGTGGCATAGGGTAAAATGACCGCATTAATACTGCTGGCTGCGCCAAAATCATAATTACCCGCAACCGTCATCTTTTCCAATCCGATAAAGTCAACCGCACCGGAAACAGAACCATCAACACTGACGTTCATCCAATTTGTATCCGGCACCGCAACGAATCGCAAATCCGTGGCACTAATATCACCACCAATATCAACATCACTGGTATTAACCGTCATCGTACCGTTTTGGTTAATCCCCGCCACATTCAAATTTGAAGTATTAATAACATAATCAGACGATTTAATATTAATATCTTTATTTGCCAACGCGCCACGATACCCCTGATACAATATACCCGTCGTATTCAACGCACCATCCATGTCCAATCCGGTTCCCTGGAATATTACATTACCGCCCGCGACATTTAATGAATACAACTGCGCATCGGCCGTTCCCGAATCGATATTTAACGTACCGCCATTATTCGCGACAACGCCCAAGGTAACGCCGCGATTTGCCGCCAAAGATAAATCACCCGCATTTGTCAACGCATCCGCGTTAATCGTATTGCCAACCGTAAATTCAGATGTCACACCATTATCAACCGTAACATCACCAACAATATTTAAATTTGTCCCGATATTATAGATTGTATTACCCGCGGTTAAATCTAAATTTCCACCAACAATCAAATTTCCGGCATTAAATTCACCCGCATTATGGACCAACATGGCCGTACTGTCATCACCCTGAACCATATTACCGGTGACACTGACCGTACCATCCACATCAACATCGGACACCGCCAAATTCGCACGTGTCCCCGTACCACCAACAACCAGGCTTTGCGCACGCAACGTATTCGCCGTCAAATCCATTGTCCCCCCGGTCTGGGAAATCGCCCCCCCCGAAATTGTGGTCGTGGCAGAAATCTCTAAGCTGTCACTGGTTGTAACGTTCCCCATGGTAACAACGCCATTGGTGGCTGTAACAATCAAACCACCCGTATTGGAAACATTTGCCAAATCAATATTTTCGGCCACAATCTCCATTTCACCACTATTTTGCGCATCTGCATCCAAAACGGCCAACCCACCGGCCCTCAGGGTCATATTGTCGGTATTTTGAACCGCCCCCACAACAAATACGCCCGCCCCGGCATCCAAGTCAATCATACCGTTATTCGTCACGGCACCATCCAAAGCAATCGCATCGGCAGACTGCAAATTCAAAGTATTTCCCACACCAACAGACACCCCACCCAATGCGATATCTGCACCGTCTGCAATGGTTTTCAGCGTCATAATGTTTGTATCACGAACAACCATCCCATTTGCAATCGTCGTTGGATCATTTGCAGTATCGAAATACAAATTACCATCAACACTTATATCACCCGTCTGCGCGGTCAAGGCGGCCCCATGCACCAAAATCTTGCCATTTCCGGTCAATTCCCCCACCGAAATATTATTTGCATAGCTTTCAAATACACCACCATTATTAACAGACAAAGTTCCCGCAACACTCACCCCTGATTCCGCTTCTTTGCCCAGGGTCAACACCCCCTGATTTGCAACCAAAACATCACCATCCACAATAATCTGCGTTGCATCAAATTGAACATTTCGCGCGATATCATTTGCGGTTACATCAATATTTCCGGCAATATCAATTACCCCCGCACTTAAAACCAAGGAATCTGATTTAACCGCAACATCCCCCGCATTCACGGCATCCGCGGCACCGGCAATCACGTCACCCGAAATCTGAACCCCACCAACACCATCGGCAACATTCAAATTATTCAAACTGGTCCCCAGGTTCATATTTCCACCCGATACAATCATCGCACTGGTAATATCCACATCCCCCGCCAAGGCATCCAAATTAACAGTACCACCCAATGCATTAATAGAACCAATTTGAACCGCGCCACCCGCCGTATCAGAACCACGAATCGTTGTCGTTCCACTGTTATTAGTAACCGCACCGACGACACTAACATCCTTGGCCCAAACGGTCGTTGTACCCTGTGTATTGGACAAATTACCCGCAATCTGAACAACACCCGTGGAATCCGTCACAGAAGAAACCGTCATCTGGGCATCCGCCCCTGTATTGGTTACATCATTCACAGAAACCGTATTAGCATTCAGGGTCATATCCCCCTGATTTGTAACACCACCAATCACACTAAGTGTTCCACTGGCAATCACATCTGTCTGTGTGCCCGCACTGCCAACAACAACACCACCAACCGTAACATCGCCGTCTGTCGCCGTTACCGTCAACTTTTGCCCATTATTGGTTATCGCGGTCGTTTCTATATTTTGCGCCAACAAAGACATTTCCGCATCAGTATTACCATTCGCACCATTTAACACTGCCGTAGACAGGTTCAAGCCCCCTTGACGAATGGCCAAATTAAACACATTTAACGAATTGGCAAAAACGTTTCCCCAGGCCTGAATATCAGCATCTTGCCCAAACTCTAACGTTCCGGTATCCAAGCTAAACGTTTTTGTCTGTCCCATGGTATCCAAATTTATACCATACTCCATATACGTCTGCCCCGATACAGTCGCATACAAATCACCACCATTAACAAAAGAAAACTCTGACGCACTGCCCCCATTAATGGTCCAACTGTCGGCATTAATCCGCAAGACTCCATCCGAATCGTTTTTCATTGTCCCCGACACGGTCAGTCCCCCGGCATCAACCGACAAACCCGCACCGGTATTTTCCAAAGAACCCGTCACACTAATATTATTTCCCGCCTGCAAAGACATCATACCGGCGTTGTTTTGAATTGTGCCATCCGATTCGATATTTGTCGCGGCCACAATATTTGTGGTTCCAACCCCATCAACCGTAATACCATCAACCGCAACCGCACCGGTCAATGTATTAATCGCGGTATTTCCCGCATTAACATCCAAATTCCCAACATTAACAGAATTCGCCGAAACCGTGAAATTACCATAGGACTGAATAACGCCCCCAACATTCAACGCATCAATATTCTGCATTGTCAAATTGGCCGTTGCACTTGTATCCCCAACCTTGATTCCACCATTTCCAACCGTCAAATCAAAGGCAACCGGCCCAGTATCGGTCGACTTAAACGCCAAAGTCTTGCCGTCTAATACCTGCAACATTGCCCCAACCGAAACATCCCCCTTGGACACAATTGTAAAAGGATTTTGAACACTACTTAATATATACAAATCCCCATTCCCACTGCCCTGGGCATCCATCCCCAAATACATATTATTAGTAATGGTAAAGCCGTTTTCCGACAGGATACTATTGCCTGCGGACACTGTAATGGTCTGTCCCGAACTTATGGCATTTTGCCACGCAGTACCTTCGGTTGACACAAACGCATCCGCGCCTTCTGGGTTAACGGTAACGGCCCCTGCACCAATTGGCAACAGGCAGCAAGCAAAAGAAACAAGCTTTTTAATCATTTTTTTATTTTCTTCCATTCCTAATTGTGATTATATTATGGCACATTTCGTTTTAATAAGGCAAGACGAAATTAACTATGTTTAGTATCACAAGGAGAAAAAGTATGTTTGAAATCAAAAAAATTCACGCACGTCAAATCATGGACAGCCGTGGCAACCCAACAATAGAATGCGACATTGAATTATCCGGCGGCGCATTCGGTCGTGCGGCGGTACCATCGGGTGCATCCACGGGGACATTTGAAGCACTGGAACTGCGTGACGGCGGCAACGCCTATATGGGCAAAGGTGTTTTGACGGCGGTAAAAAATGTAAACGAAATTATCGCACCGGCATTAATTGGTATGGACGCATCCAAGCAAACCGAATTGGACGAAAAAATGTTGGCCCTGGACGGCACACCAAACAAAGACAAACTGGGCGCAAATGCAATTTTGGCGGTATCCTTGGCATTGGCACACGCATCGGCAAACGCAAAACATATTCCACTGTATAAATATATCGCCGACGTTTACGGAAACGACAATCCATGCGTATTGCCACGCCCAATGATGAACATTATCAATGGTGGTGCACATGCGGACAATGGTCTGGACGCCCAGGAATTTATGATTATTCCAAATGGCGCCAAATCCGAAGTCGAAGCAATTCGTATGGGATCTGAAATATTCCACAATTTAAAATCCATTTTAAAGAAAGGCGGCAATTCAACAAACGTTGGCGACGAAGGCGGTTTTGCACCAAACTTTAACTCTTGCACCGAAGCCCTGGACACAATAGTTGCGGCAATACGTTCCGCGGGATACGAACCAGGCACCCAGGTTTCGATTGGTTTGGACGTCGCATCATCTGAATTTTATGCCGATGGTATTTATAACTTTGAAGGCAAAAAGTTATCTTCTGACGAAATGATTGAATTTTATGAAAAACTGATTTCTGATTATCCGATTATTTCAATCGAAGACGCATTGGCCGAAGAAGACTGGGACGGATGGAAAAAATTAACCGAACGCATTGGCAACAAATGCCAACTGGTCGGGGACGATTTGTTCGTAACAAATCCGGCACGTTTGGCACGTGGAATTGAACGCGGTGTCGCGAACGCAATTTTGATTAAGGTAAATCAAATCGGTTCTTTGACCGAAACCTTGCGCGCAATCAAAATGGCCCAAGACGCCAATTACGGTGTAATCATTTCCCACCGCAGTGGCGAAACCGAAGACACCACAATCGCAGATTTGGCGGTCGCAACGAACGCCGGCCAAATCAAAACCGGTTCTATGTCACGCACAGACCGCATGGCGAAATATAACCAGTTAATTCGCATTGAAGAAGAACTGGACAAATCCGCAAAATATGGTTTATAATCCACGCGGAAAGAACAATCGGGGGGCATTGACGCCCCCTTTTTATACAAAATAAAAAAGATGATACTGGGGTATGATATCTTATCAATAATTGAATATGCCATCGGCACGATTATCGCCATGTGCATATATCTTGCCCCCGCATGGATTGCACGTCAAAACGGCAAAGGCAAACCCGACATGCATGCGGTACGCCTGGCCAGTTGGGTTTTCGGTTGGTCAATCATCGGATGGTTTTGGGGGCTTTATTGGGCAACCCGTAAATAAATTATTTTCTTTCCCCAATATATATTCCCATATTATATGCAACCTCTAACAGGGGTTCATCCGGTGCCACATATGCATTGGATGTCAACAATTCCGGCACCTTTGGGTCAACGGCACAATCCCCCGCCGCCACAAAATCTGATAACGCAACCGTACGCACATCACCACAATCCAGGGATGTCATAACATACGTTTCACCATTTTCAATCGCATTTAACGCACAATCTGCAAAACGCGCGGCCAAAATCCGATCGGATGCAACCGTATCCCCCGCCCTTTGCATATGTTCCGGAAAGGCGGTACGATTGGCAATCCCCGCCGCCGTCAATTTTCGCGCAATCATATCCGCTGGTCTGCCCGAATGCCCCCGCAAAGAAATACCTTCGGCAACAATAATTATACCATAATCCATCGCAGAATCCTTGATACGTTGCACCAAATTATCCACATCAAATTTAATCTCGGGGATTAATATAGCCGTGGCCCCAACCGCCACACCGGCATACAGCGCCAACATCCCACAATCACGCCCCATGGCCTGAACCACGAACCAACGATGATGACTGCGCGCGGTCAACATTAATTGATCACAATAAGATGTTAATTGCTGCACCGCGGTATCAAAACCAATTGTCCGCGCGGTCAACGGCATATCCATATCAATCGTTTTTGGGATACATATTAATTGCAAATCACGATAAATATCACGATTTGCCCACGCCAACGACAAACTGCCATTTCCACCAATCAAAATCAACGCATCAAAATTCAGCATTTTCAAAGAATCACGCAACCGCTTATTAAAAGTCTTTAACCGTCCGGTTTCCGCCGCCGTTTCAAAGTTCAGGGCATGCACACGCCCATTGTGCAAAAAGCTGCCGGCCAAACGTGCATTTTCAATCGGCAACAACATATCATTTAATTGGATTACGGCCGGTGGCGTCACAGATAATCCATCTGTTCCATCCAAAATTCCCCAAACCTGCCAACCACGCAAATTTGCACCACGCATTATCCGCTGAATAACCGTATTTAACCCACTGCAATCCCCACCTGTGGTCATAATTCCAATTTTTTTCATAAAATCTCTCCATATTCCGGCAAATTATACCACAAATAAATTGACAAAGAAATATTATTTGGAATAATTTGTCCAAACTAATAACAATACAAATTTTTTCAGGAGCTTTGTATGTCCAAGAAAAACACCATGGGTCAAACCAAACGTTCAACCGACGATTTAATTAATGACGCAATTTCGCAACAAAACGACTGGTTGGAAAATCGTCGCGAATACACACGCGGATTTTTAAAATCTTTAAATTTATTCGCACGCCCATCTATTAAAAAAGACCAGACACAACCAAACACGTTGCCAACTCCGGGACAAAACAAGAAATCAAAACTGAAATCATATTGGTTTCCGATTGCATGCGCATTGATTGTGATATTCATTGCAATATGGGTTATGTTTATTCGCACCCCCGCTCCATCACGCATAGTTGTGGTTCCAACTATTCCTGATCCGATTATTCAACCGGTCAAGAAGTTATCCGTTCCCGAATTTGACATTGTTCGCATTGACAAAACCGGAAATATAATTATTGCCGGGCGCTGGTTGCCGCATCAGAACATATCAATCATGGTAAACAATAAAATTATCGCAACCGAACGCACCGATTTTCGTGGGGAATTTGCATATACCACATCTGCACCGTGGGCACCCGGCAATTATACCGTAGCCCTGCTGGGGACCGATCCCGAGGTAAAATCATCCGAACGCGTATTTTTATACGTATCTGAACACGGGGTTGCAAATTCTGTATCCCTGTTAATGACCCGCGACGGCAGCACACTGTTACAGGCCCCCGCAATTTTAAAAGACGGCGATTTATCAATTTCAAAAATAGACTATCTGGACACCGGTCGTATTGTTGTTACCGGGGACGCATTGCCACGCCTGCGCGTATCATTGGCCCTGGATGGGAAATACATGGGTTTTGCCCGCGCATCCGACCACAAACATTTTGGTCTGGGCGCAGATGTCGGTGAACTGGAAACTGGGCGCGAATATGAACTGGCGGTGCGCCTGCACGATGGCGACGGTCGCACGGTCGCTACAATTATGCACAAATTTACCATGCCGGAAATGACGGGCGACGACGACACATATTACACCGTACGTCGTGGTGATTGTTTATGGATTATTGCACGCAACTTTATGCGCCGCGGTGTATTGTTCAGCATCATCGCCGAACGCAACAACATCACCAATCCCGATTTAATTTTCCCAAAACAGAAATTACAAATCCCGGTATCTGGAAAATAACAAAACCGCCAAAATGGCGGTTAAATTTTTGGTGCGGGCGAAGGGAATCCAAACGTATCGCAGTCTTAACGAGTTGCGTTATTAGCAACGAGTTTTAGACGAAGAAGAGAGGATACCCGATTCAAACACAACCAACTTCAAACTTGGTGCGGGCGAAGGGAATCGAACCCTCGTCTTCAGCTTGGGAAGCTGACGTGCTACCATTATACCACGCCCGCAGTGTTGAACATTTTATATAAAACAAAAACAAAAGTCCAGGATAAAACAACAAAAGAATAAACATTTGACATTTATGATTTTTTTGTACATAATACATCCGCAAATCCCAAAGATTGCCATTATTACAACACCAGTTCGCGGCATGCGTATGGTACATCATCCGACGAGTTTTCGTCCTTGATGGCGGTTTTCTTTGTGGAAAAACAGTTTAATTAAAAATAAGGAGCAAAAAAATGGCAACAGTTATTCGTTTGGCACGTTTTGGCGCAAAAAAACGTCCATATTATCATATCGTTGTAACGGATTCCCGCAACGCGCGTAATTCCGGTAATGTTTTGGAAGTCGTTGGTAAATACGACCCAATGCAGGCCAAAGACAGCGACAAACGCGTTATCTTGAAACTGGACGAAGTAAAATCTTGGTTGGCCAAGGGCGCACAACCATCTGACCGTGTTTACAAATTCCTGGCCAAGGCCGGTTTGGTAAAACCACGTGCAATTCCGGTTCAGACAAAAAAACATCTGCAATCTGAAAAAACACAGATGAAGATTAAAGACAAAGCTGAAAAATTGGCAAAAATCGCCGCTGAAAAAGCAGCCGCCGAAGAAGCAGCCAAGGCAGCAGCCGCGGCCCCGGCCGAAGAAGCCGCAACCGAAGCAGTTGCCGAATAATTTTTGTTCCATCTGCCCGGGCAACCCGGGCAGATTTTTCAAAAAAGGGAAAAATATGCCTTCAACGTGTCCATATGATGGTGATTTTTGTCAGGAAAAATCCGACGGATATAACCGTTGGTGTGCAGCAGTGGAATACGCCGCAGAAAACAAGTTGAACCATATATTCTATACATCGGCAGATATGTTTAAAAAATGCCCACGTGAATACAGCCCATCAAAAAGCAAAAAAGAATGCGAACGCTATCTGCGTTACTGCTTTATCAAAAATCAAGAAAAACAAAAATAAAACAATGTCTGATACAAAAAAAATCTTGGTTGGAAAAATCGTTGCCCCCCAGGGCATCCGGGGCGAAGTGCGCGTTCAAACATTCACCAACACGCCTGGCGACTTTAAAGACCTGACCATTATCAGTAATAAATTCAAATCAGAAGATTTTAAATTTGTTCGTGCCCTGCCAAATACGAACGTAATAATTGCAAAAATTAACGGTATTGACGACCGCAACATGGCGGAAATGTTACGTGGCACAGAATTGTATATTTCGCGCGATGCCCTGCCCGATTTGGATTCTGATGAATATTACCAGGCGGACTTAATCGGTTTTAACGTCATCCGCGACGGGAAAAACATTGGCATTGTTTCATGTTTTCAAAACTATGGCGCGGGGGATATAATTGAATTAGATAATGGCGACATGGTATCATTTATCGGCGCCATGGTGGACACAAACACAAAAACAATACATGTACGGTAAAAACATGACAGAACTTGACCCTAATATTTCCAGTTCGATTCGCACGGTTTTCGCATCGTGCCATCACCCACAAAAGCATTGTCCACTGTACGACACATTACGGTGGCGCCAAAACGCGCATGTAACAAAATCATTTACACCAAACCATTTATTCGTATGCAGCATCGCCCTGCGCGGTACCGCCACGAAAATAACCAATGAAATGCCGGCCATAATTGCAATCTGCGAACAGGTTTGCACCACATGTAACACGACAAAAAAGCAACATAAACACAGATAACATGCACTTTAACATATTGACCATTTTCCCGGAAATGTTCCCCGGCACCCTGGGTGGTGGCGTGGTTGGTCGCGCATTGGATAAAAAAATTTGGTCATATGACATAATTAACATCCGTGATTTTGCAATAAATAATTATGGCAGTGTTGATGACACCCAGTTTGGCGGTGGCGCCGGCATGGTCATGCGCCCCGACGCCCTGGGCGATGCGATTGATTCAATCAAAAATCGTGGTAAAATCATATACTTTTCACCACGTGGCCCAACACTGAATCAAAAGATGGTACGTGAATTTATTGCGGATTCCGACGCGACATACACTCTGCTGTGCGGTCGATACGAAGGAATTGATGAACGAATCATTGAAGAATATGATATAATGGAATTGTCCATTGGCGATTATATTCTGTCGGGTGGCGAAATCGCCGCACAGGTTTTTATTGACAGTTGCGTTCGCGTGATGGATAATGTAGTTCACGGTGGAACAGACACCACAGAAAATGAAAGTTTCGAAATCGGGGGGCTTGAATGACCGTTATACACCCGCCCGTCAGTATGGCAAGTCGGAGG
>JAZSNY010000030.1:0-2958 GCA_045536625.1 Candidatus Enterousia sp.
GCCAGCACCATCGCATAGTACCCACGCAGGGCTGCGAACGGCATAAACTGTTTTGCACGTGCGGTATTATCAGCCATTGTGCCCCCCAACCAAAGTATTACGTTTGCGACCGGTGGACTTCTCGTGATAATTTATGCCACGCAGGACGGCGTTCTTGCCAAACTTGCCCTTGATATCCAGCAATGCGTGTTGCAGTTTGCTTTCACGTTCGTCCGCCCTTGTGTCTGCAAATAAATCCAGTTGCAAATGCACCGTATCCGCATCGACCAGGTTCCCCAACCCCACCGTCAGTTTATGTATCGGCGTGCGTTTGTCGGTCGTTTCCCGATACAGGCGCACAAATTCCGCCACCAATGATTTATAGGACGATGTGTGCGCTGGCAATTTACGACTGCCCCCGGTCGCACGTCGCATATCACGTGAATACCCCACAGACAGCGATATTTCATCCGCCACCAGATTCTTTTCCACCAATTCCAAAACCAGGTTATCCACCATTTCCTGCATCACAATCTGTGCATCGTCAAAGTTATAGTCTTCGAACAGAATCTGGCCATTGGATAGTGAATGTGATTTCGCCTGATAATTATGAATATCGGCAATCGTGCACGGCTCGATGCCGTTCGCATGGTCAATCAGGTATTCTGCATTTGTTCCGAACTCACGATACAGCGTTTCGGCCGGCATTTGCGTCACCCCATACAGGTCATACACACCATATCTTTCCAGTCGCCGTGCAATGCCCGCCCCGATGTTCCAGATATCTGTTATCGGCCGATGGTGCCACAGGTGTTCCCGGAACGATTCCGCATCCAAGTATCCGATATGGTCGGGGACTTTCTTGGCCGTGATGTCCAGCGCAACCTTAGCCAAAAATAGGTTCGTGCCTATGCCGGCGGTGGCGCATATGCCCGTCTCATCCCGCACAGCATCCATCAGCATTATCGCCATTTCTTTGGGTGACCGCTTATACATTTTCAAGTAAGGCGTGATATCGATAAAGCATTCGTCAATGGAATAGACATGGATGTCTTCGGGCGAAATATAGCGCAGGTAAATCCCGTAAATCTGGGCAGATACCTCCATATATTTTTTCATGCGGGGCATGGCGGTGATGTATTCGACCCCACGCGGGATTTCAAAGACCCGGCAACGATTGCGAATCCCCAGGGCCTTCATCGCCGGCGTTATCGCCAGACAGACCGACCCCCGCCCCCGTGACGGGTCCGCCACCACCAGGTTTGTTGTAAATGGGTCCAGCCCACGGTCAACCGCTTCGACCGAGGCAAAGAAACTCTTTAAATCAATGCAAAGATAAAACCTTTCCGCCATTCCGTGAATCAGTATAAACCGAATTCACAGGATGTCAAAAAGGATTGTATGGCTACACATATCAATCAAAACAGACTAATCATAACGACTTTTATTAATAGCTTTGATTTACTTACATGACTTCAAAACTATATCCTTATCTAAAATCTCGAAAATTCGCTTTAATTTTTTATTTCCCGCATCCATAACCTTTCTAAATGAAGCAAACATATAAAAATCTAGTTCTTCTTTTGTTTTGGCTACTAATATATATTTCGTCATTATACCAAATATTATTGTTTTTTCTTTTTCAGAGAAACCAAATTTAGCACACAAATCAGAATTTATAACGGCTTCATGTGGTTTGCTGCCTGCAATGGATAAATCTACTGACACTCGTAAACAATCCTTATACGTCATCATAACCCAGTTATTTCTTACTGACAAACAACATTCTATTATTATGCGCTTTTCCGGCTCTAAATTTGTTATATCTGTACAACTTTGTTTGAAAGCCTGTATCGCTTTGTTCAGCTCAGCAGAATATGGAAATGCAAATTTAATATCATCACATATCTTGCCAATATTAACTAAATGCATATTGACATCATTAGTAATACTTAGTCCCTCTGACGACAAAGCTATTGTAAAGTATTTTGCCAAATCATTTCGCAAATTCATACGTAATGTAAAGACATTGAAATTATACTGTTTTTCAGCAATATCACATTGCGATTTTAAAGCGTTTTCCTGATTCTTTGCTGTTTCCTTAGCTATATCTTTTTGTTGTTGCATATTATTTAACTGAAAAGAATAAATTAAAGCAGTTCCAACCAATGCTATTAAAGATATTTTATCAGCAGGATTTCCATCAAAGCAAAAAATCAAACATAACAAGCCTACAAATATAATAAATGAAATTATGTCAGGCCAATTCTTTATCAGTTTTTTAAGCATTCTGTTTTCCTATGGTTTGCAGTGTTGTGGATACGATTTGGTCGGCAGGGAGTTGTGGGTGTGAGGGTAAGTCATGGACAGACACCCAGTGCATATCGTCGTGGACGCGCAGTTGGATTTCACCGGTGTAGGATTTGATTTCGTATGTGTGCAGTTCGATAACCTTGCCGGAATCTGTTGTATGTTTTGCAATGGTAATCAGGTCGCCGATTTGCGCATCTATCCCCAATTCTTCGGCCAATTCACGTTTCAGGCATGTTGGGCCGTCTTCGCCGTCTTCAAACTTACCACCGGGATATTCCCATTCGCCCGCCAATGGCTGGTCAACCGCCCGTCGCATCAGCAGAACCCGGCCCCCATTCCTAAAAATCGCAGCAGTTACTTTCATTTGTTGCCTTATGCCTTGGTATAAAACGTTGTGCGGCCGTTGCCGTGTTTTTACACGATTTTACACGATTTTACACGAAAAGGAACAAATTTCTATCATAACAGAAACTTTTGGAATAATTCCGAAAGTTTCTATCGGGCCAGAATCCCTAGACTTTTTGCACGTTTTTCGACCCACTTTTTAACATTTTTGCACATTTTTCGACCCACTTTCGGCTTTTATGACAAAAATTTCTGTCATAATAGAAATTTTCTGCAGTTTTACATAAAATTTCTATTAAGGTGGAAAACTGCATCTTTCTA
>JAZSNY010000033.1:0-23317 GCA_045536625.1 Candidatus Enterousia sp.
GGCAACGGGGTTGGGGTTGCTGTTGGCGCCATTTACGGGGGGAATCAGTTTGGTTGCCGGGGCGGGAATTGGTTTGGTCGCCGGGGATTTGTTAGAAAATTGGTTGGCTGATGGGAATCCGTGTGAAACCGCAATGGAACAGGGGGCACCGTTACGTCGCGATGATCCCGATTGGGTGGGGGTGCCGATGTCAGAATTGATGACGCGGTTGTTCGTTAATGAACAGTAGAAAAATAAAGGTGAAAAAATAATGAATTAAATTGATTTTGTGCAGGTGTTAATTATTGCAGGTATGATGTGGTTGTTTTATCGCAGTTTTATTCAAAATACCCAGTCGGAAAAGTTGGTGCGTGGGTTGTTGGGGTTGGCAGGACTGTGGGTGTTTAGTTTTGTGCTTAGTTGGGCAAATTTAAATTTGTTGGCCGGGTTCCTGCATTGGACGGCATTGTTCCTGTCACTTAGTTTGATTGTTGTTTTCCAGCCGGAATTGCGCAAGTTTATGGCGCTGTTGGGAAATATAGAGGGGTGGCGTCGTGTGTTTAAACGTGGTGGGGTTAAGTCCAAAGATACAAAAAGTTTGGATGCGATTGTGTCAGCCGTGGAATATATGTCACAAAAACATACGGGGGCTTTGATTGTATTTTCAAGCACCTTGGAAGAAAGTGTGATTGAAAAAAAAGGTGTTGCCATTGATGCCAAAATCAGCAGCGAGTTGTTGTTAACGATTTTCTTTAACAAGACGCCACTGCATGATGGGGCGGTGATTGTTGAAAATAATCGTATTGCATATGCCGGGGCAATTTTGCCTTTGTCACAAAATAATTTAAATTGGAAATATGGCACACGTCATCGCGCCGCCCTGGGGATTAGCGAGGTTTCGGGTGCAACCGTGTTAATCGTTTCCGAAGAAAGTGGGGATATTTCAATCGCAGAAAAGGGAAAGTTTACAAAGTATGAAGATGTGAAAAAGTTGCGCGCAAAATTGGAAAAGGTTTTATATAAATAATGTATATGCGTTGTGTTTAGTGGGGCGGGGGGCCGAATTTTGTGCCATTTTCGCCCCGCTTTTTTTATGCCGTTGTTTTTATTTTGTGTCAGATGTTGTTTGTCTGCTTTTGGCCTTGCGCCGAATCGGGTTTTTTTGGTAAAGTTGGGGTGACAGAGTGTAGGGTATACACATATTAGATAAAGGAAACAGGAGTAGTATTATGGAATTTTCAGTGTTTCGTCAGGTTTTGATACGTGCGCTGGGGCATATGCAGTCGATTGTGGAAAAGCGTGCGACATTGCCTATTTTAATGAACGTTAAAATCGAGGCCGCAGATGATTTAATTTTGTCTGCGACAAATGTTGATTTGGAATTGGTTGAACATGTGGCCGCAGATATTACTTTGGGTGGCAAGATTACCGTGCCGGTTCAGATGTTATACGATATCGTGCGTAAGTTGCCGGATGATGCGGAAATTTCGTTTAAGCAATCGGGGGATCAGTTGGTTGTGTCCAGTGGACGTGCCGTGTTCCGTTTGCCAACTTTGCCGGCGGAAAATTTCCCGGCCATGGCGGGCAGTAATCTGACGACCAAGTTTCAGATGACGACCGGTGATTTGGCGCATTTGATTAATCAGACCAAGTTTGCAATCCCAACGGATGATGTTCGTTATCACCTGGGGGGGATTTATTTCCATATTTCCGATGATTCGGATGTGAAAAAATTGACGGCGGTGGCAACCGATGCCCAGCGTATGGCGCTGTGTGCGATGCCGGCCCCGGCGGGCAGTGCGGAAATGCCGGCGGTGATTTTACCACGTCGTGTGATTGGCGAATTGTCAAAATTGTTGGAAGATGCCAATGTTGATGATGTTATGGTTGAATTGTCTGATACCAAGGCGCGCTTTACGGTTGGTTCCGCAACTTTGACCAGCAAGTTGGTTGATGCCCAATATCCAAATTATCGTGTTGTTATCCCCAAGGGTAATGACAAGATTGCGATTTTGGACAGAAAACAGTTTATTAATGCGGTTGACCTGGTGTCGGTGGCCAGTGTTGATAAAACAAAATCTGTTCAGTTGACGTTCAGTATGAATAAATTGGTTATTAACGCGTCCAGTCCGGATGCCGGTACCGCGACCCAGGAATTGGATATTGAATACAATGGCGACACGTCGTTTACGGTTGTGTTTAATGTAAAGTTCTTGTTGGATGTTGCCGGTCAGGTTCAGGGTGAAAAGTTCCAAATGGAAATGCAGGATCCTTTGGCGCCAACAAAAATTAATTCCGTGGACAAGGATACGGATGCGTTATATGTATTGATGCCAATGCGCATGTAAAAAATAAAATCTAATGGCATATCTGCATCGTGAACCCGCAACCTCATGTAGCTTCTGTACACTACGGTTGCGGGTTCGCGCGCATCTATGCCATTATCTTTTATTTTTTTATTCTATTTAATTTTCTGTTTGGCGGTTTAATAAATTGCAATCGGATTTTTTTGTGTTATTATTTTGTCAATAAATTAAGAGGTTTATTATGACACTTGAAAATTTGGCGGCGGGAAAAATGCCCCCAAAAAAGATGAACGCGATTATTGAAATCCCGGAAAATGGTCATGTAAAGTATGAAATTGACAAGGAAACCGGTTTGTTAAAAGTGGACAGAATTTTGCATGCGCCAATGGCATATCCGGCGAACTATGGTTATTTCCCGGGAACGTTGGGCGATGACGGTGATCCGTTGGATTGTGTGGTTGTGTGTAATGCGCCGTTGCGTCCCGGTGTTTTGATTGAGGTGCGTCCCATCGGTGCCCTGTTGATGGAGGATCAGGCCGGCGGCGATGAAAAAATTATTTGTGTTCCACGTGATAAGATTGATCCGTACTATGAAAAGATAGAGTTTATTGAACAGTTGCCGGAAATTTTGCGGTCCAAAATTGAATACTTTTTCCAGCATTACAAAGATTTGCAATCCAATGCCTGGTCCAAGATTACCGGATGGGCAGATCGCGAGGCCGCGGATAAATTAATTATGGAAAGTATTGACCGTTATTGGGCGCACAAGCGCGAAATGCAATAATAGTCTTGCGTTTGTGGACGATATTTTTATAATGAATTCAGTTAATTTAAAATAAAGGATATTAAGATGGCGTCTTATATTGCAAATGATATGCGTGTGGGTTGGGTTATTTCGCACAATGGTAAACGTTATTCGGTAACTTCTATTACCAAGGTAAAGCCGGGCAAGGGTGGTGCATTCGTCCAGGCGGACCTGCGTGATATCGATTCGGGAAACAAGGGCGGAGATCGTTGGCGTGCCGAAGACAAGGTTGAAAAATTGATGGTCGAAGATTTTGATTGTCAGTATTTGTATGCCGATGGTACAGATGCCTTCTTTATGAATTTGTCTGACTATGAACAGTTTACAATGCCGGTTGAAACGATGGGTGATGCCATGAAATTCCTGGCGCCGGAAATGGTGGTCAAGGCGAACTTTGTCGAAGGTCAGCCTGTGTCAATATCTTTGCCCAAGACGGTAATTGCGATCGTCGAAGAAACCGAACCTGCATTAAAGGGGCAAACCGTATCCGGCAGTGGTGGTAAACCGGCCATCTTGGATAACGGTGTGCGTGTTCAGGTGCCTGTATTTATTGAACAGGGTGAAAAGATTGTGGTTAATACTGAAACCCTGGAATACGTCGAACGGGCAAAATAAAATCTAATGGCATATCTGCATCGTGAACCTCGCAACCTCATGTAACTTCTGTACACTACGGTTGCGGGTTTACGCGCATTTACGCCATTATCTTTTATTTTGTTCCCGGTGCAAGGAGTTAATGGGCGTCTTATGTAGCGTTTGTACACTGCGATGCCCGGATTTTTTTGTTCCGGGCAGGGGTGATTATATTATTTGAAACGGGGCGTTTTTTGTGGTACAATTACAGAAAAGGAAAAAGGGGTTTTAATATGAAAAAACTGATGAATAAAATAAATTTTGCGATTGTTTGTGCTATGTTGTCTGCGCCTGCTGTGGCCTTGGAACAGGGGATGCGTGATGCTTTGTGTGAAATGGGTGAACAGTTTGGCAGCATTTTTGAAATATTGCAAATATTGGCGTTCGTTGGTGCGGGTGTTACGATTGCAGGATGGGCATGGGGTTATATCTCGGCCGGTAAAATCGATGCGATTAAGGAGGTAAAGGAAAAGGGTATTGCTATGTTGATTGGCTTTTTCTTGTTGTTTGGTATTGGTACGGTATTAAGTATCTTTATGGGGATGGTTGGAGAAAACGGGTCGTTGGATTGCGTTCAAAAGTTCTTTTAAAAAAACGGGGCGTGGCCCCGTTTTTTGTTTTGTAATATAAATTATGTTTGTTGTTTATATAAATAGAAATTTATCTAAGAGATTAATATTATCATATTTGTCATTCCGGTGCCTGACACCGGAACCCAGGTTATGCGCATAAAATGCGCACAAATAACAAGGTTTTTATTACCTGGGTCCCGCGGTCCAGCCGCGGGATGACAGAATTTTTTTTGTGAAAATTTTGTTTATGTTTTTTTTTGATAACCTGTTATTTATCGCGGAATAGTTATCTTGATTTCTGAAATGCGTATTGGTTTATAAAGTCCCGTTCGGTGTGGGCCAGTTGTGTTTTTACGTGTGGGGCCGGGGTTTGGAATATGTCGTCTTCGGGTGATGTGTTTTGTTGTGTTATCATTTTTACCCGTGCCGAATTTAATTCCGAAAATAATATTTCCAATATTTTGTCGCCGTTGATTTTTGGTGTTTGGTTTATGTGCTGTATTGCGCGAATCAGGGCCCCGGTGCGTGCGTGCAGGGTTGCCGCGCCCATGTGGTCCGCCAATGGGGTGTTGGGTGATATATAGAAATTGTTTTGTTCGGCGATGTTGGATTTGCTGTGGTCGGCAAACAATGCCGCGCGATTTACGCGACGAAATTCGTTAAAGTCGATTTTGTATTTGTGTGCAATCCCGTTTATAATTTTTTCTTGTTTTGATAACTGGCTGCGCAGGTATACGCGTGCGAATTGATATGATAGTTTTTTCATCGTGTCAAAATCCATTGTTGGATTGATGACGGGTGAAATAAAGTATGTACGCGAAAATATCATGTACGGGTTGTTTCGTGACATACACCAACATGCATACCGTGACAGTTTAAAGTCTTTGGCTTTTTTATAATTTTGTGCCCCCAGGTGGTATGGGTGTGTGATTGTTTTTATATGTGCGTCATAAAACTTTGTGTCGGGGGGTGTTAATTGTGGTGTGCTGCGTTTTGATTTTGTGGGGGTTGGCATAACCAAATTTTGCCATATGTGTGCACTGAACGATGGGTGGGTTGGAAAAACTGTTTCGCCAAACAGGTTGTGCAGGTCGGAATACATCCATCCCGTGATGTCGTATTCGTCGGTGAACAGTTCCGGGAAAAGTGTTTCGGTTGCGGCTGGTGGGGTAATGCGTTTTTGGTTCAGTGTGTGAAATATTGTTTCCTTGGATGGCATATCGTTCCCCCGGGGTTGGTTGTTATTTCTTGTCGTCCAGGTTGGCCAATGAATATAAAACCGATGAAATTAATGATTGGTATGGGACGTGTTGTGTGTCGGCCAATTCCTTGATCTTGTCCAAAATAGGGCGTGGGATACGCATATTTATGACGCAATCGGATTTGTTAAAGGCCTTGTACGCGGCGTATTCCCGCAACAGGGATTCCATGTTCATAACAAATAATTGTTGCATCACGTTTGGCATATGCAGACTCCTATACAGTTCGCAATACAGCGGTAATTACAATGAACTATACCATTGTAAATACATTTGTCAATACAATTATATTTACGTTTGTGTTTGCGGTTGTGATGGCGTTGGTGTGGGCGGGTGTATGGGTGCGCTTTTGGTTTGATTTTTATGTTTTGTGTGTTTAAAATTGGTGTATAGATTTTTTAAAAGGAAAGGATTTTTTTATGCTAAAACGTATTTGGATCGCCATGGTGGCGTTGTGTGTTTTTGTGGCGCCGGCACGTGCAGAATTAAAGGTTGATATTATTGCGGGGGCGGCCGAGCCTATTTCGATTGCGATTCAAAAATTTGAAACCGGTGATGGTGTTCGTGCCAAGGATGCCGCAATGATGCGTGAAGTGGTGGAAAATGATTTAAAGCGCACCGGGCTGTTTCGGATTGTTAATCATGATGCGTTCCCGGAATATGTAAAAATGCATGGTATGCCAACCTTTAAGTCATGGGCCGCGATTAAGACCCAGGTTTTGGTCCAGGCGAAATTAACGGCAGAATCGGAAAATCGTTATAAGTTGGATTTCTTTGTTTGGGATGTTAATGGGCGTGAACAGATCGAGGCGCAGTCCCTGGTGGCAACGCGCAAGACCGCGCGTCGTTTGGCGCATATTATGGCCGATGCGATTTATGAACGTTTGACGGGTGAAGTTGGCTATTTTGATACACAAATTGTGTTCATTGCCGAAACGGGGGATATCAGTAACCGCGTAAAACGTTTGGCAATAATGGACCAGGATGGGGCGGGATTGCGCTATTTATCGGATGATGATTCTTTTGTGATGTCGCCGCATTTTTCACCAAATATGCAATCGATTGTATTTTTATCTTATTATAATGATGACCCAATGGTGTGGAGTTTGGATTTGGATACCGGTGAACAACGGCGTTTGGGCCAGTTTGGTGGTATGAACTTTGCGCCGCGTTTTTCGCCGGATGGAAAACGTGTGGCGATATCCCTGGTTAAAAAGGGTATAACGCATATATATGAATATAATACCGAAACAAATGAATTGCGTCAGTTGACATTTGGTAATTCTATTAATACCAGTCCTTCGTATTCCCCCGATGGTAAAAAAATGGCGTTTAATTCCGATAGATCGGGACGTCAACAGATTCATGTTTTGGACCTGGAAACTGGCGAGGTTGAACGTATAACCTATGGTTCGGGACGTTATGCAACGCCGGCATGGTCGCCCGATGGTCAATTTATCGCCTTTACAAAAATTGCGGATGATACGTTCTATGTCGGAATTATGGACCCGCGGGGGCGTAATGAAAAGATTTTGGCCGGCGGTTGGTTTATGGAGGCCCCATCATGGGCGCCCGGTTCGCGTCGGATTGTGTACTATGAAACCGAAAAGCATATTGATGGCATAGATCGTATCAGTCATATTCGCAGTGTGGATATAACGGGGCAAAACTTCTATGACATTGAATTGCCAGATGGGGTAAATGGGGTGGAACCAACATGGTCGCCACGCTTGCCATAGTATTATGAACAGGTTTTTGGTTACGTTATTTTCTTTTATGTTGTCCGGTATGGCGTATGCCGTGCCGGCACAGGTGGACTATGTTTTGGATGGTGATACATTTGCCGCGCGTGTCGCCGTGGCCGATGATGTTAAAATTACCGTGCGGGTGCGTTTAATTAATGTTGACACGCCCGAGTTAAATGGTGCGTGCCAGGATGAAATTAAATTGGCGCGTCGTGCGCGTGGGCGGTTGGAAAAATTGTTACCACGTGGCACAATCGTTGAATTAAATAATATCAAGGATGATAAATATCTGGGGCGGATTGATGCGAACGTCGTTATGTCCGATGGGCGTGATGTGGGAAATGTCTTGGTTCGTGAAAAGTTGGCGCGAAAATATAGCGGTGGTCGCCGTCGGTCTTGGTGTGAAAAGTGAAATATAATTAAAGCGGGTTGGTAATGGCTTATGTAACTTCTGTACACTGCGCCATTTCCAACCCGTTTATATATACCGTCATCTTTTTTTTTGGATGTGTAATGTTTATGCGCTGTGGCGGTTAATGGCGTCGCTGATTTCGTCCAGTGATGCGTTGCATGGCAATAATGGTTCAAACCATACGTTGGCGGTGCCGGGATGTATGCGACCGCGTTTCGGCCAATACAGGCCCGCGTCTGTTCCGACCGGTAAAATAGGTAATTTTAATGTGTGTGCCAACAACAGCAGGCCGCGCTTTAATGGGATGTGTTCGCCGGGTTTTGCGCGTGTGCCTTCGGGGAATATTACCAGGGTGCCGCCGTTTAATACGCGTTTTTCAACGTCGTCGGCCAGTTTTTTCATATTTGTTTTGCCACGCGCACGGTTCACCCCCAGCATTCCACAGCGCCAAAATGCCCAACCGTAAATTGGTATCCACAATAATTCGCGTTTAAGGATAAAAAATGTGTCGGGGACAACCTTGGATATAACGGCGATTTCCAATATGGACATGTGTTTTGCGGCAATAATAGCCTTGCCATCCAGTCGTTTGTTGCCGTTGGGCATGGCGGGTATGCCATTTTCTTCGGTTTTGGGATAGTGTACCCGGTATTTTATGCCGCCGATTATTCGTGCCAGAACCAATACGCCCGCCGCGTCTGCGAATACCAATTTGTGTGACAGTTTACTGGATACCAGGCCGATTAACAGCAACGGTGACCACAATGTGAAATATATGCCAAGGGTGATTTTGAATAATATAGTTCTGAACATTTTTTCTTTCCTTTGGTTTTAACTTTCTTTGATTCCCAACATTGTGACGATGTATTTTATATATTCTGTGGTCCATCTTTCAAGTCTTTTTGCCGGGGGCATGCCCGTTAAAATGGCGGGGCAGGCGATTATTTCTGTATTCGGTAATTCGGATTGTACCAAATATTTTGCACGGTTCATGTGATCTTCGGTCGTGATTATTACCAGGCGTTTTAAATCGCGTTTTTGTGCGATGTCACGGATTGCGCGTGCGTTTTGATATGTGGATTTTGATTTAGATTCGATTATGGCAGGGCGTGCAATGTCTATGTTTCCCTGGGCACCAGCGCCGATTATATACAGGTCGGCGTTTGGAAATTCGCGCATTTTTCGCATGGCAAATGGAATTCTGCGTTCGTCGCCGGTCAGGACAAAGATGCTGTCGTTTGGCAGGATTGTCCCGCACTGAATTGGTGCGGTTGATTTAAATACCATCCCGCCCAGGATAAAGGCGCAAAATATCAAAAAGGTTGGGGTAAGCAGGCGGCGAAACATGGGCTTAGCTGTTCTTTAATATGTTTAGTGTTGTGTGGCGGGTAACCAGTATTGAAAAAGATATTATTGCAATTGGCAATAATGTTAATGTGACTAAACCGGGACCGGACAGTCCAATTGTTGCCATCAAGCCAACCCGTGTTTTGTGGGCGATGGATATGATTAATAGTAGTATTGGACATGCTAACAAAAAGCCGATACCGGTTGCAATTGCGGATATTTTTCCAACAATAGTTTGCATTTGTCGAACAACAAAATTGTCAGATGCGCCAATCTGGTTAAGGATTTCTAATTCGCGTTTGTGTAACATTGCGGTGTTGCGGGCGATATATGATATACATGTGCCGATGGCACCCAACATCATGGCCAATATCAGTGTTGCCATTAAAATCATTTGTGTGCCCGCGGCGGTTGATGATTGTAGGGCGGATGCATGTGGTAAAAAGCGTGCCGTGTTGGAAATTTGTTTTTCAAAGTCCCGCATGCCGTCGGTGGACTTAAATTTTATTTCCCACATGGTTGGCAGGTAATTCTTTAATATATTGTTGTTGCCTGATAACCATGGTGACATTAAGTCGTGCATTTGTGCGGTGCTTATCAGGGTTGAAGTTTCTATTTTGTCTGAATTTGATTGTATGATTTTTTTTGCGGCGTCTGTTTTGGATGTGTCCATTACCTGAATTGTGGCAAACAGTTCCCACTGGTTATTCCAACGTATAACGCCGGTCCCGATTGCCAGTGCAACCCCCAGTGCCAAAACAGACAAAAACGTTAGCAGTGACATAATAGTTGTCATGAATATTGATTGTTCGCGTACAAGTGAAAATACAGTCGGTTTCTTAGTCTTCATTATGCGTTTCCAATGTCGTCAAATTGTTTTGATAATTCGGTAAAATAGTTTTGTGTTTTGGGACCACGCCAAATCTTTTTGGGTTCCGAATTGGTTTTTGTTGTTGTGTTTGTAGGTTGGCCAGTAAAAGATACACGATGGTCGGAAACGCGAATGACAGGGAATTGATATGTTTCCATCAGTTTCTTGTTGTGTGTGGCCAAAATAATTGTTGTCCCGAACAGCTTGTTCATTTGAATGAATAATTCCATAAGGCGCGATGCATTTTCGTCATCCAGATTACCGGTTGGTTCGTCTGCTAGTAATATTGATGGTTGGACGATAATTGCGCGGGCAACCGAAACGCGTTGTTGTTGGCCACCGGACAGCGATTTTGGGTTTGAGTTTGCGTATTTGCCCAGTCCGACCCAGTCCAATACCTTGGTTACCAGTTTTTTTATTTTTGTTTCGGATATGCCACGTACCCGCAGGGGCAGGGCAACATTGTCAAATACACTTAAGTGTGACAGTAACGAGTATTCCTGAAAAACGATGGCCATTTTTTGGCGCAGTTTTGAAATTTCGTCGCGTGTTAGGTTGTTGGTTGTTTGACCAAATAACTTTATTTGACCGCGTGCGGGTTTATGTAATTGATATATTAAACGCAATAACGTTGTTTTTCCTGCGCCAGATGCGCCAGATAAAAAATAAAAACCGCCACCACTGATGTTAAAAGATACATCGGTCAATATGTCGGGCGTACCGTCATAGCGTGCCGCCACATTTGCAAAGGATATTGCTGTCTTTTCTTCCATATTTGGAATATATAAAATTTTTTATATGTGGTCAAATAAAAATCCCCATTTGGGGATTCTTTTTTATTTGTTGTTTACAACCGTTGTTCCGTTTCGGTTTAATGCCCAAACCTTTTCCCCGGTTCCCGGATAAATTGGGTTTTCCTTGCCGTATGAAACGGTTTTTATACGTTCCGGTTCAATACCGTTTGCCATGATTACGTGTGCGGCGTTGCCGGCGCGTAATGCCCCCAATGCCAGGTTGTATTCGGTAGAGCCGCGTTCGTCACAGCGTCCCTGCATCGTTATGTTTACATCCGGATTCTGCTTCATGTACAGTGCCTGGGCCGCAAGGTTTTTATCTGCATCGGATGATATTTCCGCGGAATCAAAAGCAAAAAATACCTGTTGTCCGTCCAACTCGGCGGGGGCACGGACGCATGCTGCAACCGATAAAATGGCAAAAATTAAAGCGAATTTATTCATATCTTTATTCCCTTCGTTTATAAACACATTTATTTTTTTATTCCCACGTGGTTAATTTAACAAAAAATATAAAAAGATGTCAATATCTGATTTTTGTGTTTTGGAAATAATGTTTTTTATGGTACAATATAGGAAAAATTGGAGGAGTTTTAATATGAAAAAAATAATATCTTTGGCGGCGGTTGCCGCTTTGGCAGTAACGGCGGCGGATGCAGCGGTCCCGAGTCATTTGGTTCGTAATAGCAAGGGTGGGTACGATGTTACGTATAATTATGCGGACAAGGCAAAGACTGGTTGGTATGTTGGTGGGCGTGTAGCGCTTAGCCTGATGAATTGGGAAAATGAATCAAGTACAAATGCGCCGGATTCTGACGATTTAAAGGATGAGTCTTTTACTGAATTTGTGTTCGGTGGTAACTTGTTTGCGGGGCGTAGGATAGGTTATTTTTGGCGTGCAGAAGTAGAAGCAGGATTGATTGGTCAATATGAAGAAGAGGAGTTGGATACAACTTTTAAATTGACGATTCCGTATGTGATGGCGAATGGCTATTATGATTTCGCAAATGGGTTCTATTTGGGGGCAGGTGCGGGTGTCGCGATGCCAAAAACAGAATTGATGGGTGGTTATTTTACAGGTGGTGATAGTTCAGAACGCAATGTGTCGCCGATGTTTGGGTTGATGGCAGGATATTCTTATAAACTGGATAGTAATTTAGTGTTGGATTTTCGTTATCGCTTGGCCGGGTTGTGGGGGACAGAGCAAAAGCGTGAATTTGGCGTGTATGAATTAAAAAACAAAATCGGTTTGATTTTAGATAACTCGATATCGTTGGGGTTGCGTTACGAATTTTAAAATATCGCGTTTTTAGGAAAAAGGGTATTGACCCCGATTCGTAAAATGTGATAAACTTGAAAACAAGTAGGTAGAGGGAATTAAGATATGAAAAACGAACTGAAAATATCAACGCTGTCAATCGTGTGTGTTCTGTGTGCATCTGTGGTGTTGCCGTCTTATGGCGCATCTTCGGTGCGTTCCCTGGGTGGGGCGGGAACGTATACCAGTGCATCCAGTGCGGCGACGGCCAAGTCGGGTGGGGGCTCGGCGGGCAACAGTGCAATTAATTCGGTGCGTGCGGGGTCTGTGCGTGTGAATAATGCGGCCGGTGCAACATCGGGCGCGACCCGTTCGGGGTCGACGCGTGCGGCCACAACCCCACGTTTGTCTATTGGTAAATATTTGGCGGGATCCAGTGCGATTAGCGGTGGGTCTTCGATTTCGGGGTCGCATAAGCCTGATGCGGGTGATGGTAGTTCGGGTTCGGATTTGCGTCAACGGGTTGAGGCCTTAGAAAGTTTTGTGGATTATAGTGCAAGTGGCGATACGTTGGCCGAGCAATTGGCGGACGTTGTTTTGCGTGTTGATGAATTGGAACAGGATATTACGGCGCAGTTGGGTGTTGTTACCGATGTCGTTTTTGATGATGTTGCGGGTACGTTGAGTGTTGCGGTTGCGGGTGAAGATGCGCCTGTGGTTTATGATTTGGCTGATTATTTTGATGGTCAGATTGCGGATGCGTTGCAGGCGGTGTTGGATGATGTTGTGTCGCCGGATGGCGCGATGGCTGTTTATGTGAACGAGGTTGTTGAACAGGCGTTGTCGGATTATCAGGTTCCAGATAGTTCTATTACCGTGAATAAGTTGGCCCAGGGTGCTGTGACCGCGGATAAGATTGATGCGGGGACAGGGAATGCAGGCGAGATGCTGATGTTGATGTCTAATGGTGATGGGACGTCTTCGTGGGTTAGTGTAACGGTTGACGCGGAAGAGTAATAATTGTTGTGGGGGAAGGAAAGATGAAAATACGCGGGATTGTTTTTTCTGGGGTTATGTCAGCTATTTTGATGTCTGTTGTTGGGGCGAAGGCTGCGACCCTTAATTTGGCGAGTAAGAGTTATGTCGATGATGCGTTGGCGCAGAAGCAGAATACTTTGACGGCGGGCGAGGGTATTGATATTACAGATAATGTTGTAAAATCTACGATTGATACTTCTAAATTCGCTATGAAAGATGAAATCCCGGGGTTGGGTGCCTTTGCAACTGATGAAGAGTTGGGACAGTTAAAAGCAACCCTTGAGGCGGCTATTGCAGAAAAGCAGGATAAGGGTGATTATGCCAGTGCAACAAAATTGCAAGAGTTGCAGGATGTTGTAAATGATTTACAAACCGGTGGTGCGGATAAAACGGTTGTTGAGAATTTAAAAGCAACGGTTGAAGCGATTAGTGCCGATTATGCGAAAAAATCAGAACTGACCAGTGTCGAGACTGACTTGCAAAAAAAGATTGATTCGATAGTTGTTCCTAGTTTAGAAGGGTATGCAAAATCTGCGGATGTTGCGGCGACGTATGCGACCAAGGCTTCTTTGGCTGATTATGCCAAGGCGTCTGATTTGGCAACCAAGGCCGAGGCCAACGTGGTGAATACCCTGCAGCAATCAGTTACAAATATTGAAAATACATATTTGACACAAGAAGCCGCGCAGAACACATATGTTACAGAAAATAAAGTTACGGAACAAATAACCCAGGTCGTTGGTACAGATACATCGGGACTGAAAAAACAGGTCGCTGATAATACGGCGGCGTTGTTGGACAAGGCGGATAAGTCTGCGTTGACCGGTTTGGTCACGAGTGAACAATTGAGTGCCCTGCGTTCTGATTTAGAGACCGAGATTGCCAAAAAGCAAGCTGTCGGTGATTATGTGGGTGCGGATGCGTTAAAGGAAGTTTCTGATTCATTGGCGGAATTGAAAAATGATTCCTATACCAAAAAGGAAATAGATGACAAGATTGCGGCTGTCATTTCCGGTGGTGAAATTGATTTGTCGGGATATGCGACAACATCTGCATTGGAAGCGTTGCAGGCGTTGGTTAATGGAAATACGGGCGAGATAACTGCGCTGAAAAATGCGGGTTATCAGACGGCGTCTGATGTTTCCGGTGCGATTACAACGGCGACTGCAGATTTGGCAACCAAGGCCGAGTTGAATACCGCACTGACCGGTTATACCAAGACGGCAGATTTGGCGGATGTTGCAAAGACTGGTTCCTATAATGATTTGTCGGATGTGCCAACAATCCCAAGTATTGAAGGTTTGGTGACGGATGAACAATTAGAAAGTCTGCAAAGTACGTTAGAGGCCGAAATTGCCAAGAAACAAAATTCTGGCCAGTATTTGGTTGCGGCAGATTTAACGACATTGAATGAAGCGGTTGCGGCCCTGCAATCGGGCAAGGCGGATGCATCAACGGTAACGACGTTACAGGAAACTGTGGCGAATTTGGGTGGTACATATGCGACCGATTCTGAATTGTCAAGTGCGATTGATGGGGTAGAGGCCCTGATTGCGGCGATTAAGGTGCCGACCAAGACATCGGAATTAACAAATGATTCCGGTTATATTACCGAAGACGCGTTGGGTGGTTATGCCAAGTCGGCTGATGTTAATTCGGCGTTGGATAAAAAGGCAAACACTAGTGTTTTGTCCGATTACGCATTAAAATCAGAAATTCCGTCCGTTGCAGGATTTGTGACAACCGAGCAATTGACCAATATTCAAAACACATTGCAAACGGCAATTGATGATAAGCAGGCCAAAGGTGATTATGCGGCGGCCGCAGATTTGACCAAGTTGCAGGAAGATGTTGCGGCATTGCAGTCGGGCAGTTCTGGCAGTGTTGACACGTCAGCATTGGAAACACGTATCAAGGCAATTGAAGATACGTATGCGACGGATACCGAGCTTGATGATGCGATTGAAGCGGTAAAATTGCTGATACCGTCTTCGGATGGTTTCTTGGCAGCGCCGGAAAATCCGGGAATAGGTGCCTATGTATTGTATGCTCAATGTACTAATTCGAAATGCCGTTATTCGTTGATGAGTGTTGACGAGCTATTGGCTTCAGGTGACAGTGGGGTTGGAGGCCTATAAGGTGGTTGTTTGAGTTGTTGGTGTTAACATAACTGAGTGCGAGAGAAAAATGATAAGAAAAACATCTTTTTTATTACCGTTTTTGATTTTTGCGGTGGCATCTGGGGCGGCATATTCTGCAGATGAAATGGCGACAGTTGATTATGTAGACGAGCAGTTCTTGGATGCTGTGGGGTATGTGGACAGCAAAACAAGAACTATTAATAATAATCTGAAGGCTTCTGATACCCAACTGTATGATAATCAGATTATATTACGTGATATGTTGAATACCAAGGATGCGGATGGTAATTGGATTACGTTGGATACTGATGAGCAGTTAGCTATACCGGCGATTAATGAATTGCATACGGAAATGGCGGGCAAGCAGGATTTGATTAGTGCGGAAAATCCCCTGGCGGCGGAAAATGTTTCGGGATTGGCGGATGTTGCAAAGACCGGTTCCTATAATGATTTGTCGGATGTGCCAACAATCCCAAGTATTGAGGGGTTGGTGACCGATGCAGATTTTCAGGATGCTTTGGCAACAAAACAGTCGAAATTGACCCCGGGGGCGGGTATTACTATTGATGAAACAACCGCGGATGATGGCACGGTAACCGCCACTATTTCTGCAAATGTTAATTTGGAAGATGTGGTTGGTGAAATTATAGATGCCCAGGGTAATGCCATAACTGTTCAACAAGCGTTGGATTCCAAGGCAGATGCAAGTGCGTTGGATGAATATGCAAAGTCTGCAGATGTTGCGGATACATATGCGACCAAGGATTCTTTGTCGGGATATGCCACAACTGCGGCCCTGGCGGACAAGGAAGATACGGCCAATAAATTGGTTACGGCGACTGCGGAAGAAATAGAGGCCATGTCATCGGAAGAAAGGGCGACCAAGTTCCCGTCCGTTGCGGTGGCCCAGACGATTGCCAGTGCGGCGGTGGCCGAAGTGAATGAAGTTGCGGGTGATCTGTCAACGTTGCAAACCCAGGTTGGGACGAATACTGCAGATATCGCAGAAATAAAGGAAGCGGGTTATCAAACATCTTCTGATGTTCAGGGGGCAATTACAACTGCAACGGCGAATTTGGCAACTAAATCTGAATTAGCTGCCAAGGCAGATACTGATGATTTGGGGGCTTTGGCGTACAAGAATACCGTTGCAACATCCGAGATTGATGCAGGGGCGGTAACTTTGGACAAGATTGCGGGTATTGTGCCGGCGGAAAATAAAACCATGTTAATGTCGGTTGATGCAAGTGGCAATGTTACATGGATGTCTGTTGAGATTTTAAAATAAAAAAATAGGTCGTTGTGACCACAACAAAAAAAGAAAGGAAGGAAAAAAATGAAAGTAAAAAATATTATGTTTTCGGGGTTCGCGGCGGCCTTGTTTGCGACCATGTGTGGTGCGGCAAGTGCAGAGGATGTTCAGTTGATTTCTAAACAATATGCAGATGAAAACCTGCAGGGGAAATTGACGCCGGGTGATAATATCGTGATTAGCGAAGATGATAAAATCTCGGCCAGTTTTAATTTTGGTACCGAAGAAGCCCCGATAACACTGGAACAGGCATTGGAATCCAAAGCGGATGCAGATGCTGTTGAAACATTAGAGGGGTTGGTTGGTGAAACGTCGGTTGCCGAGCAAATCACGGATAAAGTTGGTGAAATTGATGGTACGGTTGCAGATGCGTTGGATACAAAAGAAGATGTGTCAAATAAATACACCGAAGCCATGACCGGTGATTCTTTGTCCGCGATGAGTGCTGAAGACAAAGCGAAGTATTATACATCTATTAGAACGGCGGAAACAATCGCGAATGCTGTTGTTACAAATATTAATGCGGCGGCGGGTGATTTGGGTACTTTAAAGACCAATGTTGATAATTTGGTGTCTACTGTTGGTAATACAGAATCTGGCTTGGTTGCGGATGTTGATGCATTGGAAACGGGCAAGCAGGATAAGTTGACCGCGGAAAATTTTGTTGCGGGTGATAATGCATCGGTTACGATTGAAGATGGCAAGATTACAATTTCTGCGACGGATACAACATATGAAACGGGTACGGCGGCAACATCGGGGTTGACCAAATTGTATGCGGAAACCGGTGAAAACACGGATGGTACAATGACCCAGGCCGCAATCACAACCGCATTGGATGGCAAATTGGCGGCGGATGGCATCGCAGAAAAGGCAACTGCGGATGCGGCGGGTAATATTATCACCGATACATATGCGACCCAGGATGTTGTGAATACCAAGGTTACGGGAATTAAAACCGCGGGTACATATTTGGTAAACTTTGATGCGACGGGTAATGCATCCTATGCGCCAATTAAGATTTTGGGTGCAAATGGTGCGGAAATTGATTTAACAACGGGTGCGGTAAAGGAATAAATGCTTTTAATAATCTCTGGTTTCTGATATAATGGGAACCAGAGATTTTATGCAATAAAAATCCAAAGGAAGGGAAGGAAAAATGAAAATTAAAAATATTATGTTTACGGGCTTTATGGCGGCAATTTTGGGCGCCAGTGGTGCCGTCGCCGCAGATACCCCGGTTAGTGTTGCGTCAACAGGGTATGTGGATTCTGTGGTTGAAAAAAATGTTACCGAAGTTTCATTTGCGGATGATAATACGACTTATTTGAAAGAAGCAACTGGTTTGAAGGGTGCAGCGCTTGCGTTGGATAAACAGGTTGATTTGAATGCCCAGGCTATTGCGGTTTTGGATGGTGGTACAACAGGTGGTGTTCAGGGATTGGTTTCTAAGATAGATGCAAATGCCGACGCGGTTGAAAGATTGGATGGTGGTGCAGAAGTTGAAAATTCTGTGCTGAATAAGATTACGACCGCGATTGGTGGATTGACGGGTACGGTTACCGGTGATACGGGTGTTGTCAAGACAATCAGTCAGGCGGATGGTGTTATCACGGCAACACGTGCAGAAATCGTTGATGCGGATATCGCGGCCAATGCCGAAATCGAACAGTCCAAAATTAAGGGATTGACGACGGATTTGGCGGCCAAGGCAAATGTAGATGATGTTTATTCCAAGGAAGTTGCTGATACAACCTTTGTAAAACCGCAAACAACATTGGCGGGCTATGGTATTACGGATGCATATACCCAGGAACAGGTTAATACAAAATTGGATGAAAAACAGAATAAATTGACCGCGGAAAATTTTGTTGCGGGTGGTAATGCATCGGTTACGATTGCCGAAGATGGCAAGATTACAATTTCTGCGACGGATACAACATATACCGGAACGGGTAATGTTTCAATAAATGACCAGAATCAAATTAGTGTTACAACGGGTGTTGTTGCGGTCGATGCCACAACGTTGGTAACCGGTGGTGATGTTGCAGGTTATGCGGTTCCGAAACCTGGGACAGATTGTTCGGAAACGACATGCGTTCTGTCTATTAATAAAGAAGGTAACCCATATTGGATGAAGTTGATGTTGGCTGAATAGAAATAGTTGGCATTAATTGTTTTTTGGGGTGGGGGCATGTTTTTTGCCCCCGCCTTTTTTTGTTTTATTGATTAATAATCATTTTATAACCTGGGTGCGAAAGTCAAGCGCCGGGGAGACAAGCGGATGTATGACCTGGGGCCCGCGGGATTTACCCACAAAAATGTAAATACATTTTTGCGGGGCCCAAACAAGCCACGGGATGACAAAAGAAGATAAGTAAGCTGTGGGATGGTGACAAATTAAAATTTCCCATGTGTTATGTGGGAAAAATTTTTTTTATGAAAAATTTGCTTTTTTTTGAAAAAAATATATAAACGCATTTTTTTTGGTCTTTACACGATTCGTAGAAATATGATATAATGCATTACAAGAAAGGAAGGAAGGGAATAATATGAGGAAGTTGACCGCGGGGATTTTTTCCGTAATTTTGGGACTTTGTGCCGTTGGTTCTGCGGATGCCGCCGTTGTTTCGACCGGGTATTTGGAACAGCAGATGGGGTTGAAACAGGATGTGTTGAAAACGACGGTTGCGGGAAATATCACGATTAATGAAAATGATGAAATTGGTGCCGTTACCGGTGGTATCGGTGAAGGTTTGACCAATCTGGTGACCGGTGGTACGGTTCATGATGCGTTAGAAGCCAAGGCAAACGCCGCGGATGTTACCGGCGTGACGTTCAATGGTACGGAATATTTGGATGGTCAGGTTGGCTTAAAGGCGGCCGCGATTAAGTTGGATGCCCAGGTCAAGGCAAATGCGGATACCATTGCGGTTTTGGATACGGCCGGCGGTGGCGAAGGGGTCAAGGGACTGATTGATGACGTTAATGCGAATACTGCGGCAATTAACAAGTTAAATGAAACGGCGGCGACGGTTGGTTCGGTTGCTAATTCTATCGAGGCCGCGGTTGATGCGTTGGATGCGTCTGATGCGGCGGTCGCGGGTCAATTTGTGACGGCGGTGTCCGAAACGGATGGTGTTATTACCGTTACGCGTGCGCCTTTGGCGGAATCGGATATCCCAACGTTAAGCATTAGCAAGGTTGATGGTCTGCAGACTGCATTGGGTAATTTGAAAAGTGATTTGACGTTAACGGGCCAGGAAAATGTTATCAGTATAACGGATGGTGTTATCGGTATTATGAATAATGCGATTTCAGAATCGATGATTCAGTCCGGTGCGGTAACAGAAAGTAAAATCGCTGATGGTGCGGTGACCGCAAACAAAATTGGTGCGGGGGCCGTTGGCCAGGGTAAAATTGCGGCCAAGGCCGTTATGGCCGGCAATATCGATGATGCGGCGGTTAATGCGGCCGCGTTGGCATCGGATGCCGTGACCGAAGAAAAGATTGCGGATGGTAATGTTACCGCCGACAAATTGGCGGATAACGTGAATCAGCTGATTAACGGGGCGATTCAGGCGCCGTCGGGAACCAGTGATGATGGGGTCTTGGTTCTGACCGCGATACCCAGTACGGATGATGCGGGTAAAACCACGTACACATACGGATGGGAAACAATAACCGGTCGTTAATGATTGGTGATAGGTGGGTTTATTTTCGTTGCGCCAAACGCGTGACGATATGAAAAAAACAACAAAACAAAAAAAGAAAGGAAGGAAAACATGAAAAAAATATTAACAGCATCTTTGGTTGCAATGATGGCGGTTACCGCGGCAAACGCGGAAATCGCATCAACAACATATGTAAGCGATCAAACAGGTTCCACAGTGGCGTTTAAGGCCGGGGACTTTGGTACGGGTATTGCGAAAGATGCCACGAATTTGAAAGCGGCTGTTACGGCGATCTCTGATGCGGTTGCCGGTTTGTCTGGTGACGGTACCGGTTCTGTAAGCGATCAGATTGAATCTGCCTTGTCTGGTGCAACGGCCGATGATTTTTCAGAATCTGTTCAAGCGTCGTTGAGCAAGGCTGATAATTCGGTTCAGACGGGTGACTTCAATACCTTTAAGACAGAAAACACACAGGCGATTGCCGATGCAAAGCAAGAAGCAATTACCGCGGCGGATACAAATGCGGATAGCAAGATTTCAGCTGCCAAGGCGGCGATGACGTTAACAGAAAAAGGTGGTGCAGGCAGCTTTATCCAACAGGTTGCCCAGGCAGATGGTACCGTAACCGCCACCGCAACAGCATTTGTGACTACTGTTGATACTACAACTAAGGATTCTTCGATTGCGCCAACAACCAAGGCAATTAAGTCGTATGTTGATACCCAGGTTGGTGGGACGACAACGGATTTGACTAATTTGCAAAATACAGTTACAGAGCAGGGTGCGGCTATAGGGAACTTGACAACTGTTGTTAATACAAACAAAACGGCGGCGGAAACTGCTTTAAACGAGTATAAGGCTGAAGCAGCGAATACATTTATGGATTCAGCGGAAGTTGGTGCTGCAATTACTGCCGCTGTTACTAATTCTGAAACGGGTGCGCTGAAAGACTATTCAACAACGGAACAGATGAATACCGCGATTGCAACGGCGAAGGGCGAGGCGATTGCTGACGCAAAGACTGAAACAACAAACCAGGTAAATGCTCTGAAAAATGGTCAGGTGCAGACAAATACCACCAATATTAGTACGATTACAACTAATTTGGGTGCTTTGAATGGTGTTGAGATTCCTGCCGCTTGTGCAACAGGGCGTTGTGCTTTGGTTATGGAAGGTGGCGAGGCAAAATGGGAAACTATTAACTATTAATGGTTCCTTTTTGGAATGTCCAAAAATATCCGGGTGGGTGGGGTGCCCATCCATCCGGATGGTGTTTGTGTGACCGTATTGTAAAAGTTAAATTTGGATTTTTATAATATGTGTAATTTTATCCTTGTGCGGGTGGGGCGAATTTGGATATAATTTACACGCAAGATAGAGAATAAAAAAAAATTGGTGGGTGTATCGCATGTTTAATGCAAAATTTGTTTTCACTGTATCGATAGTGGCCATGATGGCGGTTAATTCTGTATTGGCGGATTCTGCAACGGGTGAAGCGGTTGGAACGGCGCATAACGTTTTTTCAGAATATACCCCAACAGACAGTGATGGTAGTAAGCCCGGAATTGCCGGTGTGACCTATGTTAATCGTGCGGTGAATGCCGCGGGTAATGCCGCAACCAAGGCGGAACAACATGCTGCATCCGCGGGATATTCGGCAGTAGAAGCCGAGAAAAGTGCCCAGGCCGCAAATACCGCCGCGGGTAATGCCGAGAGAAGTGCCCAGGCCGCAAATGATGCGATTGCCGGTTTGGATTTGTCTGCAGTTGGTGCAGATGGCAGTTATATTAAAACCATTTCACAAACAGATGGTAAGGTGTCCGCAACGAAAGAGTCGGCAGATACAGCACCAACAAGTGGTTCCAAGAAAATGGTGACTTCGGGTGGGGTGTATACAGCCCTGGATAAAAAGGTTGATGTTTTGCAGGGAACCGCAAACGTGGGCAAGGGGTTGGTTGTTGATGGGACGACGGGCAATTTGACCCTGACCGATGTTGCAACCCAGGCAGAATTAAACGCGGTCAATGCCACGGCCGGTGGAAAACAGGAGCAATCAACCGCCGACTATCAGATGGGTAATAAAGATGGTTCTTGGACGACAATGTCGTCGGAGCAACAAGGTGCATTGAACAGTGGAATTACATTGACCAAACGCAGTGGTTATGATACGCACGTTGTAGATGGTGATATTCATGTAACGGCGGCACAGAAAGCGGCGTGGACAGCCAAGCAGGATGCCATATCCGATTTGGCAACGATACGCAGTGGTGCGACGGCCGGTTCAAAGGCCCTGCAAAAGACAGATATTACAACCGGTACGTCAAATGGGACAATCAGTGTTGGTGGAACAGACGTTGAGGTCAAGGGATTGGGATCGGCGGCATATACGGCATCGTCGGCATATGCAACCGCGGACCAGGGAACCAAGGCAGATGGTGCGGTTCAGACCGATCAAACGACAACCAATGCAAACAAGATAATGATAACAAATGCCAGCGGTTCGGTTACACCGGTTGCGGTTACTGCATCGGGTTCGGGTAATGTTGTTACCGCGGTTAGTGTTGCAGATGGCAAATTGACGGTTACCAAGGGGACGACACTTGGGACTTCTGCGTTGACGATTAAAAATGGTGCAACAAATACGGATATTGCGACGTTTGGTGCGAATGCCACCGCGGCGGTTACGGCGACAATTCCGGCCGCTACGTCAAGTGTTGCGGGATTGGCAAAGTATGGTGTAATCCCATCGGGATCAGAGACGTCAACGACATATGCGACTATTTGGGTTGAGTAATTTCAAAATTCCCCCGTTTGGGGGATTTTTTTATGGGGTGTTTTTGTTGTGCGGGGTGATAATTATTGTGTGTAAAAATCAAGCACTTTTGTCATTCCGGGGCCCGACCCCGGAACCCAGGTGATGTGCGTGAAATGCATGTGCAAAATTTTTTTGATGATTTTTATAGCCCCTGTTCCCGCCTGCGCGGGAATGACAAAGGAAGATATAACCTGGGTCCCGCGGTCAAGCACCGGGATGACAGAGTGGATGTATAGCCTGGGTGCGCAAGTCAAGCACCGGGATGACGGGGGAAGATGAAAATAACCTGGGTCCCGTGGTCAAGCCACGGGATGACAGAAGAAGATAGATATAACCTGGGTGCCGCGGGATTTACC
>JAZSNY010000021.1:0-45190 GCA_045536625.1 Candidatus Enterousia sp.
GTTATCCCGGTCAGAAGGGCAGATTATTCACGTGTTACTCACCCGTGCGCCGCTTTACTCAGGACCGAAGTCCCTTTCACGCTCGACTTGCATGTGTTAGGCCTGCCGCCAGCGTTCGTTCTGAGCCAGGATCAAACTCTCAAGTTCTAAAAAACCTGTTAGTAAGTCCCGTGCATATTAAACAAAGCTGACATATATATCAGTTCGTCTTTACATATAATTATTCGCAAGACAAGTTTTTAACGAGGTTTAATATGTAAACCTACTACCTGTCTAGGATATGCACTTTTGACTTAGTCAAAGTTTGGATATTCCAAATTCAACTGTCTGCACATCCCTTCTTGAATTTTGATGAGCTGCTTTTATTCACAATGTTTGCGTGTTTTACAGGAACCTGATTTCTATTGTTTGTTCCGTAAACCGCAGAATTTCAGGGGTTGAGTTTCTTTTTGTTTTGTTGTCTCAACTTGAAAGCCCGCTTAGTATGCGCTCAAACTTTCGAAAAGTCAAGTGGAAATTCAAAAAAAACTTCAAAAAATTCATAATAACTTATACAAACCGCAGAAATCCGCCATTTTTTTATTTCTTATTTTTTGTTTTTTTCATTTTGTGTTCCCGTAAATAGATTCGGTTTTCGTATTTTTTTGATTCGGAATCATATCCCGAATCGACAAAAAGGCATCAAAAACGGTATGCAAAACCCAATTTTATCATAGGATACACCCGTAAATCCGATAATTTTCGATTCGCATCCCTTTCGGCACGCGCAATATCCGCGTCCAATGCCGCAATTGTCACCGGCGACCATGTGGCCATCTGTGTGTTATATATGTATAACTGTTCCTGGGGAATATCTAGCGAGAGTTTCGCGGGCCGATTCGTAAAAACCACCCCCATATCCACAAATAAAGAAAAGCCACAAAAAAGATTTATATCAACCCCTGTCCCCAAGTATGGACCATAATAATTCCAATCTATTGCAGCAGAACCGTTGAACGAATTACCGTTATAGTAATAATGGTCGCCCGCCAGATAAAAATAAAAACGTTGAGATGGAGCACTTTCTATTTCCCCAAAAATCGATGCATCCAAATGTGCAGCCCCCCATGTATAGCCACCGGTTATACGCCAAGAACCGGCAAACGGATAAAAATCCAACAATAACGAACCATGCCACGCATCAAGTTTTCCATTATCTATTTTGACACCATCACCAACTTCGCGTCCGTCACGCATATATGAATCAATGGCCGAATCGATTGCCGACTTTAGCGGGGCGACATCCGCAAAATCGGCACGCACCCCAAAATGAGATGCTGCGTACCCCGAATTTTGTGAATTATAATACCCAAAGGCAATATTCAGACCGCCCGTCGCAGAAACACCAAGTCCCAATTGTAACCCATGTGGGAAATTTGTTGCCGCAACCACCGGCGCCGTTATAAATAAGGTCAAAAAAATAATTAGGCGCTTCATGGCAACCAGGCTACATTATTTGTCCACACGCAACAACTGGTATGAATTCCGCAAAATAAAAATACGCAACACAACAGAAGATGTCGAAAAACCTGTTTAAAACGATTCTTTTTTGTGATATAATTATAGGCATGAAAACCAAGATATTTATTTTTTCGTCCCTGCTGTGTATGTGTGGGGCGTTTGTGGCCCACGCGTCGGATTGTACGGGGGCCGGATGTGACGTGGAACCCATGTACTTTGAAGAATTCCAATGGATGCAGGCGGCGCCCGACATTGAAGAACCAACGGCAATAATCCTGGCGACACCAAGTCAGCCCGCCCCGGTTGTGCCACAGGCAACGTGGATGGAGTCTGACCCGGCAGTCGCAACCATGCCAAGCGTCGCACCATATTCGGAGCCAATTAAAATGGTTGCAGACGACCAGATTCCAATGCGTACGGTAAAAATGATTTCTGTAAAACCCGTACCCGAGGATACACGCCCCGCCCTGTGGGATGGTGTGCACGGACAATACACAGGTGCGGATGGCGACAAAACTGTTGACTGGCGCGACGGGGTGCCAATTTGGGACGAGTCTATCAACAGTTATAAATACAAGGATTTTAGCGATTGGTATCTGAAACCAACACCCGAAGTCTATGTGCGCGAAATATCAGAAGGCGAAGCCGCATCTATCGACCCGGTGGAACTGTATCGATTGAATATGGAAGACGCGGCCGCAACACGCGCGCGTGTTGAAGAACTGTTGGCGCCACGGAAACCCACGGGGAATTTATGGTTTGCGGAACCGGCATCTGAGAAAACAGAATTGCAACTGGCCCAGGTAACCACGGAAACAGTATCGGTGGCACAGCCCGCGACAGTCACAGAAAAAGCAACCGCACAACCACAAATTGTTGCGCCACGCCCCGAATATACCGCCCAGGATATGACGGTGGTGGTCGAAAAAACTTTTGGATATTATGACGGCTGTCCATTTGAAACAGAAACCGAGTGTGAAATTTGGCGCAGAAAACCAATCGTTCGCGAAACCGTTTCACCGCGCAGCAAAAAATTACGTGATATAAATATGGCGGAATTTGTTGATGCGGCACATTGTAACAAGGATATTGATGCATCCAATCCAGTGGCGGCACCATTGTTAAACAGATATAAGATGCTGATGCGTTCCGCCCAGGCATGTTGCACAGATGGTATGGCATACGCATTGAAACAGGCCGGCGCAAGCGAAGGATTGATTTATAAATTCCTGTCGGATGATGCGAACTTCTATGGATTTGGGTCTCGCTGTCTGATGATGACGGATTATGATTTAGATACGAAGTACCCCAATACCGCAACCGCGGTTGTGGCGGCGGACGTTCGTAATGGATGCCTGTGTCGCGGACGCCAATGGTTCAGCGCAATGTTGGCACCGTTCCAACAGGCATACGAAGCATTGCCGGAATTTAAAGAAGCTCAGTTTAACTATACGTATCAAGATGGTCTTAAAAGAACGGTAACCGTATCGATTAATAACGACGTTCAGAACGTGTTAAAACAGTTAGAGCAATGCCCATAACACAATAAAAAACACCGCCCAAATGGGCGGTATTTTATTTTATTTCCAACATTAATCCGCAATGATCGGTCGGCTTGGCCGCCAGACGTGGTGCAATATCTATTTCACAATTTTTTATCATGTTGGCCGCGGTTCTATTGCACAAGAAATAATCCAAACGCAATCCCTGTTTATTGCCAACGGTATCACGACCACGATAACCGTACCAGGTGTAATCTATTTCATCCGGATGCAATGTGCGCCACGCATCAACCCAACCCGCAGACAACCATTGGTTCATAATTTCGCGCGCGGCCGGCGCAGAAATTGCAATGCCTTCGTAATTCTGGGGTTTCCATATATCCCTGTCTTCGATTGCAACGTTAAAATCGCCCGCAATTATTACGGGTTCGGGACTGTCCAAATATTGCGCAATATAATCGGTAAAGGCGCGCATCCATTCCAATTTATACGGAAATTTGGGCGACGTAACCGTATCGCCGTTTGGCATATAGGTGTTAATCAGGCGCACCCGACCATCGACCACACATTCCAAAAAGCGCGCATTAACATCCGCATATGTCGGTAATCCAAGTGTAACATCTTCGATTGAACATTTAGAAAAGGTCGCAACACCGTTCCATGACTTTTGCCCAAATACCTTGACATTATAGCCAAATTCATCAAACAGCATGTGTGGAAAGTTTGCGGTTTCAACCTTTAATTCCTGGACCAGGATGGTGTCATATTCCCCACGACGCAGAATATCGATAAAACTTTCTGCGTGGGCACGAATCGAGTTAATATTTAGCGTTAGGATTTTCATATTTGCTTTCCTTGGTTTCATGAGTATAATATCCACTGTCCAATATAAAAACAACAAGGAATTTTATAACATGAATATGTATCAGTTACTGGAACGCACGGCGCAAACATATCCGGATAATTTATATCTGGTGCGCGAAGGCGTTAATTACAAAGGATTTATTGATTTGGTCAAGGCACGCGCGGCGTCACTGGACAAAACGAGCGTAAAAAAGGATGATGTGATTGATATCTTGTCACACAATATTCCGGAATTTCCAATTTCGCTGTTTGCGATTTGGTATTTGGGCGGAACTGTGTTGTTGTTGGATACAAATCTGACACCGTTTGAATACGATAACATGGCCGAAATAACCAAATGCAAAATGGTTTGCGCAGAAAAATCTTTTGTTTATAAAACGGATAAATTCAAGTTCTATGATATCACCAAAAAAGATGGCAAGGTTAACCCGGATTTAAAGCCGGCGGCAACTGAATCATTGGATATTGCGACAATGTCGTTTACATCGGGTTCAACCGGCACGCCCAAGGTTGTGCCTTTGACACACTTTAATTTGGTTGAATGCGCAAATTCATTGGAAGACATGGCCGAGTGGATTAAGCCCGGCGATTTCCTGTACGGATTTTTGCCGATGTATCATGTATTCGGTTTTGCGGTCGAAATTTTGGCGACACTGCACTATGGTGCCGGCGTATTGTTGCAACCAACAATCAACCCCAAGGAAATCATGGCAGACTTTAAAAAGTTCCGCCCACAAATTATCCCGGCGGTTCCACGCCTGTGGGAAGTGTTCCGTAACAAAATTATCGACAATGTTAAGGCACAAAAGAAATGGTGGTTGGTATCGTTCGTTTTAAAGCATGGCAAGACACTGGAAAAAATCGGACTGGGCGCACTGGTACGCAAGGTGCAAAAACCAATCCTGGACGTATTTGGTGGGCGTGCACGCCTGTTGATCGCGGGTGGCGCGGCAACAAAACCCGAAGTCGAAACTTTCTATGAACGGTTGGGATTGACCTTTATCCAGGGGTATGGATTAACCGAAACGGTTGGACCAATCTGTATATCAAAACCAACAAAAAAACGTTTTCCATTTGCGTTTGGGGGACCAACCACAAACAACGAATGTGAAATTCGTGACAAAAACGAAGATGGCATTGGCGTTCTGTGGTTGCGCGGACATCAGATATTTGGTGGTTATCTGAATAACGAAGCGGCCAACAAAGAAATCTTTGACGAAAGCGGGTTCTTTAATACCGGCGACATGGTTTCCATGGATAAAAATGGGGAACTGCATTTCGCGGGCCGTAAAAAACAGGTTATCGTTTTGGACAGCGGTAAAAACGTATATCCAGATGAACTGGAAGCTATGTTTATCACGATTCCGGGCGTTAAAAACGTCGCCGTGTTTGAGCACAAGGTCAAAGAGAAAACGGTCACATACGGTGTATTCAGCGTTGAAGAAGGGATGACGTTGGAAAAACTGGGGGCGGAAATTGCCGCGGCCAATAAAAAGGTTGCCAGTTACAAGTGGGTTACGCACTTTGCGATGACGACAGAAGACCTGCCGTTAACAAGTACGCAAAAGGTTAAACACCACGTTGTACGGCAGAATTTGATTGACGGCAAATATCCCGACCGTCATGAATAAGAAGGGCGCCCCGTATGGGGCGTGTTTTTTTGACCCATGTGCGGTTTATAAATGTTCGGCGGGATAAGTGGCCAAGAAATTAAAATGCTTTATTTGGTGCGCGCTACGCACGGTTGGGGGGGGCTGTTCCCGCCGATGCGGGAATGACAAAAAATGCCTGCGCGGGAATGACAAAAAATGCCTGCCCGGGGATGACAAATATGATGAAATATTTGTCCCACCAATACCTTAAAAAAAATCCCCCGGGCGGGGGATTTTTTGGATTGATAACGATTATTCCATGCTGGTTGAAATCATTTCACCGTACATACCAACTTCGTCCGGTCCGACAAAGCAACGGATTTTCGATCCAACCGTATCCATGAATTCATTAAAGGCCGCACGTTCAACAGAATCCAGTTCCTGGTCCTGGATACTGCCCACAATCTTGTTGGCCAAGATTCCACCCGCGATGGCGGTAACACCGGCACCAATGGCGGCGGCTGCGCCTGTGCTTAAGCCCTTTTTATCTGTGGTGGCTGAACCTTTTACTTCACATGCAGAAACCAGTGTTTTAATCGCGTTGCTTGCCTCTGTGTAATCATACGCACCAGCAGTTGGGAAATTGGACACCAATACAACTGAAGTTCTGTTCTGTCTTACAGGGTCACCCTGTTTCCACACACCCTTAAAATACGCGTATTCTTCATCATACGTTTTATTAAGTGTAGAATTTGCTCCAGAAACAATTCTATTAAAGCAATCTTTATCAAAACATTTACTGTTAGCCTCTTCGGCTAATTCAGGATAAAAATACTCTAATGTCACCTTTTGTTTTGCAGATTTCAACGAATCACGCGCAGCATTGATATATTTGTCATCAACATCTAGCTTTTTTGCAATATTTATCGCACCATCTAAATACATCTCCGCATTACCCGCCGATGTGTTTCCCAATTCAGCAACCGCCTGCTGCCCTAGGTTTTTGCACTGCTTTGCCAGATCTGTGGACGATGTCTTGTTTGACACAGATTTTTTGCCTGTCAGGCCACTGAATACGGACCCATCCTGGATACCGGCGCCCAGGAATGCGCCACCCAGACCACCACCCAATGCACCGATTACGGTTGCCCAATCCTTCATGTCACCATATTTTTCTTTGCGTTCGGCACGCGCTTCGTCACCCGCGGCCTGGGCCAATTTTTCCAATTCGGCCGTTGGTATCCATGAACCACATGTAAATGTGTCACCCGCCGCAAAGTACGCCGTGGACCAATTTGCACCCGACAACAATGCGTCGTTGATTTTGCGGTCGTCGGACTGTAACGTTACGCGAACGCGACAGAACGAACCGTACAGGTCATTGCTGGCCACGAATTGGTTTGGTTTCAAACCGGCAACAGCATAGTTTGTTGGAACCTTGTTCGATTTCAATTTCGCCCACAGGAACGTTGAACCCATATCCTTGTTCCCGATGATACCGCCATTGTTCGACGACAGGCACATATTTTGTTGCTTGGTCAATTTGGCGTTATATTTTGCCTGGGCCTCGATTTCCAAATCATAAATCAGGTCTTTGAATAATGTGCTGGCCGCCTGGGATTCAACAAAGGTCGTATATGATATTGTTACCGGTGTGTCATATACGTCACCCGTGGCATCAACCGTGTAACATACACCCTGGTCGCCCTTGGAATTTGTGCACAATTCATTGCCGTTTTCATCAATAGCCTTGACCGTTTCGGTTTCTTCGGCCATTGCCGATGCACCACCCGCATCAATCCATTCGCTGCGGACAGATCCGGTCGTGCCCCAACCCGTGTTGCGGTCTTTGTTGATTTTTAATTTGTTCGATTCAATCGCCAGGTGTTCCGTACAAACGTCGGCATTTTTCACCGTGTCTACGCACAATCCCAATACGATTGTGTAGTCCAAAACACCGCCAACCTTGTTCATGGATTTATCAAATGTATCGTTGCCCGAATTGGTCAGAGAAGAATAAATATCCGTACGGTTGCGATAGCAATTTACATAATCATTACCGCACATGGACTTTACACATGATGTCGCAACGGATTGACATTGCTTTTTCATCTTGGCCAGGGCGGCTTCACTGTAATTATTTGCCAGGGATGCGTTCAATGACGCAACCACACCGATTGGATCCATTTCCGCACCGTCATCATATTCAGGGAACAGAACATCAAATGCGTTGGCATCCATAAATGAATAGTTATATGTACCGGTTGCATTTGGATTTTGTGCGGCATATTTACAATTCGCGTCCGTGTTTACAATCGACATACAACCCGTTCTGATTTCATTACGGGAATATTCATTGTTGATTGATTTATCGGCGGCACCGAAAACCTGGGAATAACAGGCGGCACCCGAACCCGAACCACATACGCGCATTGCACATGATTTGATTGTGGACACACACTTTTCCTTGGCACGCGTATCAAATTTATTTACCAAATCGGTTATTTTTGCCTTCATTCCCGAATTCATACGCGCAGAATATGCCAGTTCGTAAACTTCGGCCTGGTTATCTTCGTCACGCAACTGGGACGATGTGGGCATTTGACCTTCGCCCAGGAAAGTTGCATAGCAATATTTATTTGCACCAACCGTATCCAAGCAGGAATTACGGATGTATGACGAAATGTTAGATTTGGTAATGTTGGAAGATACACCTTCGGCAACCTGGGTTATTTCGGTACCGTTGTTAATCGCATCCACTATATCAACCGTTTCTGTGGTCGCATTTTCATAGCACTTATAGGGATTCGCACCACATGCATTCAGGATACATTGGTCAACAACCTTGTAACAGGTGGAAACCGCGTTCACAGCGGCCAAACCGGCACCTTCGGCAATCATTTCGCCAATGCGACTGGTTGCGGTTGGGGCCGTGGACGATGTGGCACCCGCGGCGCCAAACAATTCGATTTTGCCGTCGCTTTGGCAACGTGCCAGGGTTGAATCACAGAATACGGCCTGCTTTTTGAATTCAGTATTCGTGGTACACAATTCAAAATCTTCGCCGCAGACACTTTCCTTTTTCAAACATGATGTATAACGACGGACACACGATTGCGTATCGTACATATTTTCAATCGCCGCGGCCGATATCAACTGGCCCAGGACACTGCCATCGGTTGGATATGTGTATTTTGTTATTTCGCCATAGGAATTCTTGGTCGCAACGTTATTTAACGCAGAAATCGTCGATGTGCCAAACAGGCTGTTGACACCGGAATTCGAACACTGCATCAGTGTGCTGATACATTGTGGCATTTTCGCATGGAACAGGATGTCATTTGTACATTCTTCGAAATTCGCGCCACAGGCATCGCCGCCCTTGATACACGTGGTATAGGCATCAATACATTCAGTATTGGCCAACAATGTGGCCGCCGTTGTCGAACCGCCCGACGTCGTCGTACCCGCGGTCGCACCCGTAATGTATGACGTCATCGTCGGCATGCGACGGGCAGAACCGGCAGCACTGACCCCCATGACCGAGTTTGTAGGTAAAACACTGGGGCGGGCGGTAACCGCATAGGCCGCAGGAATTACGCTAAATAACGCCATTAAACTGATTGTATTTTTGAGAAAAGACATCCCCTGACTCCATTTTTTATTATTTTATTTTAACATAAAACCAGGGGTTTGGAAAGCAAAAAAACAGCGTTAAAACACTAAATCTGGTCCAACAAATATTTTAATTCGGTCATGTCATCGGGCATACGTGATTTAAAGCGCATATGCGCACCCGTCACAGGATGCGTAAATTCCAAAACCGATGCGTGCAACATTTGACCATTGTGTGTCTTTAAAAAATCCAACAAATCGGCATCACGTACCGTCCCCAGGCGGGTCGCACCACGTCCATACAGCGGGTCACACAAAACCGGAAAACCATGTGACGATAAATGAACACGTATTTGGTGCGTGCGCCCGGTAAACAAAGTACACCGAACCAGCGATACACCCGCACGCGACCAGGCATCGATTACGGTAACATCTGTGTGCGCAGGTTTACCCCCGGATTTGACCATGGTCATCTTTTGACGGTTACGTGACGAACGCGCAATGTTGCCGGTGATTGTGGCCTCTTCCCAATTTGGGACGCCCCAAACGAACGTGTCATATTTGCGTGTCAAATCGTGTTCGGAAAACATTTTTACCAATCCACGAAACGCGGCATCGGATTTTGCAAAAACCATGACGCCACTGGTATCCTTGTCCAATCTGTGAACAACACCGGGACGTGTGTCACCCCCCAGCGCAGACAGGTGCGTATGCGCCAAGATATTTTGAACCAGGGTCCCCGTCTTGTTCCCGGCCGACGGATACATAACAACACCACGCGGTTTGTTTATGACGATGATATCGTCGTCTTCGAATAATATTTCCAAATCAAAATCTGATGATATGTTTTCGGTTGCAATATCTGTGACGGGCGCCGGGACAGACACAATATATTCATCACCCGGACGAATTTTTTCGGAAAACCTGGGCACCGTGCCATTGGGACGCGTGACAGAGAAACGCTGAATCTCGCTGCGGGAAAATTCTGGCATTTGGACGGATAAATATTTATCCAGACGAACGACTTCATCCGTATCAGAAACAATAAATTTACGTGTTTGTGTCATAAAAAAACCTATTCATAATCATCCCAATCGGGGCCAATCTTACAATCAGATAAATCGATTGTCAATTCACGCCCAGAATCACGGGGCGTGCACGTTAAAATACCCGTGGTTGTTGCCTGGTCCGCGTCGCGGGTGGCGTTGCGATACGCAAACTTTATTTCAGTCGGCGCCGCAACACATGCGATACGTAAATGTTCATGATTTTGACCGTTCGGACCAATCCAAACACGTACACCTTCGCCCAGGCCATAGCACGGAAAACCGTCCAGATAATACAAAACCAGACCACGACCAACCAAACGCGAATCCGGAATAAATGTTCCGCGATATTCGGCCAGGTTTAGACCGGTTACAGCCTCCCAATCAGTGCTGGTGGAAAAAATACTGATACGCGGCGAGGGGGCATCGGCACATATGGCGGGCAACGAGAACAGAACACAAAATACAGAAATTAATATTTTCTTCATTTTTCATCCTTGGGTTGGGATTCCAAATCCGCCAGGTGGGCGGAAATCTTTTTAACCCCGGTGGGCTGGGCCGACAAAATATGATTAAATTCAACAGATGCACCCGCATCCAGTAATGTCGCAGATGGCATAAACTTTTGACGCGCCAATATATGCCCCGCCCCATCCGATGATACAATAACCAAGTCGGGCACACCATAAATATCGCTTGATACATTTGTTATGGTGCCACGCACAACCAAACGCGAAACGCCATTTTCATCCGTCGTCGTTTCAACACCAGATACATTTGCAATCAGCGGACCACGGTTCGCATTTTTAGCCTGGTGATGAGTAATAACCGCAACCGTAAAGATAATCGCCGATAGCAATGCACATAATGACGCAAAAAACATCAGCCACGAATTTTTACGCGCGGGATGCGCAACAGACCATGTATGCCCACAAACCGCACAACGAACAGCACCAGATGTCGCACCATCAACATTATATTCAGTTTTACAAAAATCACATTTTATTTTCATATCTTTACCTATACCACAAATTATTCTAAATTCAACAAACGATATTTCCCACGAACACGCGTTTGTATTTCACGGATTACGTTCATGTAATCTGCAACCGTCGCATTTTTATTCGCTGATACCGCACCAAACAACTGGCCCGCTGTCGTGCTTTTATCGCCATACCTGCGATATGCCAATGTCGCCATGCGATTCAATTCCACAAATGACGCATCTGCAAAATTTGCAATACCAGATGCTGCATCCCAATAAAAATCAGAATTTGCCGAATCTTCGATACGTTTTGATACAACCAGACGCGGTGTTATAGACCCCGTAAAACCGACCGTAACGAATAACGCCGAAATATGTCCACCGGTCATGTCCAAGCTTTGCGTAACCTTTAACATGGCCAAATCATCCAAAGCGTCAATTGATAAACCCGACAAAGTCAAATTTGTCGCCCACAGATTTTCCGCAGTTAGTACAGATAACTTGGCAATATCCGCAACAGATAAAGTATTTTTTATGTCCAACGCGCGCCCATCAGATGATAATATCCCAGATACCGTGGCGTTGATAGTGGTAAAAGCCTGGTCTATGGTAGTACGATTTTGAAAAATCACACTGTCAGATACAATTTTTAACGCCTTTAACCCTTCGGCAAAATCAACAGTATTTGCATTCAAGAATTTGGTATTCACAATATCATGCCCACCTAAATTTAATGGCGACATCATTGTCGCATCACCAACACCATTTGATGGAACACGCCACAAATATAACGCACCATCGCGATTTATATTTGTCGTTTCAACCAACGCATTTTCCATATTTATACCCAAATCAACCGCGTCGGTATGCCATGCACCAAATGTACCATACGCATGCGTCCCATCGACAAACCCCATAGACCCACCGGATAAATTTACAATTTCGCGCGTTCGCATCGGTGTGATATCTGCCGATTCACGAACAATTACCCCCTGTAATGTTGCGCCAACCCCCGCATCGGATGATTTTAGAATACGCAATTGATAACGTTCGCGCCCGTTGTTCAAAACTGTTTCGGGCACACCGAATTCCGCCAAATCGTCCAACTTTACACGGGTAATATTACGGCCAACCGTACCCAACAAATCCGTTCGATGTGCCATGATATAACGTTCCAAGGCAACCTGGATTTCTGTCATTTCATTTGTTATCGCAATATTTTGCGCACGTTCAACAGCATCCTGTTGATAACGAAAAACAAACGGAATAACAATTGAAGCCAATGCAATACTGAGTAATAATTCAACCAACATGTTGCCACGAGAATTATTTTTTTCCTTAAAAATATTTCTTATTATTTTCATTTCTTAGTCTATGGTTGATATTATTGTTTCCACATTGGTTTTCCATCCAGGACGCATTAGGGCATCAAATTCACCGCGCAATGGCGCATCGGGGGTACGGGCGCGCGATAAATTAAAACTCTTAAATACTGGCGGTTTAGTAGATGGAAAAATCCAATTCCCTATTTTTAGTGGCGATATGGTTGACATTAACAACTCGCCCGATATTGTTAAACCTGCATTACCGTAAAATATCATTTCCTGGGCCGATACAAATGGCACCAATACCGCATTTGCGGTTATGCCGGTAAAGCCACCAATTGTACGCGCGGTGTCCGATTTTAATGTAAATTTATTGGAAACATTTACACTGTTCGTTATGGTGGCCCTGTCTGTAATCATGCGTCCAGTGGTCGTAAATCCACGACCATTTAAATCATGCGCCGTCATATTTCTGAAGCCCGTTGCATCACCCGTCACGCGCAGATTTCCGATACGAACATCCTGGCCGTCCATGTTGGCGCCAGACGAAAAATATACAGACTGGGTCGTAAGCGTATCAGATTCAACAAATGTAACGTTTGCATTACGCGCGCGAACAGATTCCGCAGACATTGTCGCAACATTATATACATGGTGACGCGCCATGTCTAAATCGCGTGCCATTACATTTAAATCATCTTCGCCCGACGTTGCGCGATGTAAATATTTAGACGTATCTTCACCAGAAACATCGCGCGATATACGATATATCAAATCGCCGGGGATAAAGTCAGGCGCAGATACAGCCCATGTATTACCATACGCCACAGAATCCGAACCAACAACAGCAGCATCACCACCAATGTGGCGGGCAATTTTATTTGTTTGTAAATCGTATGGGGCCGCTTCAAACGCCAAATAAACATCCGTTACGGTCGCACCAGAAACACGATATTTATCAATAAAACCAGCCGCCGCATCGGTCGATATTAAATCCAATTCCGCGTCATCCAATTTTATTTGGGCAACATCGGGCCAACGATCTTGGTTCATGCGAACAAAATTTAGGGCCGCATCACGCGATGACATAATCTTTTTTGCAATCGCTATGTCACGAATCGTTTGATTGGTTTGGGAAATTTGACGATATACAAATGGCATTGCCATGGATACAATAGCCATCGCCAGTAAAACTTCGGTTACACTGGCCCCACAGGAACGGTTTGAAAAAATCTTGGACCTAGATACAATCACTGTGACCCGCCATCAAACATTGCTTTATATTGATTCTGGTTTCTATGTTCTGCCAATAAACATATTGACATATTAGATACTGGGATAAAGATTGGGGATTATACACACCTTCTAACTCCTTGATAATGGTCGCACAGGTAAGCATATCTGTATCATCCGAAGATGGTTTGGAGATAACAGACAACACATCATTATTAATCCCCGTAACGAACGCATCGGGCAACATCGTTGTTCCTGCCGGACGAATATCCAGGATAACCGCACCCGTTCCACCAGCCCCCAAAGAACTTGACGTCTGATCACGAACGGTTATATTTGACGAGAAAATAGTTTCTACCTCGATTCCTGATTTTGAACTGTACTGCAAACTTTCCGAATCTATGTAAACATCCTGGCCACGGGTGGCATTCAGATATGACGAAATATCCAAACGCTCGACACTAAATGTAATATTGCTGGCAATCAAATTTCCACCCACATTCCACCGCCCCGGCCCAGTAAAGTTTGTACGGCCCGCCGTCATCGCAAAATCGTAAACCGATGCATCAACAACACTTAACGCACCCATATCACCGTACATAGATATAGTTTTAAAACTTGCCGAATCAGCAATTAATGTGCCACGCGTCAGACTTAACGCAGATTCGCCACTTCCGGACTGAAACACAGTACGTGTTGTAGATATCTCCTTGATATCATTGCGCGCCTTGCGCCCGGATTCTGTACCCGTGACGTTTAATGTGTTAAATTGTGCGGTTTCGAATTCCCCACGCACCCCAAACATATTACCAACATTATCAAGAACAAAACCACCCATATCCAGGTCAGCCAGAAAACCACTGTTGTCTAAATCTGGTTCGTTTCGGCGAACAACGTCCGAATAAACATCAGACAACTCAATACCGACATGCACACCATCGTTTACAGGCACGGCATAAAAACCAATACGACGGGCAAGTTCCGCAATCTGGACACCGGACAAATCACCACCGGTCAATTCTAAATACGCAGATACAGACATGGGTGTTTTATGCAAAACCAATGCAATATCTTGGCCCAGGGCGGTGCGCGGCACAAACCCCAGGGGCAAACCATACGGTTCTAACAAATCAGAAAAATCTTCGCCCGTCACAATGGTTGTGTCATACGAAATATTCTTGGCGTTTTCGCGAACGAATATACGCGCAGCAGTTTGAGCAACGTCAACCTGGCGCGTGGTGGAATACATACGTGTGTCGATATTACGCTCTGCCAATTGTCGCGACATAAAGGGAATAAACGCAAAAACCACCCCCAACGCCAATAGGGACTGAAACAAAAAATTTCCGCGTTCATGCCGCAATGCGATAGCCCTCCTATCTTTGGTAATAAGCATAGCAACAGAAAAAAATTATTGCAATCAGTTTTCAGATGATTTAAAATTTGTATTGTTAAGCGTGACGATACAACAGAGTTTCAATATCGTTACATGGGGTTAATTCCTGAAGAAAATAAATTTAAAAGATAAGATATGCAAAATAAAAAAAATCAATCCAATGTGGGACAGATGATTCAACGTTGCCATAAATGGCGCCAAAAAAGAAAACAATACATAGACCAGGCACGTCAGACCGCGGACGAAATTGAACGCGAACGCCTGTTACAGACGGCGGAACACTATGGGCGTATGGTAAACGCCGAACAAGGCAAGATAGATTCAACACGCGACCCCAAAGAAAAGGCCGCGGTCGAAAAAGCAATGGCCGAAGAACAAGCAAAGGAAGGCACAGAAAATAATGATGATGAAGAACCAGGATTTCCGGACTTTATAACAAATCTTAACTAGTTTGAAAATGCGCCAATTTGGCGCATTTATTTGTTGAATTTTTATGCTGTTTTGCTATGCTGAAAATCAAAAGGAAAGTTTATAGCATGGAAAGCAATTACACAGTGTTGGCGCGAAAATATCGCAGCCAAGATTTTAAATCTCTTATTGGCCAGGATGTTTTGGTAAAAACATTAACGACCGCAATTAATACCGCGCGTATTGCACACGCATATATCTTTACCGGGATTCGTGGGACCGGCAAAACCAGTACGGCACGCATTTTGGCCAAGGCGTTGAACTGCCTGTCGTCGGATGGCGCAACCGCAACCCCATGCGGCACATGCGAAAATTGTCGCGCAATCGCCGCGGGACAGCATATTGACGTTATGGAAATTGACGCCGCATCTCATACAGGCGTGGATAACATGCGTGAAATTTTGGATGGCGCACAGTACCGACCGACCAATGGGCGATATCGTGTATATATAATCGACGAAGTACATATGCTGTCTACGTCTGCATTTAACGCATTACTTAAGACATTGGAAGAACCGCCAGCACATGTTATATTTATTTTGGCAACAACAGAAATTAGAAAGGTCCCCGTTACAATTTTATCACGCTGTCAACGTTTTGATTTGGTTCGCGTACCGGTGGATACATTAAAAAAACATTTCGCATGGATTGCAGATCAGGAAAAAATCGAACTTAGCGATGCCGCAAACGAGCTGTTGGCACGCGCGGCCGATGGTTCGGTACGTGATGGACTGTCATTATTAGACCAGGCAATTGCCCAAACAGGCGGACATGTTGATGAAACAGCTGTGTTGGACATGCTGAAACGTGCGGACCGTGGCGTAGTTGTGGACTTTATGAAGACTTTATTGTCTGGGGATACGGCGGCGGCACTGGACAAAGTTGACGAGATTTATAATAACGGCGCAGATTTATCAATGTTGCTGACCGATATGATGGAATGGACCCACTGGGCCACGCGTATGCATCCGGCATTGCATGCGGGCGAAGTATTAAATTCACCCTATACCGTGGACCAACGCGACCAAATACACATGATAAATTCCCGCGTATCGTTAAACACATTGTCGCGAATATGGCAGGTTATGGTCGCCGCCGTACCGGAAATGCAGGCAGCCGGAAATCAAAAACAATGTTTTGATATGTTGATTGTGCGCATGATGCATATTGCAGATATGCCATCTGTTTCAGAAATTATTAAGCAACAAGAATCCGCCAAACGCGCCCAGGATGTCAAAAACATCTTGGCCGACCGTATGGCAAAACCACAGGAAAATGCATCAATCGCACCGTCTAAACAGTTTCGAACAATAACATCTGCAAACGATTTGGGAAATGCGTTACAAGAAACCAAGGAAATCTTGCTGTATTCTTATTTTAGCAGCAATATTGAAATCGCAGAATTTGAAGACGGCAAAATAAAGTACTTTGACCGTAAGGGAGATGCCGATTTCGTTCATAAATTATCAATGTGGCTAATGGATAAGACGGGCAAGCAATGGATACTGGAACGCGCAGCAGAAACACTGCACACACACACCATCAGCGAACAAAAACAAGAAGAATTAGAAACAGATCCATTGGTCGCCAGTGCAATGAGTCTGTTTGAAAACGCAGAAATAGTGGGGGTAAAATAATGAGAGAAGAATCCGGACGTTCTTTGATAGAAGTAATTGGTGTTATGGCAATCGCAGGTGTGATGACGATATCCGCATTGGGGGTATACAACATGATACGCGCAAATCAGGTGCGAACAATTGCAAGCGCAGAATTAGAAAAAATTGCAGAAAATACAAAAATGTTGATGGAAATGCGCGGAACATACGAAGGCGTATCGATTGACTATCTTATCAAAGCAGGCGCGTTGAATTCTGCTGATTCGCCGATTGGCGGTGAAGACTGGACCATAGTATCCAGTGCAGATGGTGCAACATTTTCCATAAATATAACAGATCTTAGCGTGGGAGAATGTGAATACTTTGCGACCGCAAAACCTAAATGGGCGGACGCTATTTTAATTAACGGTTTTGAAACCGGAATAACCGATAACTGTTTTGATTCCGACACCAACCAGGTTTCTTTTATAGTGGAATAGATGCAAATCAGAAATTTATTTTTATCAATTTTTGTTATATTTGCGTTGTTTGGCTGTGCACCGTACAGCAGTCCCGAACGATACACATGGATGCAATATCTGAATGGGGCCAGTTTTACAGACATGACCGAAATATCACGCGTTGCAAAAAGACCGGTGTACCTGGGGGCGGGCGGACAATTGATTAATACCGCCACAGAAATTTCAGAAGCAATGGAATATGGCGACAAAATGACAAACGATAACATTATCGCCACCCGGTATATGGCAAAATTAGAATATGAATTATACGACGCTTTGCGCAAGCCGGGCATTTCCGTACAACGCGCAGGAACAGACGTTGTTATCATATTGGTTCGTGACGCAATAATGGAACTGAATATTGCGGACATATCAGAAACGGGCGCAGATACATTGGGGATTATTTCCAAGATTTTAAAACAATATGATGCAACGTTTATTGAAATCGCAGGCTATACCGATGCAATGCGTGACACAAATGCGGCGGGCGCGCTGTCAATGGATATGGCGCAACGCGTTGGTGTTTATATGGCGCAACATGGAATAAATACCACCCGTATGTTTATCGTTGGACGTGGTGCCGCACGCCCAATCGCCGCCCAGGATAATATAGGCAGACTGACCAACAGACGCATAGAAATTCGTTTGACGCCGGCACGATAACTTTCCCTTTTCATTTTAAAAATTAATTGTTATAGTGTAAGCACAACAAAAAAACAAAGGACGGAAAAAATGGTAAAAAAATCATCTGAAAATAGTGCGGTGAAAAACTATAAAAAAACGGGCATTGTTGCGGCTGTGGTTATTGCGGTTGCAGCATTGGGTGTGTGGGGCGTATCCGCTTTGAATTCAAATCCGGGCGCCTCGGTTGCCGAAGTTATGGAAGAAGTATCTGAAACGGCGGCAAATGGTGCAAACCTGCGTATTGCGGTTGTACGTATGGATGAAATTCAAACCCAGGCCCAGGCACTGAAAGATTTGCGCGCACAAAAAGAAAAATATGAAAACACATTGCGTGACGAATTGACACGTGATCAGAAAGCATTGGAAAAAGAAAAGGCGGAAATCGAAAAATCCCAGGATGTTTTGTCACGCGAAGCCCTGCAACGTCGTGTGGTTGAATATCAAAACAAGGTAACCAAGTTGCAACGCGATTTGACAGAACGCGCACAGAGTATCGAGATGTCTTATCAAAAGGCACTGAATGAAATTCAGACAAAACACCTGGACCCAATTATAGAAGGTATTATTGACAAGAAAAAATTGTCATTGGTTATTGATGGCCGTATGGCACGTACAGGCGCAGATGCAGAAAACCTGGATATAACCGATGAAGTCGTTAAAGCATTGGATAAAAAAGTATCCAAAACAAAGATGGAAACTCCAAAAGGTTTCTAGTTAAACCTAAATCCCCCGTTTGGGGGATTTTTATTTACGACGTTTACTAAGAATTAACGTCAATCCATTGGTCATTATTTTTTCAATAATCCTGTCCGGCATTAATATCTTTCCATTTTCTATTTTTATTAATTCGCGGCGCGATACACTTAATATCCTGGCCGCATCCGCACGACGCAGATTTACGGTCTTGCGCGCACGGGTTAAATACTGACCAAAATATTTGCTGTCCACCAATACAATGCTCATTTTATCCTCCTTGTTTTGTTAAACAAAAAAACCGCACAAAAGGCGGTTGGAGGTTAGAAACTACAAGCAAGAGTAGTGTCGCTTATTCAAATATATCACGACCCTCCAACCAAAAGGTCGGAGAAAAACATACTTACTTACGGGTTTCTACACCCCACACCGGTTTCCCAATGCATGACCATTATACGCAAAACAAACCCAAAACGCAAATTCAAAAGTTTATTTTTACAACCGCTGATTTTTTCCGCTTTGTCATCCCGGTGGATGACAAAAGAGAAACATCGATAAACACAAAAAAAACGCCCCAAGCGGGGCGTTTTTATATTATTTGTTTGGTATAATTTTTATTTCAACACGACGATTCTGCGCACGACCCACAGCGGTATCATTGGACGCAATCGGATTTGATGACCCCAGACCCAAAACTTCGAATCGTGATGATTTTACACCCTGGCCCTGAAGATACGAGGCAACAGATGTTGCACGTTCACGTGACAGGTTCAGGTTATATTCTGCGCTGCCCGTGCTGTCGGTATGGCCAGAAACCATGACAGTTGAATTGCTGTATTTATTCAAAACCTTGGCAACCGAATTTAACACCGGATAGAATGAAGAATTTATATCCGCAGAATCGGTTTTAAACGTAATGTTGCCCGGCATAATTAAACGAATACTGTCATCACCTTCGACAACCTGAACACCGGTGGACGCCAATTCTGCACGCAGTTCTGCCGCCTGGGCATCTAGATAATAACCAACCCCACCGCCAACGGCCGCCCCGGCCAGTCCACCAATCAACGCACCCTTGCTGCTTTGCGTACTGCCAATCAAAGCACCTGCAGTTGCGCCAATCGCGGTTCCCCATGTAGATTTGGCGGTTTGTGTTTGCCCCGTATATGGGTTTACGGTCGTACATCCCGCAACAATTGCAGTTAATGCAAATACGGATATTACTTTTTTCATACTTTCCCCTTTGTTTTTTGTTTGCTAAACCCATTTTAAACCATATTTAAAAAAATTTCAAAAAAAACCGTTCATAAAGAACAGTTGCTTATCTAGTTTTTTGCATTTGTTTTGACTTTATCGCCTGTACAGAATCTGACGCCGCAGAAAACTCATGCTTTTTTGTCTGGGGAACCTTATTATTAGATGCAGATAGCGCGGAATTTAAATGAAACACGACCGCAATAGCCACGCCACATAATAAACATAAATTAAATATTTCTTTTATTTCTTTCTTTAGATCTTTCTTCATTACTTATCCAGTTTTTCGTTAAAAAATCCGCCCCGTGGCGGAAATCAGTGGTGGGTGTTGAGGGACTCCCTCGCCCGCGTCGCGGGACTGTGGGGCATTCGTTAGCGCTCGAACAGTGCATTGCTTGTTCTCGCTTACTCATTGTCAAACCTTGGGTTTTCGTCCCCAACCCACATTCCAAAAATAAAACCGATTATCATCGGTTTAATTTTTGGTGGGTGTTGAGGGACTCAAACCCCCGACCCTCTCGGTGTAAACGAGATGCTCTAATCAACTGAGCTAAACACCCAAAGCGGACAAATAATATAATATATTTTTTTATTTGTCCAGTATTTTTTACAAAATTATTTTCCCGGATGAAACATCAATTATGTCACGTCCAACGGTAACAATACCTTCTTTGTACGTTGGCGCAACGCGTTCTGATACGGGCGTGCGCCAATAAACGGAACCATCGGCCAGGTTAACAGCGTATAAATTATCGTCGTCGGCCACAACAAATGCGTAATTTCCCGCAATTATAAATGCCGTTGATACCGATAATTCTATGCACCAAACCCTGGTCCCAGAATTTGCATTTATTCGACAAAACGCGTCCCCCAGACCGCCCGCATAAACGGCCGGACCATGTGGCAATGGGGGCACCACAATATCAACCATGGATGCGCCACCGGTCATATTACTGGGGCTATATATATCTGCAATCCAGATAATTTGACGGTTGCGGGGGTTTAACTTTATCAATTCCCCAGTGGTCAGCCCCGCATAAAGATACCCGCCCGCACATACCGGACGCATATCGCTTTTTACCGTATTGTTTGTTGGAAACCCAGAAAATATCTTGCGCGGGCCATCCCATATAATGTTTGAAGCATCCTGGGTATATGGACAATTTGAATTATCAACAACGAACGTTTCCGTTGGAACATCTGTGATTGTCTGATTTTTTATTTCTAGATGCTTGGTGTCAAATATTGCGGTACGAACACCCGGCAATATCGGGTCGTGTTTATCACACGCGGTTATCCCAATCAAACAACAAATAATCGCAAACGTTCTGCGCATAAAATCCCCCTGGGTTATTTGTTTTTAACGCAATGCCGTGGCATTACCAACAATTACAGATGGTGCGTTCTGGTCATTAATAATTTTATCCAACCATCTATTCCCATTTTCTGTATCACCCATGGCCAAGTACTTTTGTGCAATTGTCAACATTGCCGTGTAATAAAATGGGGAATCTGTCGTATTTAAATCTGACAGATATTTTTCCACATCCGATGCGGACATTTCATCGCCACGAATACCAATAACATGCAGTTTTGCCAGGTCGCGAAAATCACGCGTATTTCCCCCGTTGGCCAATCTTTCCAACTTGGCAACGTCTTTGTCAATCATATACGCCTGGAACAGGGCCAAATCGGCGGTGGCACCCGATGTATTATCCGCCAATCCCGCCAATGCATTTGCATCAACATTTTCAACGGCGATTTCATAGGCGGTCGCGGCTGCTATTTTATTTGCGCGATGTGTGCGCAGTCCAATCTGGATACCGGTCGCTATAATCAATATTGCCAACGCACCTCCAATTAAATGGCGTGAATATTTCTTTACAAATTGCAACGTCTTTTCATTATTTACATCTTCCCACACCTCACGATAAAGTGCATCTTCTGCATACTCTTGCTGTGTTTTCTGGGGGGCTTTGACCTTTTTATTTCTTTCCAACATGGTTGCCATTATAAAATCTCCTGTGGCTTGATAATTATTAATTTATGGTATACTATAAAAGTTATGACAAAGGAAATCAAGAGCACTTTACCCACAACATCCGCAAACAGCATTGTTGCCGCCCGCGGGGTTAGTGATGAATCTGGACTGGCCCAGTATATTCAAAACGTTCAAAAAATACCCGTTCTGACGGCGGAACAAGAATATGAATATGCCACACAATGGGCGCGCGATAAAAATCAATTTGCGGCAGAAAAGTTGGTGGCCAGCCATTTGCGTCTGGTGGTGTCGGTGGCGTACGACTATAAAAACTATGGCATTCCCGTGGCCGATTTAATAGCAAGTGGGAATATGGGCCTGATGCAGGCGGTGCAAAAATTTGATCCAGACAAGGGATTCCGTTTTTCAACATACGCTATGTTTTGGATTAAGGCCGAAATATATGAAACGATTTTAAATAATTGGTCAATTGTTCGAATCGGAACGTCCGCAAATCAGAAACGTGTTTTCTTTAATTTATCCCGGGCCAAGCGCGCCCTGGGAATTATGGATAATAATTTATCCGACCAACAAACAAAACAAATAGCCGATTACCTGGAGGTGCCAGAAAAAGATGTTGCGCGTATGGCAACGCGAATTGGTGCACGTGACGTATCTTTGAACGCACCAATTAATTCCGATGATGGTACGACGGATATATTATCAAACATGACCGATGGACGTGACACAATCGAAGACACATTGGAACAAATTGAATTTAGACGTCGTGGGTATGTTTTGTTGAAAAAACACTTGGAAAAGATGTCCCAACGTGACCGCGAGATTTTGATAGCACGACGGTTGCAACAGCCGGCCGCGACATTAGAGGTACTGTCACAAAAATATGGTATTTCGCGTGAACGTGTACGACAAATCGAAGAACGTGCGTACAACAAACTGCGTGATGCAATTTTGACCGAAACCGAAGGTAAAAAATAATATGTTTAATTTAAAAAAATCCGTTGCACTGATTGCTATTATCGTGTGCACACCCGGTGTGGCGTCCGCCATTGAATATAACACAGGAAAGTTTTCCGCCAAATTGACCGGATATGCAACAGGCGGAATAATTGAACCCGATTTTGAATCAACCCTGTTTATCGGCGATTGGCGTGGGCGCGCACAGATTACGTATCAAATGAATGATACACACAAATTTGGATTAGTTTACGCAATGGACCAGGCGGCCCTGGACAAGGGAAATTTTTCGCGTGAAACATTTGCCCTGTGGGAAATTCGAAATCTGGGCCGAATAGAGGTTGGTTACACAGATTCTGTTGCACGAAAATTAGGGGTGGGATTACCCGATGTCGGGGGGCTGCGAATTAATGACCGTCCATTGTACAATGAAAAAATTATCCCAGACGGTCCCGTTATACCAGACACAACGTTAATGTCTGGCCGAAATGCACCACGTATTAATTTAACCAGCGCACCAAAATCCGGCGTACAATATGGTTTTTCGGCCGCCGGTTTTGCGGACGATTACGACTGGGCAATGGATGCGGGGTTAAAAATTCGCAGGCCATCGGGCAAGATAAAAACCGCATATTCATTTGGCGTATCTTTTATGGACAATCCTGATGACTTTGACCCCGAGGTTTATACCCCCGGCGTTACCGCAGATTGGCGCGCACAGGTATCTGCGGGCGTAAATCTGCAATACAACAGTTGGGTTTGGGGCACAACGGCACGTGTCATATATGACCAGGACCCAATAGGCCCTGTATCTGATGGTTTTGTACTGGGTACCGGGGTTAGTTATGATTTATTGCGGTACAGTTTGTCTTTGACATACATGTTTTCAGATACCGGCGTTTGGCACCATGATGCGGATGATTTCCGGGACAACATGTTGATTGCTTCGTTCCGTTATAAATACAGTGAAAATGTGGACGGTTGGATATCGGGCGGCACAACGTCCAAAACACCATTTTTATCCGCAGGATTGCGTTTAACGTTTTAAAAAAATCCCGCTTTGCGCGGGATTGATTTTTAACGTGGACCACCCGGTCCGCGCATTGGATTCATGGATGTTTTTGGGTTGTTGGATGTCATACCGACACGCCCGACAATAATCTTGTCCCCCATTTCAATTTCTTCAGACACAATTTCTGTTTCTGTTGCGGTGGACAGCCCCTTGCCATACGGGACCAATACAACACCACCGTCACGCAACAACGCCAGATGCGATGCAGGGGTGGCACCATTTATATCGGTCGGTTCCAAAAAGTTTGCGAAACTGCGCACCAGGAACGCCGCATTCGCCGCCTTCCACACGTTTTCTTTTTCGGAAATAATAATTGTAACAAAGGCCGTCATACCCGGCATCAAACGTAAATCGGAATTATCAACGTCAATCACAACCGTATAAACAACGACGTTCGATGTTGTTGTCGGAGACAGACGTATTTGACGCACCACGCCATCAAATGTTTCGGTTGGATACGCATCAACGGTAAACGTTACGGGTTGACCTTCTTGGATAACACCAATGTCCGCTTCGGACACAGCAGTTTCAATTTGCATTTTGGTTAAATCTTCGGCAATTTCAAACAGATCTGGGGTTTGAAAGGATGCAGCAACCGTTTGACCCACATCCACCTTGCGCGAAATGACAGTACCATCAACCGGCGATACAATTGTTGCATACCCCAGATTTGTTACCGCACGATCATATGTGGATTGGGCGCGTTTTACGGACTGTTCCGACTGTTCGTATTGGGTCAGGGACTGTTCCATTTCTGCGCGTGAAATCATATCACTTTCATACAGCATTTTATTGCGTTCGTATTCACTTTTTGCAAAGTTTCGTTGGGATATCGTACTGTCCAGGGATGCACGCGCTTCGTCAACGGTTGCCTGTAATACAGATGGTTCAATTGTTAGTAATACGTCACCTTTTTTTACCTTGGAATTAAAATCCACATACAGATTATCGATTGTTCCGGATACCTGGGAACCGACATTTACAGTATTGACAGGTTGTATTTCACCCGTTGCACTGACCACCTGGCGCAAATCACCACGGGTAATATTTATTGTTATGTATTCGGGTGCCTTGCCCGCGGGATCGGATACAATGAATTTTATTGCAAGCGCACCCGCACAAATTAATAATATCCACCACTTTTTGCGCCAAATAAAACGAAAGAATCGACCAAACAAAGATGGGCGTTTTTGTTTTGGTGATTGCGTATCAGATGATTTAGTTGTTTTCTTCATGTAATTCCCCCTCTTCTAATTTTGCCTTGATTTCCCCAACGGCCAATGCAACCGCTGCGCGCTTGGTAAATAAATCATAGCGGGCGGCATTATTCTGGCGTTCTGCAGACATTAATTCGGATTGTGCAGTTTGCCAATCCAGCATTGTTGCGCGGCCCACACGATACATACCCGCGGTGACACGTTCGCTTTCCGTTGCGGATTTCAGCAATGTTTCCGTCTGTTTTAAAACGGTTTGTGCCGTTTTATAATTATGGTACGCCGTATACACGTCCAAGGATGCATTGTCTGCGGTTGCGCGCTCACTTTCAATTGCGCGTTCGTAATTTACCTGGGCGTTGCGCAGGTTATACATATTTGCAAATCCCGCAAACAGTGGCATGGATGCGCGTATTCCAATACTGCCACTGATTTTATCGTTGCCCGCACCAAATGTTTCCGACGGTGTATCGTTCCATTGCAACGACCCCGAAGCAGATATTGTTGGCAGGTTGCTTAGAAACGTACTGTTTCGACGATGCCATGCGGCATCTTTGTTTGCAGAAGCCCGCAACAGGTCGGGACGTGTTTTTTGCGCCTGATTGAATAATTCGTCCAAGGACTTGGTGTCGCCGGGCGTTCCAATTTCCGCCGGCAAATCTGCGATATTTATTTCCTGGTCCGCGGGGAAAGATAATTTGCTTAATAATGTCCCCTTGGCAATTTCGCGATTGTTTTTTGCGCGTTCTAAATCCAGATCGCGCCCCGCCAATGTTGTATCGGCCTTTAATACATCCGCCTTGGCAACAGAACCTGCCTTGAATTTTTTTTGCGCCGTATCACGCGCAGTTTTTGCGACATCACGCAACATCTGGGCCGATTCAACGTCCGCATCCGCGTTTAACAATGCATAATACGAACCAATCAATCCATAGATATAATTTTGTACCGTTTCATCATATTCAAAACCCGCGGCGCGCCATGATGCAGATAACTGATTCAAATCAGATAACCGTTTGCCAAAATCAAATATTAGATATGATGCAGAAATGGATGCGCCATACGACCAATCGCCCCACTGTTCATTTCGATATGGGATTGATGCCGAAGCAGATGCACTGACCGACGGCAGATAATCGGCATAGCCCGCGTTCTTGGACAGTCGGGCCGATTCATACGCCAAATATGCCGATGTGGTTTGCGGATTACGACACAGGCCCAATTCTATTACCTGGGGTAAATTCAATTTTTCCGACGGCACGGTCGTTCGTGTCATGCAATCGTCTGACGCAGCATGCGCCGATAAAGACGCCATGCACAACAATAAATAATATACCTTTTTCATGTGTAAAACATTCCCCCCCATAAAACTTTTTCTATTATAAAACATTTTTCTGTTGAAATACAAATTTTTTTTGCGTAAGATTGGGTCGCTGATTAAGGCCTGGTGGCAGAGTGGTTATGCAGAGGACTGCAAATCCTTGGATGCCGGTTCGATTCCGACCCAGGCCTCCACTTTTTTTAAAAGAATAAATCAGAAAAACACCCCTTGCGGGTGATTTTTTTATTGTGTATTATTTGCGCATGATAAACAGTTTAAGTCTGACAAATTTCAGGAATCATGCCATGTGTCGTGTCGAAACATTTGGACGACATAATGTGATTATTATCGGACCAAATGGCGCGGGCAAAACCGCAATATTAGAGGCCCTGTCAATGCTGGGTGGGGAACGTGGAATGCGGGGCGCGGCCATGGGGGACATCGCACGATTTGATGGAAATGGTGGGTTCAGCACCTTTGCCGAATTAGATGATGCAACGCAAATTTCTGTAAACTTTGCCCATGGGGACGCGAATCGCCGTGCAAAAATAGACGGGGATAATGCGCCATTGGCCGATTTGGCCAAGCATATGCGCATTGTTTGGCTGACACCACGCGAAGACAGGTTGTTTATTGACAGCGCATCAGAACGACGCGCCTTTTTTGACAGGTTAATAACGTGTTTTGACACGTCCCATGCGGGGCGGACGGCAAAATTGACAAAACTGCTTAGTGAACGTGCCTGTGCATTGAAAACAGGGGCGGATATACATTGGCTAAATGCATTGGACGAACAAATTGCGGGTGTGGCCGTGGCAATCGCCGTGGCACGAATTCAATACGCGGGCGAATTGAATTATTTCCTTAGGCGGTGCGCCGTGTCCGTGTCGGGTTGGATTGAAAAGATGCTGATACAGGGCAGCAGCGCCGGCGATGCAGAACGTGCATACATGGAATATCTGAAAAACAATCGGGTTTTGATTGGGGACAAAATGGTTTTGGATGGCGCACACAAATCGGACTTTGCGGTGTTTAACCAGGAACTGGGGTTGCCGGCACATTTGACCAGTACGGGACAACAAAAAACCGTATTAATAGATTTGATTTTGTCACATGCAAAATTGGTGCACACCAAAACTGGGCAACGTGTAATTATTTTAATGGACGAAGCGGTGGCGCACCTGGATTCAAATGCACGTGCACAAATTTTTGCGGAATTGGGCGCCGTCGATGCCCAGGTTTGGGCAACGGGATTGGATGCAGATATTTTTAAGGATGTACCCGATGCCGTATTTGTTACTTGCCAAAATGGGGAAATAAATAATATAGTATGCGCGGAGTAAAAATTATGGCACGTATTGATTATCAAACTTTATTGGATAACGCATTAAAATCGGTGGTAAAAGATGCACTGATTCATGCACAATTTAATGGATTGGGGGACGGAACACATTTCTTTATAACTTTTCGAACACGTGATGCGGGGGTTGTTTTGCCCGACTTTTTGCGAATCAGATATCCGGATATTATGACGATTGTTTTACAATATTCTTATAATAATCTGCATGTGTCTGACAAAGAATTTGGGGTGCAATTAACTTTTGATGGACGTCCGTTCTTTATACGTGTGCCGTTTTCAGCACTGGTAGAATTCAAGGACCCATCAGTTGACTTTATGTTATCGTTTCAACCAAAACCACAAACGGCCGCCGCAGATAATGACATGGAATTGCCATTGGATGAAAAACCCGATACGGTACCAGACCCGGGACGCGTGGTGTCCTTGGATGAATTTAGAAAAAATAGAAAATAAAAAGGTATTTAATATATGTTACAAAAAACCGAAGTTGTTTTATTTGATTTTGATGGGACTTTGTCCGCGCATGATTCCAATGTGGAATTTGCAAAATATTGTTTCCGCCACAGCGCGCGTCCGTGGTTATACATACCGCTGATGATGGTGTGCGGTGTTTGCAAATGGATAAATCCGGGTGGTGTTTGGTGGCGTGAAAATATTCGTCGTTTTATGACACCAAATATGGTCAAGAAATTTGCACCGGGATTTATTAAGCAGCATAAACGTGAAAGATTTGGTTGGGCCAAAGAACGTGTCCAGGCCGAAAAGGACGCAGGACGCAAAGTGTTGATGATATCTGCCAGTCCGGACTATCTGTTGCCACAATTGGTGCGTGACATGAAATTTGATGCAGTTTTTTGTTCCAAAATGGACAAGAAAAAACCATGGAAGTATGAATTTCTGTGCTGGGGGCAAAACAAAGTATACAAAATGGACGAGTGGGCACGTGAAAATAAAATTATTCCAAATGTTGTTCGTGCATATTCGGACAGTAAATCCGATATGCCGATGATGGAAATCGCAGCCGAACAGGTGTGGATTGATCCAAAAACGGGCATGCGAAAATAAACCCAATGATTTGATTGGCTGAAAAATGTTAAAGTGTTTCTATGGTTATCATGGAAACACTTTTTGATGTCCTTAGTGCATCCATAGGCGCAATTTTGGGGGCATTGTTTGCCTTTTTTCTGAACCACAAGCGCGGGCGCCAAATGGCGAACCAGGTGATTATTAGCAAAACAGAATTAAACAAAATCAAACTGGAAAACGAAGAACTGTTAAAACAAATCCGCGAGAAGGAAAATATCATAATGAAAATGCAGATGCAAATGTTGAGCGCCACACCCGCAGTCAAAAAAACACGGAAATCACGCAAAAAATAATTGCGATACGCGCGTATAAATTCCTATACTTTTCATATGCGCGATTGGTTGGATAATCAGTATCAGAATTTATTCCTGTATGTGCCGTTTTTGTTGGCGGGTGGGGCCGCATTGTATTTCACATCCAATCACGAACCAACCCCCTTACCGTGCGCGACATTTATGTTTATATGTGGTGGCGCCGTATTTATCAAACGGACGCCTGTGTTATTGCGCGCAATATTTTTATTGGCGTTTGGTTTTTGCTATGCGGATGTATTTACCAATATTATTGATACGCCACGGTTAAATCGTAATATTCACGATGTTGAAATCACAGGTGTGGTAAAATCGATTGAATATAATGATGAAAAATCACGAATTATGATGGCTGTTAATGCCACGGATATTAATGCGGGGAACGGTGTGGCAAATGTTCGTGTGTCAATCATGGATGCTGTGTCGCTGCCTGCGCCCGGTGATACGGTACGCGCAAAAATAGGGTTGTTTCGTCCGGCATCGGCATATGCGCCGGAAACATTTGACTATGCCAGGTGGGCGTACTTTAATAAATTGACCGCGACGGGATATGCGGATGAAATTCTTGTTATTACACCCGCAAATAAATCAAACATAAAAAGCCTGCGCGATGCAATGCACCACAGGGCCGATTCTTTTTTGGTTGACACGTTGGTGTTGGGGTACAAGGGCGCGATACCAAAATCAGATGCGCAAATATGGAACGCAACCGGCATAGGACACGTGTGGTCAATCAGTGGATTTCATATGACATTGGTTGGCGGATGGATATTTTTAATATTCTATTTTTTATTTCGTTCGGTCCCGTATATAACACGGCGCATACCAGCAAAAATTCCGGCAATGTGTTGCGCCGCGTGCGGGTTGATGGGTTATTTATTCTTGTCCGGGACAGATGTTGCAACAATTCGTGCATTTTTAATGACCATGTTAATATTTTTGGCCTTTATTTTTGGGCGCAGCGCAATTTCACTGCGCAATGTTGCGATTGTGTTTTGTGTCGTATTTATGATGAATCCACACTATGTCATGCAGGCCGGTTTTCAGTTATCCTTTGCGGCAGTGTTTGGGATGGTATGGCTGTATGATGTTGTTAGACCCAAAATGCCACAAAATAAACTTTTAAAAATTATATATGCGTGTGTCTTAACATCACTGGTCGCGATGATATTTACGGCCGCATTGGTTGCAATGCATTTTGGTGCAATTCCAATATATGGTTTGGTCGGGAATCTGATTTTGTTGCCGGTGTTTTCTTTTGTTATTATGCCATTGGTCTTTATCGGGGCAATGTTTGGCATGTCGGGCCCGGTTGCGTTGGCGCACGACATATATGATTATTTGTTTTGTATCGCAGAACACATTTCCAATATGCCCGGCGCCATGATTAACGTCCCACATGTTTCAAACATGGCGATTATGTTTTTAATAATGGGGCTGATATCATTGATATTAATCAAGAATATAAAAATTCGGGTAAATTATATTTTATTTGGCGTATTTTCCTGCATCGGCACAGTTATTATATACACAACGCCACGACCAATATTCTATGCAACATATGATAATGAATTGGTGGCATTTGTGCGTGACGATGGAAAACTGGAATTTAACAAGTCACGCGCATCCAATCACTATTTTGCATTTGATACGTGGAAACAAATTAATGGCGAAGCGCAAAGCACACCAAATCGCCGGCGCAAACATGAAAATGGGGTTTATAGATATGATGATATTATTTATATACAAAAGTTTGTGCCACTGATGAAAAATATCGACACACTTTGTCGTGACGACAGTATCAGGTATATCATTTCATACTATGACATAGATTCAAATATGTGCGCGCATAAATTGCTGCGTGGTGGATTTGTGATTTATCCAAATGGCGATGTTAAGTATACCGTACGCAATCGGCGATGGAATTAATAATCTGCGCGAATAAAGTACAGACCCGATGCAGGCGCCGTTGGGCCGGCCGCGCTGCGATTTTTTGCCGACAAAATTTCATCAATATCGTATGGTTTGCCCAATCCGATTTCAATCAATGTGCCCACAATATTTCGCACCATGTGATGCAAAAATGAACGCGCAGAAAATTCAAATACTATTTCATCACCATTTTGTGTGATTGTGATTTTATCCAATGTTTTAATGGGTGATTTTGCCTGACACTCGGATGCGCGAAAACTGGTAAAATCGTGATTGCCAATTAACTTTTCGGCGGCCGTGCGCATTGCATTAACATCCAATTTTCGTGGCACCCAATACACACGATTTTTCGCCAATACGGGCGATGGACCACGATTTAATACCACATATTTATAGTGACGGGCCACACAATCAAATCGCGCATGAAATTCATCAGACGCAATCGCACAATCCAACACCGCGACGGGTTTGCCCACCAAATAAAAATTCAGCGCGCGCATAACGGTTTCGGCATCGTGTTCACCGGGAATGTCCGCATGCGCCGCCATTGCGGTGGCGTGCACCCCCGCATCGGTACGGCCGGCCGCAACAACATCCGCGCGCGTGCCACAGAACCCTTCAATCGCATCACGCATAATAGACTGAACAGATGGTCCCTGGCGATTTTCCTGCCAGCCAATTAGGTCGGTGCCATCGTATTCAAGTGTTAGTTTATATCGTGTCATTTGTTAGCGTGTCTTTTGTGTAAAATTTTCACATGTATCAACCGGGCTTATGCGTTTTGGTCCAAAGAAAAATATATTTATTTTATCATTGTTATAGCACAAATAATACGTTTTTTTCTGTTTGTCTGTGTGTTCCACATAGTGCCCACAATTTTTGCATATTTTTTCCATGATTAATTCCCATATTTGATTTCTGCACCGTGCAGACCGTTGGTAAAACTCTTCCAATCCATTGGCTTTTTCCCGGCGGGCTGAATTTCCAATATTTCCAAATTATCGTTGTTCAGGCGCGTCTTTAAAATCTTGACATCAATGCCATTTATTTGGGTACGACCACACCCCAGCGCACGAATCTGATTATGAATTTCACGTGGTGTACGCGACCAATCGATTATTTCATCGTCCCCCGTCCATTTGTGTGTAAATGTTGGGGTGCCACTTTGCGGGGTGCCGGGATATGCAGATGGTTTTTGCAAATATTCAATCAGCATATCTGCACCAATTTGCGACACACGTTCTTCGACGGATTCATTTGTATCATTGATATCAATTTCAAATTCGCGACATATGTGCACGTCCCCCGCATCCAATTCGGGCGTTACGTCCATTAAACACACCGCAGATGTTTTGTCGCCATTATAAATTGCCGTGCGAATTGGCGACGGACCACGATATTTGGGTAACAAACTGGGGTGAATATTTATAACCGGCGCAGAATTTAAAACATTATCACGTAATATCACACCATATGAAATTACAACAACCATATCAGGCGTATAATTATATTCATTAATGTTCGTATGAATCGTTAATCCATTTTCATTTGCCCAGATATGGACCGGTGAAGGCGTCAGTATGCGTTTGCGACCGGTGGGTTTTGGCGCACGTGTAAAGACCGCCACAATTTCATGACCGGCGTTTTTTATTGCATCAAAAATTGGAACAACAAAGGCGTTCGTTCCCATCAATACTAATTTCATATCTTTAATCTTTTTACTTTGCGCATTAACATTTCGCGACGCAGTGGTGACAGATAGTCCACAAATAATTTACCATCCAGATGATCTGTTTCGTGTTGCACAATGCGGGCCGGCAGACCGTGCATTTCGGCCATTTTGTTTTCGCCGCGTTCGTCGGTCCATTCGACAACAACCGAAGACGGGCGCGTAACATTTGCATACACCGGCAAACCGTCATGTCCCAAAACCGACAGGCAGCCTTCTTCCATAATAGCCTTGTCCGTGCCATATGATACAATGCGTGGATTTATCATGCGATAAACCGTTTCGGAATCAGGGTCCATCATAACCAAAAACCGCGACAGGATTCCCACCTGGGGCGCGGCCAGGCCAACGCCATTTTGTGCACGCATCATTTCAACCATTTCGTCCATGGTCGATAACAATTCCGGCGAAATATCGTCGATGGGGGCGCACGGCGTACGCAAAACCACATCGCCACAAAGTTTCATTTGCAACATATTTTATTCCCTTTATAATAAATAATAGCAAAGGAAAGCGAAATGACAACTTATATTTTTGTATTATTGTTTATTATCATTTTATTATTATTGGCAATTTTGATGCGACGACCAACGGTTGATATATCGGCACTGCGTGAAGATAATGCACGTCTGCGCGAAAGATTGGCCGAAAGATTGGGCGCGCTTAGCCAAAATGCCATTGAATTAAAAAATATAAGTGGTGACATTGCGAATTTTAAAAACATCCTGATGGGAAATAAACAGGCACGCGGAACCTTTGGCGAAAGACAACTGGAAGATTTGGTGCGTGATATTATGCCACCGGAAACATATGCTTTTCAATCCGTATTGGACACAGGGGTACGACCGGATTGTATAATCCGTCTGCCATATCCGCCGGGTGATATGATTATAGACAGCAAATTCCCATTGGAAAGTTATAACCGCATGGTAACAGATGCAAACGATGGTATGGCACGGAAACAGTTTGAATTGGACGTACGCAAGCATATTGATGCAATCGGTGAAAAATATATTATCCCCGGTCAAACTGCGGAATCCGCGATGATGTTTATTGCATCAGAATCAATTTTCGAAGTTCTGCATCGTGAATTTCCGGCGACGATTGAATATGCCGCACGCAGGCGGGTCTTTATCGTGTCCCCGTCAACTTTGTGGGCGACGTTGAATACAATTCGGGCGGTTTTGTCGGATATAAAAATCAAACGCGTGGCAGCTAAAATAAAAAAAGAATTAGATATGTTGTTAACCGATTTAGGTCGACTGAGTGACCGCGCCGGAAATGTTTCACGACACTTTGCCCAGGCACAAACGGATATAGATTTGCTGCAAACATCTATTTCTAAAATTGCCCCGCGGGCGGAAAAACTGCGCGATATGGATTTCGGCGAAGAATAATAAAAAACCCCCAAATGGGGGATTTTTTATAGCTGGGCGCGAACTTCTTCGACTTCGTAACATTCGACGCGGTCACCTTCTTTTAAATCATTATATTTATCAAAAGACATCCCAAATTCAACGCCACCGGACACTTCCTTGACTTCGTTCTTTTCACGACGCAGTTGTCCAATTTTGCCATCGTAAATAACAACGTTGTTGCGCAACAGACGAACAAAGGCATCTTTTTTGATGGTGCCTTCACTCATCCGGCAACCGGCAACACGTATGCCTTTGCCGACGGTAAACAATGCGATAACATCTGCATATCCAATAAAGGTTTCGTGCTTTTCAGGTGCCAATTTACCAGACAAGATTTCTTTGATTTCGTCCGTAATACGATAAACAACACTGTGATAGCGAATATCAACACCATTACTGCGCGCCATGTCACGGACGACCGAATCTGCGCGAACATTAAAGGCAATGATAACCGCACCAGATGCCGTGGCAAGACGGATGTCTCCTTCGGTAATCTGTCCCACGCCCGACGACAGGATTTCAATACCAACCTTGTCTGTGTTAATTTCTTTGAGCATGTCAGAAATAGCCTCTACCGACCCTTGAACGTCTGCACGCAGAATGATTGGTAATATCAGTTTCTTGGATTCGTCACGTTTGGCAAACAATTCTTCCAATGACGAACGTTTTACTGCATTTGCCTTGTCCCTGGCCAATTGTGCACGATATGCGGCGACTTCACGGGTTTGGGCCTCGGTCTGCATGACACGCAAATCGTCACCTGCAGATGGAACCGTGTTTAATCCCAATACAACCGCAGGCTGTCCCGGGCGAACAGATTTAACGCGTTCACCGGCGGAATTAATCAGGCCACGAACACGACCAAATGTTTCACCGACAACGAATACATCGCCAATCTTTAATGTGCCGTGACGCATCAGAACGGTTGCAACAGCCCCCAGGCCCTTTTCCATTTTTGCTTCGACCACATATGCAACGGCAGGCATGTCTGCATCGGCCCTTAAATCCATCATTTCGGCCTGTAACAAAATTGCCTCTTCCAGTTTATCCAAACCTATCTTTTTTGTTGCAGATATTTCAACGCATTGGATATCACCACCCATTTCTTCAACTTGAACCTCTTGCTGTAACAGGTCGGTCTTGACACGTAAAGCGTTTGCTTCGGGCAGGTCGATTTTATTAATCGCAACGATAAATGGAACATTTGCCGCACGGATGTGATTAATCGCTTCGATTGTTTGTGGCATAATAGAATCGTTTGCCGCAACAACCAATACAACGATATCTGCCATTTGGGCACCACGGGCACGCATGGCCGTAAAGGTTTCGTGTCCCGGTGTATCCAAAAATGTTATCATTTGACCGGATTTTGTTTTTACTTCATAGGATGATACATGTTGGGTAATTCCGCCGGCTTCGCCCGCGGCAACATTAGCATTGCGAAACGCATCCAACAAAGATGTTTTTCCATGATCAACGTGTCCAACAACGGTTACAACCGGTGCACGTGGCGTCAAATTTTCAGGATTTGGTTCACGTTCAAGAATATCTGCATATGGTTTTACAACAACACGCTTGACCGTTGCGCCAAATTCACCGGCAATCAATTCGGCTGTGTCGGCATCAATGGATTGATTAACGGATACCATCATTCCCATTTCCATCAATTTCTTGATAACATTTCCAACCTTTTCCGCCATTGCCGCAGCCAAGTCTTTGACCGTAATCGTATCCCCAAGATTCACCACATGTTCAACCTTTTGTGGGGCCGTAAATACAGCGCGCGCCTTTTCACGAAAACGTTTTAATGACGCTTCGCTGCGCCGACGATTTGCGCCACGCAATCCGATTTCATCATCATCATCGCCATCACCCATGACAATGTCGTGCAGATGAATTTTTCCGGACTTTTTAAAATCTTTTTTTGAGTTATTAAATCTACCCGGGCGTGAATCTTCGTCATCACCACCACGATTTTTTCCACGATTTGCCCCCGCGATGGCATTATTTGTAAAGACCTTGGGCGGGGTCGATGTTTTTTGTTTTTGCGGCGCGATAACCTCTTCGCCATCATCGATATTATCAACAATAGACGATTTTTCACGTGCAGCCAACTGTTCACGAACCATTTCGGCGGCACGTTTTTCGCGTTCAATTTCCGCATCACGCGCGGCACGTGCGGCCGCTTCGTCCGCTTCTCGTTTTTTTCTTTCTTCTTCACGTGCCTTGGCCGCGGCCAAAACGGCACGTAATTTTTCATCGGCCGCATTTTTTGGGGTGGTTGGCGTAACGGGTTCATCACGCAATTCCTTGCTACCAGAAACAACAACACAACAACGACGTTCAACGAAAACTGCGTCGCCCTTTTTGCTGCGAACCGCATCGGTTGTTACAGATTTTCCAAGTGTTAATGTTGCCATGTTTAAACAACTCCGTCAGTTTTATGTTTTATTCGTTTTCCTGTTTAATGTCATAGGCTATTTCGCGCGCTTTCATAATTATGCGCCCGGCCAAACGATTGCTTATCGTATCTTCACCCAATATTTCAACAAGTTCATCTGTTGACAAATCAGCCAAATCAACCAAAGATTTTATGCCAGCCTGGCCCAGTTTCATAATTGTTGGACGTTTGATGAAATCAAATTTCAACAAATCGTCTTGCATACCGATTTTATGACCGGCCGCGATATAATCTTGTTCTATTTTATCCAAGTAATCTTTGGCGCGTTTTTGTAATTCTGCCGCCAATTCCGGATTAAAGCCTTCAATTCCTTCTAATTCAGAAATGTCAACGAATGCGATTTCTTCAATCGTTCGGAATCCTTCGGTAATCAGCAACTGGGCAATCATTTCATCAACATCCAAACCGCCAATGAACAATTCTGTTTTTTCTTTGAATTCTTTGGTACGACGTTCTTGCTCTTCGGTTTCGTTCATAACATCAATGTTCCACCCCGTCAACTGGGACGCCAGGCGCACGTTCTGTCCACGACGACCAATTGCCAGGGACTGTTGATCTTCATTTACAACGATAGCCGCACTGCGGGTGTCTTCGTCAACAATAATTTTTGCGACCTTGGCCGGTTGCATTGCGTTGACTATAAATACGGCCGGGTCTTCGGAATACAAAATTACGTCAATTTTTTCACCATGACATTCATTGATAACCGGCTGAATTCGTGTCCCTTTGATACCAACAGTCATACCAACTGCATCAATCGATGGGTCGGCGGTTTCAACCGCGATTTTTGCATGCGAACCTGGTGCACGCGCAACAGATTTTATTTTAATAATACCTTCGTAAATCTCTGGCACTTCCTGGGTAAACAATTTTTCCATAAACATTGGATGGGTACGCGTCAAAAATATCTGGGGCCCGGTATTGGAACGAGTAACATCCATAATCAACGCACGAACACGATCCCCAACGCTAAGACGTTCGCCGGGGATTAATTCCGTACTTTTTATATAACCTTCGGCTTTGCCATTGATATCAACAAAAACATTGCCAAATTCAATGCGCTTTACAACACCATTGACAATGTCACCGATTGTATCTTTGAATTCTTCGAACTGACGTCCCTTTTCCGCATCGCGAACACGCGTTGTCATCATCTGTTTTGCGGTTTGAAATGCCATACGGCCAAATTCAGGCTCTGGCAGGGCATCCTCTACCACATCACCAACAACGGGATTTTTTGCGTATTTTTTTGCCTGGGCAACCGTTAGCATCGTGTTTGGATCATATTCTTCACCCATTGATTCAGGGGAATCAATGACATCAAATAAACGCTTGACATGAATCGCACCGTTTTTGCGGTCAATTTCGGCCGTAATATTAAACTCTTCCCCGTATTTATGTTTTGCGATTTTTGCAATAGCCGCCTCTAACGATTCAATAACAATTTCACGATCAATTTGCTTTTCCTGGGCCAGGGAATCAATGGACAGCAACAAATCTTGACGTGGCATAGAAACAAAAGACATTTATATACTCCTTTGCGTTTATTGTATGTCTTATTGAAAGAGCGGGGTCTGTTTCCGAACCCCGCCCTTAAAATTTTTATTTAAGAACGCTTATTATTATAAGTGCGATTCGTAAAAATGCAAGTAAAATTATAGAAATTTATAAAATTGTGGCAGATGAAAATTTTTTTATCTATAATCGGCATGCTATGATGAAAATACTAAGATCTTTGTTCGGACCGGCGGCAAACAAAACCACAGCCGGCGCATTGGCGACCAAGTTTGGTTTGGAATTACGTGGGGACGCAAACGCACCCGTCCGGGGCGTTGCACCAATCGCAGACGCACGTGGGGGACAGTTGGCTTTCTATTCCACGGAACAAAACAGTAATGCATTTAAAATACTGCCCGTGTCCGTGTTAGAGAACACACGCGCAACCGTTATTTTGGTTCAACCCGATATGGCAAAGCATGCACCCCAGGGGGCAACCCTTTTGATAACAGACAGTCCACGTGGAAATATCGTAAAAATCTTGGGCGAAATATATCGGGAAAAACCACGATTTGGAATCAGCAAAAATGCACATATTGATCGTGGCGTATTCTTTCGTAAAAAACGCACCGTTTATATCGGGCAATTCGCAACAATTGAACGTGGCGCAACAATCGAACCAGATGTAAAAATTTATCCAGGCGCCTTTATTGGTCGGGGCGTTGTATTGGGACGGGGTACGGTGGTACACAGTGGCGCACATATTGAAAATGCAACGATTGGCGCAAACAGTGTAATTAATGCAAATGCAGTTATTGGCAAAGATGGATTTGGTTTCACCCGCCAAAATGGAAAAAATATATTTATCCCTCATGTTGGCCGTGTCATTTTGGGCGAACGCGTTTCCGTTGGGGCAAACACATGCATTGACCGTGGCGCCATGACAGACACACGTGTTGGTGACGGGACAAAAATAGATAACCTGTGTCAGATTGCACATGGAGTTGTTATTGGAAGCGAATGCTTCTTGGCCAGTGGGGTTGGCTTGGCGGGCGGTGTTGTGATTGGTGACCGCGCATTATTGGGCGGACATGTCGGTGTGGCAAACGGTGTGCATATTGGTAATGATGCGTCTGTCGGCGCCAACAGTGGTGTTTTCCGTAATATCCCAGATGGTGAATCGCATATGGGATATCCCGCGGGACCGGGCACAGAATTTATGCGTCATTATGCATGGTTGAAAAAACAGATGAAAAATTAAAGGAAGAAAAAATGATAGACGCAAAGGAAATTGAAAGCGTAATTCCACATCGTGGCAATATGCGATTGGTGGACGAGATTCGTGAATACAATGATACCAGTGCGGTTGGTATAAAATATGTTCGCGATGATGAGTTCTGGTGTTCTGGACATTTCCCAGGCAATCCAATTATGCCGGGCGTATTACAGGTCGAAGCGTTGGCACAAACCGCGTGTTATGTTGCTTTTAAAAGATTAAGCGAAGAAGAACGTCAGGGAATGTTAGGGTATTTTACCACAATGGAAAAGATTAAGTTTTCACACATGGTTCGCCCTGGCGATAAGTTAGAATTACATGTAGAATTGTTAATGACAAAAATGAAGTTGCACAAATTTCATGGTATTGCAATGGTTGGTGGAAAAAAAGTGGCAGAGTCTACGTTTACCGCTGTCTTACAAAAGGCTATTTAACGAAAAACCGCCCCATTTGGGGCGGTTTTGTTTACTTTGCAGGCGCAATTATAATTGATTTTGTTCTTTCGTCGGGTTTAGATTTTGATTCCAAGGAACCGCGTTCACCAATAATTTCAATTACACGGGCGAATAATTCCGGGACCGCATCTTTACCACGCGCCAAAACCTTTTTAGACCCCTTGGTCATAACAGAAATTTTTACTTTGTTACCTTCGGACAAAAATTCAAAAACCTTTTTTAACTTGATGTTCAAATCGTTTTCTTCAATGAAAGGTTTTATCCAAACTTCTTTTAATTCAGTTGTCTTTTGATTTTTCTTGGCTTCGGATGCGCGTTTTTTCTGTTCGTATTTGAATTTTCCATAATCCATAATTTTGGCAATTGGCACAGGTGCGTTTGGATTCATTTCAACCAAATCCAACCCCAAATCGAATGCCATTTGCAACGCCTGGGGCGTGGGCATAACGCCCAAATTTTGGCCGTCCGCACTGATTACCTGGACAGATTTGGCAAATATTTTGTTATTCATTCGTGGACCGGTGTCACGACGATTATCACGGTTTATCATAGGTTTAATTGTAGGCTCCTTTATTACAATATGTGCGAATTATTAACTATTATTCGGCACTTTTCAAGATATTTTGAACATTTTGCAACGCCGTCCATACATCGCGTTTAGCCGCAGGCTTTAATATCAGGAAATTTGGATGATATATTGGCATCAAAATTGCCCCGCCCGCCAATGTTACCGGTACACCATGCGACTTGGCCAGGTTTATACCCGCCATCTCGGTCGCGGGAAGTGTACCAAGCGTCAAAATTACACGCGGGCGCAACAAATCAATGGCCCTGTCAACAAACGGTCGCGATAAGTCCAATTCAGCGCGCGTAGGCGTGCGCCCACCGGGCGTGCGCCAAAACACAACGGGAATAATAGATACGTTTTGTCGCCCCAAACCAATGGCCGCCAACATTTTATCCATTAATTCACCTGTTGTGCCGGACAATATGCGCCCCGTTGCGTCATCTTCCGTCCCAGGTACGTCTGTTAGAACAAGCAAATCACCCTGCCCCACATGTGGCAATACGGTGTTTGTTGCAGTAGCGCGTAACGGATGATTAAATTCATCAATCATACGATTTAAAGTAAACATGTCGTTTGGACGTGATGCCATGGCGCGAACTGTATCAACTGATACGGTCTGGGACGGGGCAATGGGCGGGACCACAGATGTTGCAATACGCCCTATTTCTGCCATAACTGTTGCGGCTGTTGGACGTGCAGATGCGATAACATCTTCCTTTTTTTCCGAAATCGGCATAGAAATCGGCGCATCCGCCAATTCCCAACAAACACCCGCCAATTCAAGATCACGCAGATTATAATCAGACATTTTTGTTTTTCCTTGATAATTCAAACCCTTTGTAGTACAATAGAACACGAGCAACAGAAACACAAGGGAGTATTTTCATGAAAATTAAAAACTTTGCTTTGTTGGCGGGCGTAGCTGGCCTGTTGGCAGCGTGCGGCGGCTCTTCTAAGATTGTAGAACCGGCAGATTTGAATGATCAGCGTGTATTCTTTGGTTTCAATTCATCTGAAATCACAGAAGATGCGAAAAATAACCTGTTGGGCCAGGCTTTGTATATGAAAAACCACGAAGATGTAAAAATCCAAATCGCAGGTAACTGTGACGAACGTGGTTCAACAGAATACAACTTAGCCCTGGGCGCACGTCGTGCGAATGCAGCCAAGGAAGTGTTGGTAAATGATGGCATTTGTGCAAAACGTATCTCTACTATCTCTTATGGTAAAGAACGCCCATTGGTTAAAGGTTCCGGTGAGGAAGTTTGGAAGTGGAACCGTAACGCCACAACAACAGTTAAATAATTGTTGAAAGTTTCAAAAGCCGCCCAATCGGGCGGTTTTTTTATCGACTATTTGTTCAACCTGTTGACAAAGCAAGGTTTTGTGTTATATTGTATTTCATGTTAAGGATACATGATTTTTTTCACACGATGGTATGTCGCAAATCAAGCGCGGCAGAGGCGATACAAAAACTGCCGTATGTAATGATATTTAAAACCACGCATTACTGTTGGAATAATTGCCCACACTGTTGTGAATCGGCTGGCGCAAATATGCCTAAAAACTATATTCCGTCGGCAATAATAGAAAATTATATCAAGCAGGCCATAAATGATCCAAAATTTAGCAAGGATTTGGTATTTACAGGCGGAGAAATTATGAGCGCCTACAAATTTCACACCGAAAAAAACTATGCCAGAAAATTGCTGAATTTGGCGTTGGATAACGGATGCAGCGTTGATATAAAAACAAATGCAGGGTGGATACTTACCCCCATGCGAGATATGATTTTTGATGACCTGGTCGATGTATTAAGCGCACACAGCATCAGCAGTTTTAGACTAATTCCAATGCAGGTATCATTGTCCCTGGACAGATTCCATCCACACGCGATGCAGAAAAATATTGAATTTATTACCGAAATGTCACGCAGACAAAAAAACAGCGCCTGTGTTATCAATATTTCATCTTTTGGGCAAGATGTGGATATGATTGATGAAATGCTGGGCAAATTGCGTAAACAAAACAACGACGTACACCCAATTAGCGTTTTTGGCGGCACAAACAATAACATGTCCCCTGCCCCACAAAACAATATGTGGTCCGTAAACGGGAATATTATTTTAAGATTTTCAATCGGCACACTGTTTGATGGTGGACGCGCAAAAAATATTGAAAACGCATATCATACACCAACGCCACAGTTTAGTTTCCTGGCCCCGGGGAATCCACCACAGGTTTTGATGGCCTTTGATTCCTTTGGCAATGTTACATTGGGCGAAAATTCGGGCAAGAAGATAACCGTGCCATGGCGCAACACGGATGGCACGTCACGACCTTTGAATAATATAAAACGCGATTTGGAAAAACAAACCGCCATCGAAGAAGAACGTTGGGTTTTTAACGAGACAAATCGACGGGTCGCGCAAAGTATAAAAAAGGATATTAACTCCGTTTTAAACCTGTTCAAATCAAAAAAACGATAAAAAAGCCGGCAAAAGCCGGTATTTTTTAACAAAATCATTTGACTTTAATTTTAATAAAAATCGCCGGCATTTGCCGGCTTTTTTGAACATTTTTATTTTGTTAACTTTTCAACCAATTCAAATAACTGGGGACGGGAAACAAAAGATAACGTTACCTGCCCCGCACCACCGCGACGCTCGGTTATTTTTACCCCCACCCCCAGGGCGCCCTTTATTTTGTTTTCCATATCATGAATTTGCGCGTCATCAATGTTCTTGTTTGTATGATTACGGCATGTTTTTGCGCGGGGCGCGGATTTTACCAACCTGTCCGTATCCGATACCGATAATTTTTCAGATATAATTTTATGCGCCAAATCTTCGGGATTTTCGGCAACCGCAATCGTACGCGCATGGGATGCGGATAATTCGCCCTGCTCTACCAAATGTTGCACAGATTCGGGCAACGAAGTTAATCGCAACATGTTACGAATATAACTGTCTGATTTGCCAATCAGGCGCGCAACATCCGCCAATTCATAATCACAACATTCCATCAAATTTTTATATGCGTTCGCTTCTTCCATGGGATTCAGATTTTCACGCTGAACATTTTCAATCAATGCAATTTCACGCGCATTTGTATCATCAAGCGTTTTTATCAAGGCCGGTATTTCCGTCTTGCCCGCCATTTTAGACGCACGAAAACGACGTTCCCCCGCAACAATTTCATACATATATGGCCGTCCGGTAACAGCGCGCAACAATATTGGCTGTAACACACCCTTTTCACGAATAGAAGCAGCCAGGTCGGCCAATTCACCTTCGGTAAAAGTTTTACGTGGCTGATCGGGATTTGCAGCAATTTGCGACAACGGGACCTGTTTTACAACAACCCGCTCGGTAGGGGTTAATAAAGAAATATTCGGTATCGCACCACGTGCACTTTGCAAATCTGCCAACCCACGTCCCAACCCAAATTTATTCGCCATCAGTTCCCCCTGTGGTTCGTTGTACAACCTCGGTCGCGACACGCAGATATGCCTGGGCGCCACTTGAATTAAAATCGTAAAACAGCGCCGGCTTACCATGACTTGGCGCTTCGGACACACGAACATTGCGTGGCACAACCGTCTTGAAGACCGTGTCACCAAACGTTTTACGAACATCATCATCAACCGCACGCGTCAGACCATAACGTTTGTCATACATGGTCAATAAAACCCCCAATATCCCCAGACCAGGATTCCACTTGTCACGTACAATCGATATAGTATCAGTTAACTGTTGAACCCCTTCGAGAGCGAAAAATTCGCACTGCAAGGGAATTATCACACTGTCTGCAACAGTTAATGCGTTAATCGTTAAAAAACCCAACGCAGGCGGACAGTCCAACAGTATAAAATCATAATAATCCATTATTGGGGCCAAGGCTTCACGCAACTTGTATTCGCGATTTTCAACATCCAATAAATCAATATCTGCACCGGCAAGGGCCTGACTGGACGGCAACAGATGCAAACCTGGCACAGCGGTACTTAGAATATTATCAGCAACAGACGACACCCCCATTATAACATCATAAACATTTTGGTCATGCGCCCCGCGTTCAAACCCCAGCCCCGTGCCGGCATTACCCTGTTGATCCAAATCAACCAATAAAACACGCTTTTTAATCGCCGCAAGGGACGCACCAATGTTAATAGCAGTCGTGGTTTTACCCACCCCGCCCTTTTGATTCGCAAACGCAATAATATGTGTCATATATCCCCTTTCACTTTCAAACAAAC